>JAEYUX010000102.1 GCA_023432235.1 Actinomycetes bacterium
TACATCGTGCTGAGCCTCGTCGCGAAGACCGCGCTCGCGTGGCAGGTGTACTCAGGCGCACTCGCGTCGTCATAAGCGCCTACTCGGAAGGCACCCACTCGTCCCCGGGTGCCACGTACACGTCGTATTGCGCACCCTCGTCCCGCGTCGGCCGCTCATAACCCTCAGGCGCGAACTCCGTGACGAGCATCGTGAGCGTCTCGACTCCTTCACCACCGCGGCCGTGCAGTCTCCGAATGCACTCTTCGGGCGAGGCGTCCAGCCAGTGAAGTTCGGTGCGTGCGCCCGACGGCTCGGCGTAACCGCGGATCCGATCGCGCTCATCGCGGGTCCATGACCCAAACTCAGCAACGACCGACGCCCCGGATGCGAGGAGCGGCGCGATTCGAGCCTCGACCTCCGGCTGGATCGCAAATCGGGCGTCGTAATCGACGATGCTGACTCCGCGTTCACGCATCGCAGTGTCCATGTCGACATGCACAGCACCCGTCGCGTCGATGATGGCCGTGGCACGGAAGGACTTCCCAGCGCCCGGAAGGCCGGTGAGGACATACAGCGTCGGCATGGTGCGAGTCTAGGCGCGCAAATTACGGGAACTCAGTCCGGTCAGCATCGATGTCCATCGTGCCGTCGGCGCTGCACGCGCCGGAGACGTAATCCGAGCGTTGGTTGGGGTAATACAACTCGTAGTACTGCGTCTGGAGTTTGCGCGCTTGGGTGGGCGACGCGCCCAACTCCTCCGCCACGAGGTGATTGAGTTGAACGGCCGTGCATTCGGCCTCGGCCTCGTTGCGAAGCCCATTGATGTGCATCGCCTCATGCGTGACGATATGGACCGCCAGGATCTCCGAGCGGGACGGATTCGCCTGCCCTCCGTGCGCGTATGTCCAGAGATCGTGGCAGACGTTCCGCCGCAAATGCGCCGCATTCGAGCCGTCGTAGTAGACGTAGCCCTGGTACTGGCTGATATTGAACAGTTCCTCGGTGAAGCGCGAGCAATCTGCGTGCGCACCGTCCACATCCGTCACCGCGTGAAGCGCGTCGGTCGCAAGGTCCTGGCGCATGTGATGGCCCACCTCAAATGCGCCTGCGACAAGCGCGACGCCAGTGAGCACCGCCGGCCACGTGTATCGCGGTAGCCCGGTAAACGTGAACTTCGGTCGGCGATAGGAGCGAAACCACGCCCTGATCGCAAGCGCGGCAAGAACGGCGGTCACTACGGTGAGTACGCCGATGTCCACGCGCTCACCGTAGCGTCAGCTCCACCGCTCGCGAAAGGGCGTGGCCGACGCCGACGCTAGAGTTCGGCGGCCTGGGAGGACTGACGCAGGGCTTCTTCAAAGACGTCACGCGACTGCGCGCCCGACACGGCAAAGCGGCGATCGAAGACAAAGAACGGCACGCCATTCGCACCCAGCGACTTGGCCTCGTCGATGTCGGCCTGGACGGCAGCGTCGTACGCATCGGAGGCGAGCACCGCTCGAGCCTCGATCGCGTCGAGGCCAACCTCAGCCGCCAACCCGACGAGGGTGTCGACATCGTCAACGAGCGCACCTTCGGTGAACTGGGCGCGCAACAGACGATCCTTCAGTTCGACACCGAGATTCCGCTCATGTGCGAAATGCAAGAGGCGGTGCGCGTCTCGCGTGTTCGCCTGGACGTACAGATCGAAGCGATATTCGAGACCCTCCGCGGCACCGAGATCGATAAGCCGTTGGTTCATCTGCTCGATCTGATCACCCGACGCGCCAAACTTCTTTGCCATGAGTTCCGCGTGAGGCATGTGCTGACCGTGCGGGATGGTGGGGTCAAGCTGAAAGCTGCGGTAACGAACGTCGACGTCAAGGCCCGACGCCTCAATGGCCTTTTCAAGCCGACGCTTGCCCAGGTAGCACCACGGGCAGGCGACATCGGACCACACCTCGACGGAAACCACACTGACCTCCACACATAGTTATGGAGGCTCACCAGGGACAGTGCGAGCCTCCGCATCCCCCAACCTGTCCGGGCCTCGCGTTATTCCCGCCGGTGCCGTGCAGCCATCACCTGCGTCGGGGCGCGTACTTCTCGAAGATCACCCCAGAGGTGAAGCGCTGCGCGTCGATCAGGGAGAGATCGAGGCGTGCGCCGAGCGGGAGAAACGGGAGTCCGCCGCCAATCGACAACGGATGACGATAGATGTGGAACTCATCGACAAGCCCCGCCGCAATCGCGTGGGCGGCAAGAGTGGGTCCGTTGATCGCCAATTGGAGCGGCGTCGAGGCTTTGAGTGCGGCGATCTCAGCCGCGTCAAACGACCTCATCAGCCGGGTCCGTTCCGTGGTGACGTTGTCGAGGGTTGTCGAGAAGACGACCTTGTCGTGAGAGCGCCATATCGACCCGAACTCGTACGCGACGAGCGACAGGCCGGGCACATCATTTGAGGTCTCCCAATACGACATGAGTTCGTACATGCGCCGGCCCAAGAGGCTGATCCCCACCTCGCGTTCGCGCTCGTTGAGGAACGCGTGCACCTCATCGTCCGGCTCACCCCAATCGAAGCCGCCAT
>JAEYUX010000173.1 GCA_023432235.1 Actinomycetes bacterium
GACCGGTGGACACGGTGATCGTCACCGTGGTGCCCACCGCAACCTGAATTCCGGCGGACGGGTTGGATGAGATGACCTTGCCGCTTTCGACGGTGTCGGAGCTGGCGTTGGTCTGTTGAACCTTGAGACCGGCGCCCTGCAAGAGCGCTGTTGCCTCATTGATCGTCTTGCCTACGACGTTCGGCACGGCGACAGTCGTCGGCGCCTTCGCGACCTTGAGCGTCACCACAGAGCCTTGGTCGACGAGCCCGGGCAGCGGGCTTTGCTCGAACACAATGCCTGGTTCGTACTCGGTCGTCTCAACTTGCTGGACATCAGCAAGAAGTCCGAGCTTGATCAGCTCTTGCTGCGCCTCCGCGGCGGACCTGTTGCGAAGCTCGGGCACGTCGACCTGACCGGAGGAGACGTACAGGACGATCTCGGTGCCGGTGGCGACTTCCGTCCCCGCCACGGGGTCCGTCCTCGTCGCCCGGCCCTTCTCGACGTCGGGATCGTTGTCGTTTTCAAAGCCGGTGACCTTGAGGCCAAGTTCCTCAAGCTGGTCGATTGCTTCTTGCTGCGTCTTGCCGCGCACGTCGGGGATCTGCAACTGATCGGGGCCGGAGGACACAACGAGGAGAACGGTGCTGCCCTCTTCGACTTCCTCGCCAGCGGGAGGATCGGTACGGATCACCCGGCCAGCCTCGACGTCGTCTGACATCTCTTCTTCGACCTCGACCTTGAGGCCGTCCGTCGTGAGACGCTCTTCCGCATCTTCTTGCAAGAAGTTCTGCAGGTCGGGGATCGTCACCATCGTCACGTCGGGCTCAATAGGCCCGTCGTCGCTTGGTCCAGCCAACTTGAAGATCGCAAACACCAAGAGGACGAGCGCGATGAGCGCGGCGAGCGCAATGCCGACTTGAATGAGCATTCGTCGGCGGCCGTCGGTGTCCTCGACCAACTCGTCATCAGTGACGATCGTGCTGGTGACGGGCCTCGGCGCGACGGGCGGAGTCGGGCCACCCATTACCGAGCCCCATGCGTTGCCACCGGCCGGGACCGCCGCGGGCATCACTGCGGTGGGGCCCGTCTCGGGCTGACCTTCGCCCGGCGTCGACGGGTTGCCATACGGGGCATACGGCGAGGACGGAGCCTGGCTCGCGTTCGCGCCCAGAGCCGCACCACCGATTCCGGCAGCGGCAACGCCAGCGGCTCCGGCACCAAAGGCCGCCGAGCCGATTGCGTTCGGGCCGGTGGTGGGAGCCGACGGGTCAAGCACACGCTGGAGGTCGGCCATGAACTCTTGAGCGGTCGAGTAGCGGTTCGCACGATCCTTTTGCAGTGCCCGCTCAACGACGGCGTCGAGAGTCGCCGGAACGTCGGAGGCGAACTGCGAAGGACGCGGAGCGGCTTCACGCACGTGCTGATACGCGACGGACACCGGCGAATCACCGACAAAGGGTGGCCGACCCGTCAGCAGCTCGAAAAGAAGACAGCCTGTTGAGTACAGGTCGGAGCGAGCATCGACGTTCTCGCCGCGCGCCTGCTCAGGCGACAGGTATTGAGCCGTTCCAACGACGGCTTGCGACTGCGTCATCGTCTGCCCGACGTCGGCCAATGCCCGCGCAATGCCGAAGTCCATCACCTTGACGGCCCCGGTGGGCGTCAGCATGACGTTGGCGGGCTTGATGTCGCGGTGGACAAGGCCTGCGTGATGTGCGTAATCGAGAGCGGACAGCACGCCCATTGTGATTTCGATCGCCTCATCGATGGGAGCGGCGACGTCTCCCTTGAGGATGTCGCGGACCGTGTGTCCCTCGACGTACTCCATCACGATGAACGGCACTGCCTGCAAGCCGCCCTGTTCCGTACGGATTTGGTCCTCGCCGGTGTCGTACACGGCAACGATCGAGGGGTGGTTGAGCCCGGCGGCTGCTTGTGCTTCGCGGCGGAAGCGCGTTTGAAAGCTCGGGTCGCGAGCGAGGTCGGCGCGCAGAATCTTGATCGCAACATTGCGACCCAACCGTGTGTCGTATCCGATGTGGACCTCGGCCATACCTCCCCGGCCGATGAGATCCCCCACCTCGTAGCGGCCCGCCAGGAGCCTCGCTTCCTCGTTCATCTCAATCCTTGCGTCTGCGTCGACAGCGTCGCGTCTGCGTTCATTGTGTCATTTCCCCTCGGTAGAACGGCCCGCAGGCGCGTCGGGACGGGGTCGGTGTCGCTTGGGAGCGATCGAGGGCGGCATCGCGCGCTGAGGGGCGCGACCACTGCGGCGAGGCGTGATGGTCGCTGGCGCGGTGCCACGCTCGCGCATCGCGCGTTCGGCGGCCGATGGCAACCGGAGTCGAGTGAGAAGGTCCTCGAGTTCCGCCGTGGTGCTTGGCCGTTTGCGCGGGTTCTTTTCGAGAAGGTCCATGATGAGCGCGGCGAGTGCGGGTGACACCGACGCTGGCAGTGGCGGCACGGGCTCGTTCACCTGGGCAATGGCGATATCAACGGGGCTCGATGCGGTGAAGGGGCGTTTGCCCACGACGGCCTCGTACGCGACGATCCCAAGCGCGTAGAGGTCCGATGCCGGGGTTGCGGGCTTTCCCAGCGCCAACTCGGGCGCGAGGTACTGGGCCGTTCCCATCACCATTCCAGTTGCGGTGAGGGTGGTTTGGTCGCTCGCGCGAGATACACCGAAATCGGTGATCTTCACGTGGTCCTCGCCTTGGATGAGGAGATTGCCCGGCTTGATATCGCGGTGCATGATGCCCGCGTCGTGGGCCGCACCGAGGCCACGGCACGTGCCCATCATGATCCGCACCAAGCGGTGCTCGTCAATGGTCGTTTCGCGCTCGAGGATGGTCGACATCGGCTCGCCTTCGACGAGCTCCATGACGAGATACGCCGTGCCTGCGTGATCTCCGTAGTCGTAGACCTGCGCGATGTGGGGGTGCATGAGCCCGGCGGCGTTCTTCGCCTCGTTCCGGAAACGCTTGAGGAACACCTCATTGCCTTGGGCGTCCGCCTTCAGCACCTTGACCGCAATCGGTCGGTCAAGTTCCGAGTCCACTCCGCGCCACACCTCGCCCATGCCGCCAACGGCAAGCAGTGAGCGCAGCACGTAACGCCCGCCCAGCGTGGTTCCCCCTTGGAGTTGCATCAGTCTCGACCCCCTTGAGCGGCGATCGCGGCTTCAATGACCTGCCGCGCGATGGGCGCAGCAACGCGGCCGCCGGTGGCCTCATTTCCGAGATCGCCGCCGTTTTCCACGATGACGGCAACGGCCACCACGGGGTTCTCGGCAGGAGCAAATCCGATGAACCACGTGTGTGGAGCGGTGTTGAAGCCCGTCTCTGCGGTACCCGTCTTTCCCGCGACTGAGACGCCATCGATCGACGCCGCAACGCCGCTGCCATTGCTCACCACTGCCTGCATCATGACGGTGAGGGCGGCTGCCTCGTCACGGGTCAAGGGCTCCGAGAGCTTAGATGGGTCGGTCCGCTCGACCACTCGCAGGTCAGGGTCGCGGACCGTGCTGACGAGGTAGGGCTCCATGAGGACGCCGCGGTTTCCAATTGCGGCGGCGACCATCGCCATCTGCAGCGGAGTGGTCCGCACGTCGAATTGGCCGATGCCTGACTGTGCAATCTGCGGTTCGTTCGGGTCTTGTGGCAGGCGCGACGGCGTCACGCCAAGGGGGATGTTGAGGCTTGAGCCCCAACCGAAGTCCGCGGCGGTCTCGGCGATGGCGGGCCACCCGAGATCCATCGCGAGTTGAGCGAAGGCGGTGTTGCACGACACCCGCAGGGCCTCGAGCAAGGTGACCTGGTCCGTGGGTCCACACCGAGCGCCGCCATAGTTCTGGATGGTGGCGGTGGTGAGAGGCAGATCGAGCTCTTGGGGGGCCGCGAGCAGAGTGTCGGGGCTGTAGCCAGCCTTGAGTGCGGCGGCCGTGACGATGAGCTTGAAGGACGAACCAGGCGCATATGTGTCGCCGCCAATGGCGCGGTTGATGAGCGGCTTCGTTTCGTCGGCGAGGAGTGATTGATAGACGCGGTTGGCCTCGGATGTGGAGTGGATTGCAAGTGCCGCCGGGTCATACGTGGGCTTCGACACCATGGCGAGAATCGCGCCGGTGCGGGGATCGAGAGCGACCACGGCGCCGGTGTGATCGCCAAGAGCGTCGTATGCCACTTGCTGAACTGCCGCCGACAGCGTGAGTTCGACCGTCGCTCCTTCTTGCTCAGTACCCGCAAAGAGTTCGCCGAGGCGTGTCCAGAAGAGAGCGTCGGCGGTGCCGTTGAGAAGCTCGTTCTTTGCTTGCTCAAGGGCAGAGCGGCCGGGACCAATCGAGTAATAACCCGTCACATGCGAGTACAGCGGGCCATTGGCGTAAACGCGCTGGTAGTTGAACGGGTCATCGACGGGAACCGACCGGACAATCGCGTCGCCGTCCACCACAATCGGGCCCCGAAAGGAACCGAACTGGCGGTACAAGGTCCTGACGTTGCGCTGATCCTGTCCAAGTTGATCGGCCTGCACGAACTGCACCCATGACGCCGAGGCCATGAGCGTGAGGAACAGCATGAGGACAACAACTGAGAGGCGGCGAATCGGCTCGTTCACGCGGCCACCTCCTGAACTGTTGCGCGCGGTGACTCAAGGGCCGTTGCGCGCGCGAGGTCGGAGATGCGCATGAGCAGCGCCACCATCATCCAATTCGCGATCATCGAGGAGCCGCCGTAAGCGAGGAACGGCGTGGTGAGTCCCGTGAGCGGAATGACGCGAGTGACGCCGCCAACGACGACGAAGAGTTGGAGGGCCATTGAAAAGCCAAGCCCCGCTGCGATGAGTTTGCCGAAGCCGTCGCGGACGCCGATCGCGGCGCGCAGTGCCCGCTGGACAACGACCACGTAAAGCGCGAGCACCGCCATGAGACCCGTGAGGCCGAGCTCCTCGCCGAGCGTCGCGATGATGAAGTCAGATTCGGCGTAGGGGACGAGTCCAGGGGAGCCTTGCCCGAGGCCCGTCCCAAAGAGACCGCCCGACGCCATCCCAAAGAGGCCCTGGACTAATTGGTAGGAGCGGCCGGAATCGTAAACGGCCGGGTCAAGAGCGTTAAGCCATGCGTCGTAGCGCGAGCCGACGTGGGAAAAGGCCGTGCCCGCGAACACGGCGCCTGCGGCAAAGAGCCCCACCCCCACGAGCACCCACGACACCCGTTGAGTCGCCACGTAGAGCATCGCGACAAAGAGTCCAAAGAAGAGGAGCGAGGCGCCGAGATCGCGTTGGGCCACCTGCACAAGCAACGCCGCGGCCCACACGATGAGAAGGGGACCGAGGTCGCGGGGGCGGGGGAGTCGAACGCCGAGCACCTTGGGTCCTGCGAGAGCGAGAGTGTCGCGGTTGGACACCAAATAGCCCGCGAAGAAGATGACAAAGAGGATCTTGGCGAACTCACCCGGCTGCAGCGACCTGCCCGCCACGGAGATCCAAATACGGGCACCGTTCACTTCACGGCCGATGCCGGGCATCAGCGGGAGCATGAGGCCGAGCAAACCGAGCACCCCGGCGGTATACGTGTAGCGGCGTAATAGACGGTGATCGCGGACAAAGCCGATGACAACCATCGCGGCGACGACGCCGATGACCGCCCACACCGTCTGGGTGGTGCCAAAGTCGGTGTCGCGACCCCGTGCTGCATATGCAAAGTCGACACGGCGAATGAGCGCGAGCCCGAGCCCAGTGAGCGCAAACGCAGCGGGCAAGAGCACCGGATCTGCGGCAGGCGCCCTGAGCCGCACCAACACATGAGCGGCGATGGCAAGCGCCACCACCGCACCGGAATACACCGCGAGCGATTGATCGATACCCGGCCCGGCATTCGCGTCAACGAAGGCCCGGGCTCCAACCGAGATGCCCACGGCGATCACCAAGAGGACGGCCTCTGAGGTGCGTCCTGCACGCGCGGTGACCTCGTGAACGGTAGCCACTACGGACCGTCCCTCAGCGACTCAACGATGTCGCGCGCGTCGTCAAGCGAAGACGTGCGAAGCCCGCCCGCAACCCGGTCTCGTTCAAACGGACGCAAGTCACTCACGTCGAGGTCGGTGCTCTCCACGACGGCATCAAGAGTTAGCGGGCCGAGATCTTCGGGAATCCCCCGGAAGATCGCCACCTGATCGCCGTCCAGTCCCACGTAGTACTGCGTCTGGGTCCAGGCATACGCGCCCCACAGCCCCAGCACGACCGCGACGAGCGCGGCGACCGGTAGGAGCCACGCGCGCCAGCGAGAAAGACGATGGACTCGCTCTTCCTCTTCTTCGTCTTCGACAGGGCCCGCGGCGAGTTTCGCGGCGCGTCCAGCCGAGGACTCCGATCCGAGCGACGGCCGCTTGCGGTCACGCGCTGCGGATCCGACGATCTGGTTGGCGGGCGCCTTTGCGCGATCTGCTGGTGAGGCATCAAGGTCGACAACGTCACCGATGATGCACGTGACGTTGTCAGGCGCGCCCGCCGCAAGGGCGAGGCTGACGAGAGTGTCGGCGCAGTCCCCTGGGTCCTCGACCTCTTGAAGAGTCTGTTTGATGGTGGACCGTGACACGACGCCGCTAAGGCCGTCCGAGCACAGCATCCACCGATCCCCCACGCGGGCTTCACGCACCGAAATGTCAACAGGAACGTCGGCGTCGATGTCGCCGAGCACGCGAAGCACAAGATTGCGCTTGGGGTGGTTCTCAGCGTCGGCTTGCGAGAGGCGACCGGTGTCGACGAGGTGCTGGACAAAGGTGTGGTCCGTCGTCACCTGCTCGAGCTCATCTCCGCGCAAGAGGTAGCCGCGGGAGTCCCCGATGTGGGCCATCGCGAGGCTGCTTCCGGAGCGCAAGATTGCCGTCACGGTGGTCCCCAGGCCCGACAGTTCGGGATCATTGTGAGCGCGTTCGACGATGTCGTTGTGCGCCTGGGCGATGGCGTCCTTCAAGTGATCGAGAGCCTCGTCGGCACTGAGCGATTCACCCTCAAGCGCGGCAAGCCTGCCAACTGCGAGGGACGAGGCGATGTCGCCGCCGGCAGCGCCGCCCATCCCATCTGCGACAACAAGCAGATGCGGTCCCGCGAAGCCCGAGTCTTGGTTGTCGGCGCGAACGAGGCCCACGTCCGATCGCGCGGCAAAGCGCAAGGTGAGGAACATGTCAGGACCTCAATTCCAACGTGGTGGCTCCAATGCGAACGCGATCGCCCGGAGCAAAGAGAACGGGATCATCCACCTTCTGGTTCCCGAGGAAGGTGCCATTGGTCGACCCGAGGTCCTCGACGTACCACTGACCGTGCTCGGGGAAGATGCGACAGTGGCGTGCTGAGAGGTAGTCATCCTCGATCACCACCGTGCACGTGCTCGCGCGGCCGACAAGAATCGCGGACTCGCCGAGCGGGAGAGTCGTGCCTTTGAGAGGACCAGTGGAGATCGTGAGGTGGCCGGCGGCAGGACCGTGAGTGGAGATCGCGCCGGCGCGCACTCCCGTGGTTGACCGTGAGGGCGCGGCGCGCTTCTCGGTGCGCGGGTCAGGACGCCGACGCCGCATCCCGCGGCCGCGCGACGTCACCCGGGTGCCGTACAGGTCTGAGCGCAACACACCGATGGCCACAAGGACCATCGCCCACAACAACACCAAGAAGCCGAGGCGCAGAAGCGTCACGGAGAGTTGACTCATTAGGCGTCCTCGTCGGTGGGTAGGCCGTCCCAGTAAAGGATCGTCGTGCGCCCAATGGTGATGGCGTTGCCATCAAGGAGAGTGACCTCCTTGATGCGTTGATCCTCGACGAAAGTGCCGTTTGTCGAGCCAAGGTCGGTGAGGATGGTCCCGAAGTCGGTGCGCTCAAAACGCACATGCTGGCGGCTCACACCCGTGTCGTCTACGACGATGTCTGCCTCAGACCCGCGCCCAATGATCGTTTGCGTGCCGGTGAGGTGATACCGCTTGCCGTCGATGTCGAGTAGCGGGTAGCGGGAGTTAGCCGTCCGGCTCGTGGCCGGTGCGGCCGCAGCGCGAGTCGATCTCGATGACACCGAGAAGCGACCGGTGGCCAAGCTCTCGTCGAGGTCGAAGCGAACGCTGACGGGTCCCACGAAGCTGTAGCGCTGGCGGTCCGCGTGGTCGTGAAGTGCGTCCTCGAACTCGCGGGCGAGAGCGTCGTCCCCCCACTCCCGCACGTGATCCATGTCAACGGCAGAAAGCGCGATCGCGTACTCATTGGGAACCACCGTGCGCTGGCGATCCACGACGGCCGCGCGGGCGTCGGCTTCGCGTTTGAGCGCGCTGGCTAGTTCAACGGGCTTGACCCCGGAGCGAAACGTCTTGGCGAACGCGGATTGCATCACGTTCTCGACGCCCTTCTCAAAGCGATCGAGGACTCCCATGTGGTGATCGTAACGCGAGGAGTTTTGCCGAGGCGTTGCGCAAGGCCCGGTGTGCCGGGTGATGTGCGCGCATACGGAAGATTTGCCTTCAGCCACTGCAAACGCTTACATTCTGCGATGCGCCGCGCCGATGATGCTCATCCGTGCCGGTCACGTCCATCATCGACGGCCGCGATATCGCCCAACCGTCACCATGCAAGGAGGCATTTCGTGACTACCGCTGCTACGGCAACCGAATGGTGGCGCACCGCCGTGTTCTATCAGATCTATCCCCGCTCTTTTGCGGACGCGAACGGTGACGGCATGGGCGACCTGCCTGGCATCACGAGCCGACTCGCGCACCTGAAGGATCTCGGTGTCGACGCGCTCTGGCTGTCGCCCTTTTATCGGTCGCCTCAGCGCGACGCCGGCTATGACGTTGAGGACTACTGCGACGTTGACCCCCTCTTTGGCACCTTGGACGACGCCGACGCTCTCATCGAGAGCGCACATCGCTTGGGCTTGCGCGTCATTGTCGACATCGTTCCCAACCACACGTCGGATCAGCACCGCTGGTTCAAGGCCGCCATCTCGTCGGCCCCGGGATCTCCCGAGAGGGCTCGCTACATCTTTCGCGATGGTCGCGGCGAGCGCGGCGAGCTTGCGCCCAACTACTGGGAGTCGGTGTTTGGTGGTCCCGCGTGGACGCGGGAGATGCGGCCCGATGGAACGCCGGGCCAGTGGTTCCTCCACCTCTTTGATTCCACTCAGCCGGATCTCGACTGGTCGAACGAGACCGTCAAGAGCGACTTCGATGACGTGCTGCGGTTCTGGCTTGATCGCGGAGTAGATGGGTTCCGCGTGGACGTGGCCCACGGGCTCGTCAAGGAAGAAGGACTGCCGGACTTCACGCCCTCTGAGAAGGCTGGGTCGATGGGCGGAGACGAGGACGCCCCTACTCCGTACTTTGGTCAGGAGGGGGTCCATGACGTGTGGCGTCGCTGGCGCCGCGTGGTTGAGGAGTACGGCCCGGAGCGCATCCTTGCCGCCGAAGCATGGATCAATCCACTGACGAGAATGGCAAAGTGGGTGCGCGCCGACGAAATGCACCAGGCGTTCAACTTTGCGTTCCTCAGCACCCCGTGGGACGCGGAGGCACTGCGCGACGTCATCTCGGAATCGCTTGCGGCATTCGGCGGTGTTGGCGCCCCGAGCACGTGGGTGTTGTCGAATCACGACGTGGTGCGCCACGCAACGCGACTCGCGTTGACGTTCGAGAATCCGCAGGGTCACGGAATCGGACCCCTCTCGCCGGGGATGCCTATTCCTGATTTGGGCCTTGCACGCGCACGGGCGGCCACGCTGCTCATGCTGGCGCTACCTGGATCGGCGTATCTCTACCAAGGTGAGGAGCTCGGCTTGCCCGAGCATGTCTTCATCCCCGACGAGGCGCGCCAAGACCCCACGTGGTTCCGCACTGCGGGCGAGCGTTACGGCCGGGATGGCTGTCGCGTGCCGATCCCGTGGGAAAAGGACGCGCCTGCGTACGGCTTCAACGCGACGGGCAAGACGTGGCTGCCGCAACCAGACGACTGGGCCGAGTTTGCCCGGGACGTGCAGGCAGCGTCGGCCGAATCCACTCTTGCGCTGTACAAGCATGCGCTCGCCCGCCGCGCCGAATACGGCCTTGGTGGGGGAGAACTCACGTGGGTCGACAGCGCCGACGGCGTGGTCACCTTTGACAATGGCCGCGTGCGAGTGATTGCGAACGTGAGCGGCGCCGACGTTGACGTGGTGGGCCGCGTCATCGAGGAGTCGGGCCCACTCACGGCTGAGGGGCGAGTGCCTGCGAACACAACGGTGTGGCTTCACCGGTAGGTCCCGCTGTGAGAGCGTTTCCACTGAAACCAACGAACCAGGCGCGTTCTTGCCACGATTGAGCGTGAGAACCGCCAGTCTTTGCCCAATTGTTACCGTAAGCGTTTGCAATCAACCGGTTCTCCTGCTTACGATGCAAACGCTTTCAGTATCCCGAGCGCTTCACGTCCGGGGCGGCAGCGACGCCGATGGAGTCGTTGCCGTGAGCGTCAACTCCAAAGGAACCCACCATGCTGATGACAAAGAAGTCTCTTGTCGCCACTGTTGCTGTCGCTGCGAGCGCCATGCTCCTCAGTGCCTGCTCCTCGAGCGACTCGGACACCACACC
>JAEYUX010000155.1 GCA_023432235.1 Actinomycetes bacterium
GTCCTCGATGTCGATCTCATCACGCCGGTTGAGCACCGCCATGAGAAGCGCGGCCTTCGAGGGGAAGTGGTAGAGCAGCGTCGGATGGGAGATGCCGCACTTCGCCGCGATGTCGCGAATGCTCGCGGCGCGGTAGCCGCTGGTCGCGAAGACGCCGAGCGCGGTATCGAGAATCTGCGTGCGCGTTGCGGCGGAGCGCTGCGCTTGGTCTGTTGCGGGCGCGGCGCTCAACGTGCTGCCTCGCGCAGCCCCGTCGCCGCGCGCAAACTCGCCACCGCGCGCGACCTCGCCACCGCGCGCGACCTCGTCGCCGCCGCGCGCCACTTTGCCGCGCTCACGCGCGCCCCCGTGACCCTCGCGTGTGCCCACTTTGTCACCCCCACTCCTTGAGCGTCGTCCCCCTACGCGTGCGACAGCCTACCGACTGGTAGATATTCTCTCTACCAAGTGGTAGAAAAGAGCCGGCGACAGCAACAGCGCTCGGCAGCGAAAGGAAACCGCGTGAGCAACGAGGCCTACCTGAATCCCAATCTCCCTATCGGTGAGCGCGTTCGCGACCTGGTTGGCCGCATGACGCTGGCCGAGAAGGTGGGCCAGATGCTTCAGCTCAACGGAAAGCAAGGCATCGAAGAGCCTGTGCTACAGATGCACGTCGGTTCGCTCCTCCACATGTCCCCCGAGAACATGCTCGCGGCTCACAAACTCACTCAACGGACGCGCCTGCGCATCCCCTTGCTCATTGGCGAAGACTGCATCCATGGCCACTCCTTCTGGGAGGGCGCCACGATCTACCCGACCCAACTCGGTCTCGCCGCGTCCTTCGACCCGGAACTCGTGGAGAAGGTGGCGCGCGCCACTGCGGTCGAAGTCGCCGCGACCGGGATTCACTGGACCTTCTCCCCCGTTCTGTGCATCTCGCGCGACCTACGCTGGGGTCGCGTCAACGAGACCTTTGGCGAGGATCCGCACCTCATTGGCGAGCTTGCGTCGGCGATGGTGCGCGGCTACCAAGGCGACGGGCTCAACGACCCGACGGCAATTCTTGCCACGGCCAAGCACTTCGCGGGCTATTCGGAGACGCAAGGCGGAAGGGACGCGTCGGAAGCCGACATTTCCCGCCGCAAGCTCCGCTCCTGGTATCTGCCGCCGTTTGAGCGTGTGGCCCGTGAGGGGTGCGGCACCTTCATGCTGGGCTACCAGGCAACGGATGGCGTGCCGATCACGATCAACAAGTGGCTACTGGGCGATGTGCTCCGTGACGAGTGGGGCTACAAGGGCATGCTCATCACTGACTGGGACAACGTGGGCAATCTCGTGCGCGAGCAGCGGCTCTTCCCGGACTTCGCCCAGGCGGCTGCGGCGGCGGTGAACGCGGGCAACGACATGATCATGACGACGCCGGCGTTCTTTGAGGGAGCGCAAGCGGCCGTGGCGCAGGGTCTTCTTGAGGAGTCCCGTATTGATGAAGCCGTGAGTCGCATCCTCGCTCTCAAGTTTGCGCTCGGGCTGTTCGAGAACCCGCGCTTGCCGGACGTCGCACGTCAGCGAGCCGTCATCGCTCACGCCGATCACACCGCACTCAACCTCGAGGCGACTCGCAGGTCGATCGTGCTCCTCGAAAACGACGGCCTGCTCCCACTTGCAGCCGACAAGGCAGTCCGTATCGCCGTGTCGGGCCCCAATGCGGACGACGCTCAAAATCAGTTGGGCGATTGGGCAGGCAAATCTGGCCAGGCCGACTGGCTGCCCGAGGGTCACCCGCGCGAGCAGATCACCACGGTGCTTGACGGCCTGCGCGCAGTGGCGCCGGCTGGCTCGACGGTCACGTATGCCCGCGGCGCGGAGATCATTACAACGGGTCCGGATCCCATTGGCGACTTCTATCCGGACGGCCAGCCCCGCCCGCACATCGCGATGCCGGTTGACCCGGACCCGGAGATGATCGCTGAGGCGGTGGCGCAGGCGCGCGAGGCTGACGTGGCGATCGCCGTTCTTGGCGACCGCATTGAGCTCGTGGGCGAGGGCCGATCCACCGCGACCCTCGAACTTCAAGGCGGTCAGGTCGCACTTTTCGACGCGCTCATCGAGACCGGGACGCCGGTGGTACTCGTGGTCCTCGCGTCGAAGCCGCATGTGCTCCCGCCGTCCGCTGACAAGGCTTCCGCGATCATCTGGGCGGCGAATCCAGGCATGCAGGGCGGTCGCGCGCTCGCCGAGATCGTGTTCGGGCACATCGCGCCAAGCGGACGGCTGCCGATCTCATGGCCGCGCCACGTGGGTCAGCAACCCACCTTCTACAACCAAATCGATGCTCAGCACGGCTACCGGTACGCGGACCTCACTCAGGATCCGCGTTGGGTGTTCGGCCATGGCCTCACGTACGGCACCATCACCTATGCGGACCTCTCCGTCACCACTCCAACGGTGCTGGAAGAGGACAAGGTCCGCGCGGAGGTCACCGTCACCAACAGCGGCGATGTCGCGGCGACGGAAACCGTCCAGGTCTACATCAGAGATGTCAACACCTCGGCCACCTGGGCCGATAGAGAACTCAAGGCGTTTACGCATGTGCGACTCGCGCCGGGCGAAACCGCGCGGGTCAGCATCGAGGTGCCCGCAGCGTCGTGCACCATGGTGACGGCGGATGGGCACCGAATTGTGGAGCCTGGAGAGTTCGAAATGCTCGTAGGCCCCTCGTCGCGACTGGACGACCTTCTCGTCGCACCCTTCACCATCAAGGAGTGAACATGTCCACCGAGATCGACGCGGCGCGGCTTCGCAAGGCCCGCTGGGGGGTCAGCCTGCTGTTCCTTGGCAACGGCGCGATGTGGGCGAACCTTGTGCCGCGACTGCCGGACATTCGCGAGCGCCTCGACGTCGGTTACGGCGTCTTCGGCGTGGCGGTGTCCTTCGCGTCGGTGGGCGCGATCGTGCTCGGTTTGCTTGCCGCAACGCTTATCCGACGCTTCGGCTCGGCTCGCGTGGCGGCCGTGACTCTGGCTGTGCAGGCAGTGGCGGTCTCGGGCGCCGGCTTGGCGCCGTCTGTCGTCCTCTTTGGCGCCTTTCTCTTTATTAATGGGGCACTCGACTCGGTGACCGACGTCGCGCAGAACGCGCACGGCCTCGTCGTTCAGAAACGGATGAAGCGATCGATCATCAATGGCCTCCACGCCATGTGGTCGGCCGGTGCCGCTATTGGCGCCTTCCTGGGCCAGACCGCGGTCACGCTCGAGATCGACATCACCGTGCACCTCGGAACCGCTGTTGTTGCGTTCGCGGTTTTGGCGCTCATCGCGAAGCGGCTCATGCTTCCCGACGACAGCTCCCGGCCTGCCGAAGAAGAGCAGGCAGCGGAGAACTCGGCTCCCACGCCTCGCCGCGTGGGGATCCCGGCGGCGGCTGCCGTTGCCCTTGGCATGCTCGGACTCGTCTCGATTGCGGGTGCGGCAGTCGAGGACGCGGGCTTCACGTGGTCGTCCAACTACATGGCCGACGAGGTGGGCGCGCCCAAGTCCGTCATTGGCTATGCGCTTGTTGGTTTGATGGCGCTGCACTTTGTTGGCCGCATCACGGGAGACCGGCTGGTGGACCGCTTTGGCGAGCGCGCGGTGGTGCGGGTTGGCGGCATGGTGACGATGCTCGGTATGGGCGCGGCGCTTGCGTGGCCGTCCGTGTGGGGCACGATCCTCGGCTTCTCGCTTGCGGGTCTCGGCGTCGCAACAACGGTGCCAATCGCCTTCGCGGCCTCGGACAACATCCCGGGACTCCGTCACGGAACGGGAGTCACCATCACGAGCTGGCTCCTGCGGATCTCGTTCCTCGTTGGGCCTCCGCTGGTGGGCGCAATTGGCGATGCGACGTCGCTGCGAGTGGGTTTGCTGTTGGTGCCGCTGTGCGGACTTGCAGTCGTGTTGCTTGCGGGCAGTCTTTCGGGGCGCCACAAGCCAGTCGACGCGATGCAGCCTCGCCCCATCGCGTAGCGGCGCTACCGGCGCACCCCCGCGCCACGCTTACTCCACACACTGCACGCACCCCACCCACTCCCTTCACTCACCCCACCCGCGCCGCCACCGCGCCGCGCCACGCCACCGCCTCCCCTCACCTAGGCGCCTCATCCCTCACGTCGACGCCTCACCCCACACCCGCACCGCATCGGGAATGAATCGCGCCGCCATGCGTTATTAGATGCAAACGCATATATTTGCAGAGACACCTACAGGAGGCTCCCCATGCAGTTCGGCATCATGTCCGTCTCGGACATCACGCGCGACCCGGTTACCGGCTACACCCCGTCGGAGGCCGAGCGCATCGACGCCGTCGTCACGATTGCCACCCATGCCGAAGAAGTGGGCCTCGACGTCTTCGCAATCGGCGAGCACCACAATCCGCCGTTCTTCTCGTCCTCTCCCACCACGCTGCTTGCGAACATTGCGGCACGCACGGAGCGCCTGGTGCTCACCACCTCCACCACTCTCATCACCACGAATGACCCGGTGCGCATCGCCGAGGAGTACGCGATGCTTCAGCACCTCAGCAAGGGGCGCATGGACCTCATGCTCGGCCGCGGTAACACCGCTCCGGTGTATCCGTGGTTTGGCCAGGACATCCGCCAGGGCCTGCCACTCGCGCTCGAGAACTACAACCTGCTGCACCGCTTATGGCGCGAGGACGTGGTCGACTGGGAGGGCAACTTCCGTACGCCGCTCCAGGGCTTCACCTCCACACCGCGCCCGCTCGATGGCGTCCCGCCGTTCGTGTGGCACGGCTCGATCCGCACGCCAGAGATCGCTGAACAGGCCGCCTACTACGGCAATGGCTACTTTGCGAACAACATCTTCTGGCCAAAGGAGCACTACCAGCGCCTCATCGACTTCTACCGTCGCCGCTTCGAGGCGCATGGCCACGGCACGCAGAAGCAAGCGATTGTCGGGCTCGGCGGTCAGGCGTTCATCGCGAAGAACTCGCAGGATGCGCACAACCAGTTCCGCCCGTACTTCAACGAGGCGCCGGTCTACGGCCACGGGCCGACGCTGGAGGACTTCCAGGAGATGACCCCACTGTCGGTTGGCAGCCCGCAAGAGGTGATCGACAAGACCCTCACGTTCCGCGATGCCTTTGGCGATTATCAGCGTCAACTGTTCCTCGTCGATCACGCCGGCCTGCCGCTCAAGATGGTGCTCGAGCAGCTCGACCTGCTCGGCGGCGAGGTGGTACCGGTACTGCGGGAGGAGCTTGAGAAGCGTCGTGACCCGGAGGCTCCGGCGAACCCGCCGTCGCACGCTGACCTCGTCAAGGCGCAGTACGGCGATGCCGAACCCCGCCAGCCTCGCCCCAACGCCAACCGCGGCGACAACGTGACTGGCGGCTCGCCCTACCAGGACTCCGAGCAGACCGTCTCGGCCTACCCCACGCTGTGACGATGACTGCCACCGTGACCAATGAGGGCGCCGCAGCGCCGGCCCCGGTCGCTGAGGTGCGCCACGTGAGCCGGGCCAAACTCGCCAATGAGGCGTGGGAGGCCCTGCTCACGGCGCACTCGGTGCTGATGAAGGGCTTCTCACGTTCGACCGTGTGGGAGAAGGCGTCGATGCGGGAGTACGACGTTCTGTACACCCTCTCCAAGTCCGACTCGCCGCGCCGGCTCAGCGAACTCGGCAGGCACGTGTTGCTCAGCCAACCTGCGCTGTCTCGCTTAGTGGACCGGCTTGAAGAACGCGGTCTGGTGAGTCGTTGCGTTGATCCGGAGGACGGCCGCGCCGTCAACCTCAGCCTGACGGACGAGGGCCGCGCTTTGCAGCGCGAGATCGGCCTCTCCCACGGCCGGGATGTCGCCCGCGCCGTCACCTCAGCTTTGACCGACGACGAGCTTGAGACCCTACGCACGCTCGCCACCCGACTTCATACCGCCCAGGAGGAATCATGAACGAGACCGCATTCAGTGTCATTGTGGTGAGCGCGGGAGTGTCCGACCCTTCGTCGACCCGGCTGCTTGCCGACCGTGCCGCACAACGCATCGTGTCGCTGGCCGCGGAGCGTGGCCGCGAAGCGGTCGTCAAGACCATCGACTTGCGGGAGCTCCTCCCCGAGTTGCCCGCTGCGTTGTCGTCGCAGCTGCTTGGGCCCAAGTTCACGGCCGCAGTCGAGGCACTCGTGGGCGCCGACGCGATTGTCGCCGCCGCGCCCGTCTACAAGGCGGGAGCGTCGGGGCTTTTCACGAGCTTCTTCCAGGTGCTCGACAACGATCTGTTGATTGGCAAGCCGGTGGTGCTCGCCGCGACCGCTGGCACGGCTCGGCACGCACTCGTGGTCGACGAAGAGATGCGCGCACTGTTCGCGTTCTTGCGCACATTGCCGGTCCCCACGAGCCTGTTTGCCTCGACTGAGGACTGGAACGACAAGGCGTTGGGCGAGCGGATTGATCGCGCTGCCTTTGAGGCGGTGCTCCTTATGGAGTCCGGCTTCTCGAAGGCGGTGCGGGAGGAGTCGTGGAAGCGCTACCAGCACTCCTTCGGCTCGGCCGGCGGCACGGAGCTTGACGTCGACCTCACAAGCGACCTCATGCGCCTCGCAACGGGCGGCTCGGCGCGCCCCACGCCGCCGCCAGCGTTCTAGGCGGCGCGCCCAACTTCCAGCGCCGCCACCCCACCCACGATTGGCCTTCGCTCAGGGTCGATCGTGGGTGGCGGGATGAACTCGACCACCCCACCGCGCACGTCGATTCCCCACCCTTGTCGATGCACATCGTGATGACATCGGGTACATAACATGACGCCGTTGCGCAGGTCCGAGCCTCCGCCGCGATCCCACCACCTGATGTGGTGCGCCTCGCAGTGTTCGGGCGGCGCATGACATCGAGCACAACCTCCGTCACGCTCAAGAAGCGCGATCCGTTGCGCTCGAGTGAACATCCGCTTTGTCCGCCCCAGGTCGAGCACTTCGCTGTCCCCGCTCAGCACCTCTGGGATCACGCCCGCATCGCCGGCAAGCCGACGCAGTTCGCGTACGGACACCGGCTGCTCCACGCCATCGACGGAGCCAAGACCCACGCCCGATTCGAGATCCCGCTGGTCCATCCGCACGACAATTGTGGTCCGAACGCCCGAGGTGGC
>JAEYUX010000125.1 GCA_023432235.1 Actinomycetes bacterium
GACGATGAACTCGTCTGGCTACTGCATGACGACACCGCCCCCGACAAGGGCACCCTCGCACGGTTGATTGCCACGGCGGCGAAACGGCCGCGCGCCGCCGTTGTCGGGCCTGCGCACGTCCGGTGGCGCGACACCTCTCGGTTGGTGTCAATGGGCACAACAGTGTCTCGCCTGGGTGCGCGCCGGATTCCACTCGTTGTTGAGGACGACGTCGATCAAGGTCAACACGATTGGCGCGAGGACGTGATGGCGGTCTCGCTTGGCGGCGCTCTCGTGCGGCGGACCGCCTGGGACGCGCTGGGCGGGCTCGATGTCGGTTACGGCGGGTTTGGGGAGTCCGCCGAGTTCTGCCACCGCGCGTGGGCGGCGGGCTGGGACGTTGTCCTCGAGCCGCAGGCGCGGGTGCGGCATGCACAAGAGTCGCTGTACGGCCTGAGAACGAGGCGGCGCGGCCGCATCAGCACTCATGCGGTTCGCCGCACGAGCGAGTGGCACCATGCCTTTGCGTGGGCGCCATGGTGGCTCGTGCCCATTCTCGTTGTCCTCATTCCCCTCAGCGTGGTGCTCCGCTTTGCGATCCGGCTTGCTCAGAACGCGCCGAGGACCGCTGTGGCGGAGCTTCGGGTGGTCCCCGCGCTTCTCATCCGCATCCCGGCGATTGCGGCGTCGGCACGTGCCCACCGCCGCGCGGGCGCCACCGGCCCAATCGAGGCGCGTCTCTTTGCTAGGCCGATGCAGGTTGTCGATGCCGTCCGCCAGCGTGAGCTCGGGACAATCGAGCGCGCGCGTGCTGAGCGCATTCCGAGCGAAATGGTCCGTGCTGAGCTTGAGCGCGCACGAGCCCGCCACCGTTTGTCATTGCTTGTCACCCTCCTCATCGGTCTGACGACGTCCGCTGTGCTCGCATCGCGCTGGATGAGCGACGTGCTTTCGGGGCGGATGCTTGTAGCCCCCGGAACGGGCGTGACCGACATTTCGCTCAGCGATGTGTGGAATGCCGCGTGGAGTGGGTGGAACGAGATCGGCTTTGGCGTCCCCGCGATCGATGGTGCTTATGCGGGCCTTATGCTCCCTGCTGCGATCGCGCCGGGCGGCACGCGGCTTGGGATCGCCGCGTTGCTCGCTGCCGCGCCACTGATGGCCATTCTCGTTGGCTGGTGGGCGGCCGGCCACGCCACCCGTGCACCGTGGGTGCGACTTGCCGCGGCGGTGGTGTGGGGACTATGGCCGCCGTTCATCGCTGCAGTCCTTGATGCGCGCCTCGGCCCTGTCATTGCGCACATCATGATCGGCTGTGCAGCAGTGGCAATCGCGCGCGCTACAGGATGGCGTCGCGGGGAGCTCATCGGCGACCGCGAAGAGAGACCCGCGCCGGGACCGTCGCCGTCCGCGGCGCTAGCTGGTTCTGTGGCACTCACAGCAACAACTGTTGCCCAGCCCGTGCTGCTCGTTCCCACGCTCGGCGTTGTCATCGCGCTGGCATTGCGCGCGGGTCCGCAGCGCTGGCGGATGATGTCGATGGCTGCAGTACCGCTCGTTGTGGGCTTCCCGGGGCTCGTCGCTGGCCTGCGGCACGCGGCGCAGCCCGGTGTGGCCTTGTCGATTCTTGCCCGCGAACCGGGGCCAGGCGACACCTTCAGCGGCGATCTGTGGCGTACGGCGCTTGGCTTCGCAGATCCGGCGAGGTGGTCGAGCGATCTTGATAATGCGTGGCCCCTTGGCGCCGTGGCGGCCGCCGTCTTGCTCATGTGTGCAATTGCCGCGCTTGCCTCACGCCACGCAAGCCGGCCGGCAGTGTGGGGCGTCGCGATCATCGGAATTGGTCTTGCGGTGGCGGCGTGGTCGGCGCATGCCACGGCCGCGTGGAGTGACGGGGCCGGCCGCGACGCGGTTTCTGGCTGGCCGGGAACCGGATCGTCGCTTGTGGCACTGGGCGCGCTGGTCGCCGGGCTCTCGGCGCATGGCGTCGTGATGAAGAGCGAAGGGCGGCGATTTGCTGCGGCACGGACGTTCGCAGCCGGGGCGGCTACGGTTGCGGCCGGCACGACGTTGGCGGTAGTTGTCCTCCTTGCTTTGCCTGACGCACCTCGCGGCACCGTCACCACTGCCGACGCTGGTGTCCTCCCGCTCGCAGTGCCCCTTGATCAGCAGGGAACAGAGCACCAGCGCGTCCTCGTGTTGCGGGAGAACGCTGACGGGTCGATCGCGTACGACGTTCTTGCGCACGATGGCGCAACGCTCGTGCTCGGGCGCGCGCAACGCGGCCCGAACGGCTCGCCGCTGTCAAGCGGTGGTGAGAGCGCCGACATCGCCGATATTGCGCAGACCGTTGCCGCAGCGAGCACCTCGCCTGCCGCCGATCTCAGCGCATTGCGTGATTGGGGCATCGGCACCATCGTGCTTGCGCCGGGAGCTAACGGCGCACAAAGCGCTCTCAGCCAGAACCCGGATGTGACGTTGGCGAGCGGGTCCGAGCGAGGCCAGACGTACCGGCTTGCGGGTGACACCGTGTCGCGAGCATGGATCGAGACGCCAGATGGCGAGCGTGTGGTTGTGCCGGCGACCGCCACTGATGGGGCGACGAAGAGCCCTCCGAAATCCGGCGGCACGCTCGTGATCGCCGTACCCGATTCTGCCGGGTGGTCCGCCTACGCCGACGGCAGCGCGCTTGAGCGCGGTGACGA
>JAEYUX010000020.1 GCA_023432235.1 Actinomycetes bacterium
CGCACGCCCGAGATGAGCGACTCGTCGTAGTCGACAATCCCGGTACCCACAATGAGGTTGTCGAAGACGACGGTGAGGGCGATCAACACGAGCCCCGTCATGCCAAGCGCACGCGCCCCAAGCCCGCGCACCGTCCGCCACGTGAGTGCCACCAATCCGGCGAGCACGACGACCGACAACACGATGTACGTCACGCCGCACCTCCCGTCTGGGCGGTGTCACCGGGGCGAGGAGTCCGACGCTGTGGCCGACGCTGCACGTCTTCCCGCGCTTCCTCCTGCGCGATCTCCTGCCCCTTTTGCACCGCCCCCCGCCGGGAAAAGGCGAGGAACAGCAAGAGGGTTTGGTACGTGAGCAGGATGAGGAAGAACACCTCTTCCACGGGCACCTCGGGCGCAATCACCAGCCCGCTGAGGTACGGCGCATCGCCAATGAAAAAGATGCCGAGGCCCACGCCCACGAGGTCCCACAGGAGAAAGAACAGGACAGCAGCACTCACCGTCACCGCTGTCCTCAGCGGCTGAGCAAAGGCCGCAACGCGGTAGCGAAAGTCGAGCGTGGCAAGTCCCGCGATCGACACGAGGAGCGCCGCGAGATACGCAAAGCTCATCGTCCGCGGCCTCCCCGTGCGATCTCGCCGAGCACGTCCTTGCGGGACGAGCGGGCGAGGAATCCCTCGGGTGCTGGGGTGGGCAGGGGTCCGGCCGACGTTGACCCAAGCAGTCGCTTGGCTACCAGTTCTGCCGAGATGAGGCAGATCGGCATGCCGATGCCGGGCAGGGTGGACGAGCCGACATACAAGAGGTTGCTCACCACCTTCGAGGCGTTGCCTGGCCGGAAGATGGCTGACTGTCGCAGCGTGTGCTCAAGGCCGAGCGCGGAGCCCTTCCATGCCGAGATCTCACGTTCGTAGTCGGCAGGCGTGGTGACGCCGTGAATGGTGAGGCGGTCCATGAGATCGGGAACGCCCGCCCACGCCCCCACCTGCTGGAGGTAGCGCTCTGCATAGCCGTGTAACTGCGCCCGCGACTCTTCGGTGGACCCAAGCGTGGCGTCGGCCGGAAACGGGACGAGCATGACGAGGTTTTCGTGCCCGGCCGGCGCTGCGTCGGGATCCGTCGCGGTGACCCGGGACACGTACACCGACGCGGGAAACGGCGGCTCGAGGTCGCCGTCGCCCACAATCTGGGCGAAGTTGCGGCTCCAATCGCGGGTGAAGAACAAGGTGTGATGAGCGAGTTCGGGGAGCTCGCCGCGAACGCCCGCGAACACGAGCAGCGCGCTCACTCCAGGCTGGCGCTTCGCCCACCGCTCCTCGGGCTGCCATTGGTGTTCGCGAGACAGCAACTCGGTCTCGGTGTGGTGCATGTCGGCCCCAGACACGACGAGGTCGGCCGCGACCATCTCGCCGTGTGCCAACTCGACTCCCTGAGCGAGGTCATCGTCATCCACAACGATTCGCTTCACATCGGCCCCGGTCCGGATGTCGACACCGTGTGCGACAGCGACGCGTTCAAGAGCGCGGATCACCTGGTACATGCCACCGCGGGGATAGCGCACGCCATCCGTGAGGTCGAGGTGCGACATGAGAGAGAACAAGCTGGGGGCGCGGTCCGGCGACGAGCCCAAGAAGACCGCGTGGAAGCCGAGCACCTTGCGGAGCCGTTCATCGCGCACGTGACGCGCCACTTTTGAACCGAGAGAGCGCGTGAGCAACGTGCTGAGCCGCGGAAGCCCACGCAACACCGTGCCGTTGACCACGCGGTCCGGGCGTTCAAAGGTCGTGTAGAGGAAGCGGTCGAGGGCGAGGTGATACAGCTCGGCGGACTCGGCCGCGTAGCGGCGCATCGCATCGCCGTCGCCGGGAGACAGGTCATTGAAGCGGGCGTAGTTTGCGTCCGGATCGGCCACCACGTCGAGCACATCGCCGGGACCGTCCGGATCGTCGCCCTCGAAGTAGATGCGGTACCGCGGGTCGAGTTCAACGAGGTCGAGTTCCGCCTCGGTTGACGTTCCCATGAGCGCGAAGTACTGATCGAAGGCCTCGCGCATGAGGTACCACGAGGGCCCGGTGTCCCACCGGAAACCATCCTGTGTGAACAAACCCGCTCGTCCGCCAACGCGGTCGTGACGCTCAAGCAACGTGACGGTCGCACCGCCACGAGCGAGCAGCCCCGCAGTCGCCAAGCCACCGACGCCGCCGCCGATGACGACGACGCGTGGGCCGGAGCTCTTCGTCTCGCTCACAACTGTGCCCTCATGCGGTTCTCCTTAAGGCCCTCATCCGGGGAACTGCGTTGCGCACGGCGTACGCGAGTTTGACGGGGTTGGCCACTCTGATGCGGGTGGCGACAAGCCGATCCGCGGGGGTGTTGGCGATCTTGGTGAGCAGGCGGCGGTAGATGTCGATCGTCGTCATCACCGCGATCCGTGCGCGAGTTGGCAACGCCGGCAAACATGCCTCGGCCGCATTGATATCCAAGAGTGCGTCGTCCACGAGCTCACGGAGCTTTGTGTCATCCAAGGTCGCCGCGGTGACGCCGGGGAAGTAAGACCGCCCCAAGGTCGCATCATCATCTGCGAGGTCGCGCAGAAAGTTGATCTTCTGGTACGCGGCTCCGAGCCGTCGCGCGCCCTCGCGAACCTCATCCGCGATGTCGCCGGGCCCGTCAGGCTTCGCAAGGAAGGCCGCGAGGCACATCTCCCCCACCACCTCGGCCGATCCATAGACGTATCGGTCGAAACTTGCTTGGGTGTGGTCGCACGTATCAAGGTCGGTGCGCATCGAGCAGAAAAACGGCTCGGTCTGATCCCGTCCGATCCCCACCTCTCGAGCCGTCAAGCCAAAGGCATGGGCGACAAGGTTGGTGGAAAACGTGCCGTCCATGGCGGCGTGGACATCGCGTTCAAAACGATCGAGTTGCTCGCGCGCATCGTCGCCGCGATACGTGTCGACAATCTCGTCGGCCACGCGCACCATCGCGTAAATGCTCATGATGTGGGTGCGAGTCGCACGATCGAGCAACCGTGCGCCCAAACCAAACGAGGTCGAGTACCGAGCGATCACCTGAGCTGCCGCATCGCGCGCAGTCTCGTCGTACAGCGCGAGAGATGTCGCGTTGTCGTGTGCGCGAGCCTGATCGCCCCCGCCGCGACCGCTGGTCACGATGTGCGCTCCTCAAGACAATCGATGAGATCCGTCAGATAACCCGACAATGGCGCGGCCACCCGCTCCTGCGCAATGCGCCGTGCCGTGCGAGCATGTTGCCGCGCCACTTTCAGCGCGCGACTACGTGCGCCCGACGCTTCAAGCACCTCTCGTACGGCGGCCGCCCCGGCCTCGTCCAAGTGGGGATCGCCGACGGCGCGAGTGAGCACGTCCCGGCCGGCAGCGTCGGCCATATGGAAGCCCAAGCGCAGCAACTCCGTCCGCTTCCCCTCGCGCAGATCGGACAGCACCGACTTGCCGGTGACAGCGGGGTCGCCAAAGACGCCGAGATCGTCATCAACGAGTTGAAAGGACAGTCCAAGCGAGGCGCCGATGCGCTCAAGGTGAGTCACCATCGTGGGGTCGGCGCCCGCGAGTTGGGCGCCCGCCCGCAACGGCACGACGCACGAGTACGTCGCGGTTTTTAGTTCAGCGACAAGCAGTGAGTTTGCTTCCGTGGGCTCGACGAGGTCCCCGTACATGTCGAGCAATTCGCCCGCAATCGTCGTGCGGATCGCGCGGGTGACGAGATCGAGGCACGCCAAGCGGTGGTGTGCGGGCAAGCTGGCACGGGAGATGAGGTCATAGGCCGACGCGAGGGCAAGGTCGCCGCCGAGCAGCGCGGCCGCGAGAACGTGGTCGTCGACGCGTTGTGCGCTGAGTGCGCTCCCGTCGAGTTCCGCGCGGCGAATGCCAGCGACGTTGAGTTTGCCGCGGCGCACCTCGTCATGGTCAAGCACGTCGTCGTGAATGAGCATCGCAATGTGGAGCATCTCCATCGCCGCAGCGACGGGCAGAATCGCATCGTCATCATCGCCGCCGAGCCCGGCATACGCCGCGAGCGTGAGGGAGGGGCGCAGGTTCTTACCGCCGCCCATCTGCTGACCGATCGACTGCCACAGGTTGCGATAGTCCGCACCCGCAGAGGGAAGCTCCCCCATCGCAGTGGTGATGTGGTCGTCGAGGGTCTCGAGCACAGCCTCGAGCCGGGCGTTCACGTAGTCGCGCAGCCCCGCTGAAGTCAATAATCCGTTCATGGTGCCTGGTAGGACACCGCGCGGGCTCCACTCATTCCCGCGCGATGCACCAGACATCTCACCTGCCTTATTACGGACCGGGTTCAGGCGGTGGTGGTGCCGCCGGACCGGTGGACACGGTGATCGTCACCGTGGTGCCCACCGCAACCTGAATTCCGGCGGACGGGTTGGATGAGATGACCTTGCCGCTTTCGACGGTGTCGGAGCTGGCGTTGGTCTGTTGAACCTTGAG
>JAEYUX010000078.1 GCA_023432235.1 Actinomycetes bacterium
GCCATTGCGGTGACCGCAACGTCGGCCTCGCCCCATCCGGTCGCAAGGAAATGCTTGAACTCGTCGGTGCTCGGGCGCGTGGTGCGCGCCTTGTTCAGCTCTTCGGGGGCCTTGTCAGTGTTGTCCACGCGGCTATCGTGACACGGCCCAGCCAGGACCCGCATCGAGGCGGGTAAGTGCCGCGTTGCGGCCCCCGTACCCTGGGACCGTGCGTATTGACCTTCACACCCACTCGTTGGTGTCGGATGGCACGCAGTCCCCGGCTGATGTCATGCGTGCTGCCGCCGATGCCAACCTCGACGTCGTCGCGCTTACCGACCACGATTCGATGGCGGGCCTTGAGGAGGCGGCGGAGACGGCGCAGGCGCTCGGCATCGATTTTGTGCCGGGGATTGAGGTGTCGTGCCGCAATCGCGGGGTGTCGATCCATCTGCTCGCGTATTGGCCTGATCCGGCCGACGCCGGGGTCAACGAGATGCTCACGCTCACTCGGGACGCGCGGGTGGCACGGGCGCAAGAAATTGTCGCGAAGATCAGCGCCGACTATCCCCTCAGCTGGGATCACGTGCTCTTGTTCGCGGGCACTGCCGAGACGGTGGGGCGGCCACATATCGCCGACGCGATGGTCGCCGCCGGCCTGTTCGAGACTCGCGATGACGCTTTTACCGAGGTGCTCGCTGGCAACTCCGCCTACTTCGTGCCGCACTACGCACCCGAGGTGATCGACGCGATCCGCACGCTCCGTGCCGCAGGTGCGGTGCCGGTGTTCGCGCACCCGGGAGCCGACGGCCGGGGGCGCGTGGTAGCGACCTCGGTCATCGAGTCCATGGCGGAGGCCGGAATGGTGGGAATCGAGATCGACCATCGTGATCACACGGCGATGCAGCGAACTCGTCTTGCCCGCATCGCCGACAAGCTCTCGCTCGTGCCAACCGGAGCGTCGGACTATCACGGCGACGGCAAGCAGAACCGGCTGGGGGAGAACCTCACCACGCCCGAGAACTACGCACGTCTTCAGAGCGCTCGTGGGGGCGTCAGCCGGTAAGGTCACCGCATGGATTTCGCGGCGACGCCCACGCTTGAGCACCCCCTCGTGCGCCTTGAGGCGCTCACGCACGGCCACGCCGCAGACCTCGCCGAGGCATCGGCCGAGGGCGAGTTATGGCGTACGTGGTACACAACGATTCCCGCGCCCGACGCTGTTGAGGCGGAGATTGACCGGCGCCTCGGCTTGCAGGCGGAAGGCCGCATGGCGCCATGGGCCGTCATCGAGCCGTCGACGGGCAAGGCCGTGGGCATGACGACGTACATGGACATCGAGGCCGCGCACAGGCGCGTCGAGGTGGGTTCCACGTGGATTGCGAAACGCGCGCAGGGCACCGGTCTCAACCCCGCCGCCAAGTTGCTCTTGCTCACGCGCGCATTCGAGGAACTCGACTGTGTAGCCGTGGCACTGCTCACCCACTGGCACAACGAGCAGTCACGCGCCGCGATCGAACGCCTCGGTGCGCGTCAAGACGGAGTGCTGCGCGCGCACCGGATTATGCCCGACGGGACTCTGCGGGACACGGTGGTGTACTCGATCCTCGCCCACGAGTGGCCCGGGGTGCGCCAGGGTCTCCTCGAAAGGCTGAACCGGCGCGCGGGTCACTAAGTCAGTGACTGCGCCGCAATGCGGCGCGCACCATTACTCGCTCGCTGGAGCCGACGCTGCAGCGGCGCCTCCTTGACCCGAGGGGCGCCGACGACGCCGACGCTGGCGTGCGGGGCGGTCGCCACCGCCAGAAGCGCTGGCCTCGTCAGGACGGCGTGCCGTCTTGTCTTGGCCCTCGCCCGAGCGTCGGCCGCCTTCGCGGCGCTCACCGCCGCTGTCACGTCCACCCTGGCCGCCACGTCCGCCTTGGCCGCCACGTCCACCCTGGCCGCCACGTCCACCCTGACCGCCACGTCCACCCTGGCCGCCGCGTCCGCCTTGACCACGTCCACCGCCGGCGCCGCCAGACGGTTTGCGGCCCGTCTCGCCGAGGTCCTCAAGGCGCTCAGCGTCGAGTCCGGCACGGGTGCGTGCGTCGCGCGGAAGTTGGCCCTTGGTGCCCTCGGGGATGTCGAGGTCGGAAAAAAGGTGCGGGGACGACGAATACGTCTCGACCGGCTCGGGAAAGCCGAGGTCGAGCGTCTTGTCGATGAGGCCCCAACGCGGGATGTCGTCCCAGTCAACAAAGGTGACAGCAGTACCGGTCTTGCCCGCACGGCCGGTGCGACCAATGCGGTGAAGGTACGTCTTCTCGTCCTCGGGGCACTGGTAATTCACCACGTGCGTCACGTCGTCGACATCGATACCGCGAGCGGCGACGTCGGTGGCAACCAGCACGTCGATCTTGCCCGAACGGAATGCGCGGAGGGCCTGCTCACGGGCGCCCTGGCCCAGATCGCCGTGAATGGCGCCGGCAGCGAAGCCGCGCTCACGGAGCTCATCGGAGACCTTGGCGGCGGTGCGCTTGGTGCGAGCAAAGACGATCGTGAGGCCGCGGCCCTGAGACTGGAGAATGCGCGCAAGCACCTCGACCTTGTCAAGAGCGTGCGCCCGATAGACAAACTGCTTCGTGGCCTTGACCGTGGCGCCGCCGTCGTCGGGGTCCGATGCACGAATGTGCGTGGGCTGCGTCATGTAGCGACGGGCAAGTGCGACCACAGGTCCGGGCATCGTCGCTGAGAAAAGCATGGTGTGCCGCGCGGCCGGGGTGGCGGCGAGGAGCTTCTCGACGTCGGGCAAGAAGCCAAGGTCGAGCATCTCATCCGCTTCATCAAGCACCACGGTGCGTGCCCAGCGAAGGTCGAGGTGACCCTGGTTCATCAAATCGATGAGGCGGCCGGGGGTGCCGACCACCACGTCGATGCCATTGCGGAGTGCTTCGATCTGGGGCTCGTACGCGCGCCCGCCGTAGATCTGAAGAATGCGAGTGGAGCGCTTCTTCGACGCGGCGTCAAGGTCGCCGGCAACCTGCACGGCAAGTTCGCGGGTGGGAGCGACAACGAGTGCCTGGGGCTTGCCGGCACCTTCGCCGAGCTCGTCATAGCCGGGCTCACCTGGGGAGATCGTGTGATGCAGCAACGGGATACCGAAGCCGAGGGTCTTTCCGGTGCCGGTCTTGGCCTGGCCGATGATGTCGTGCCGCTTCAGGGCCACGGGCAAGGTCAGCGCTTGGATCGGGAACGGGGATGAGATGCCGGCATTGGCGAGCGATTCCACGATCAGTGGGTTCACGCCAAATTCGGCGAAGGTCTGGTCAGTCATGTGTCCTCAAGATGGGAAGCTGCGACGAGCGTCGTTACGGGAGCCGATCGCGCATTTACCCTTGCTGGTGCGGCGTCGCGCCGCGCTTCACATGCGACCGGTCAACCTCTGGTCGGGGCAAGTCTACCGTGCAAGCTCGTGGGCGCCCTGGAGGCCCGCCTTGGGTCGTTCAAGGGCATACGCTTGGGCCATGCGGGTGGTCGTCATGGGCGTAACAGGATGCGGCAAAACGAGTGTGGGCCGGCAGCTCGCATCGTCGCTCGGTTTTGCGTTCGCAGACGCCGATGATTTCCATACGCCAAGCAACGTCGCGAAGATGGCCGCGGGCGTGCCACTCACGGACGAGGATCGCTGGCCGTGGCTCGACGAGGTCGGCGCCTGGCTTGCGTCCCACCCCGACGCCATTGTTGCGTGCTCGGCGCTACGCAAGGCCTACCGCGATCGCATTCGTCGACACGCTGCGATGACCGTGTTCTTGCACCTTGCGGCACCTCCTTCGGTCATTGCGGGGCGAGTGCACAAGCGCAGTATCGATGAAGGTCACTTCGCGGGCGTGGATCTACTCGAATCGCAGTTTGCTCTGCTTGAGCCGCTTGGATACGACGAGGTGGGCGGCAGCATCGACGTGACGCATCGGACGCTTGCAGATGTCATCGAAGAAGCGCACGACATCATCGCGCTGCAAGACGACTAACGCTCACGGCGCTCGTCGCGCCTGGCACTGAGGAAAGCGTTACGCGGTGAAACCGACGAACCGCTTGTTCTCTTCGCCAATCTCCACGTAGCCAATCGATCCCGATGGCACGACCACGCGGCGACCCTTCGCGTCGGTGATGTCGAGAGTGCTTCCACCCACGGCGTCGGCGACCAATTGTGCGACTGCGTCGGCCGTGAGGTCCGTCTCAACAACGAGTTCCCGGCTGACGTTCTGTACGCCGATGCGGATCTCCAACGTGACCTCCTGAACCGTGCGGATGTGACGATCACCTATCGTAGGGGGGTGCTTCGTCGCTTTGGCGGGATTTTCGCGGGCAGGGGAATCACCCTGCCTGGCTTTGTCGTCTCCGCCTCTGTCATCGTCGCTGCCTTTGCTCTCGGCATGGGTGCGGGGTGGTTTACCTCCCACCTGCCCGAGATGCTTGAGGCCGAGCCGTCGGCGACTCCCTCGCCGAGCCCGTCTCCGGTGATTGATATCTCATCGACACCCTCTCTGCCACCGATGCCGCCCATTACTCGCACCCTTGATCAGGATGATCGCGACGCCGGCATCGTCACCACCGAGGTCGATCTCAAGGGAGAGGGCATCTTCAACGTGGTGAGGGGCGTGGGAACCCCTGCCCCCACCGAAGGCGATGTTCGTTGGGTCTCCGTCGCGGTAGAAGAAGGCGTCAGTGCAGACCCCGTGCTGTTCCGCTCCTATGTGATGAACGTGCTCAACGACAACCGCGCATGGGGGTCGGGCGACTCGATCCAGTACGTCCACACTGACGGCGTCGCCGATTACCGCGTGATTCTCGCGAGCCC
>JAEYUX010000126.1 GCA_023432235.1 Actinomycetes bacterium
CGTCGGCGGCACACACCACGAACCGCACGCGATCCTCGGCCCGCACGTCGAGGACGGCGCGGTGGTGATCCGGGTGATCCGGCCCTTGGCCAAAACGGTCGATATCGAGACTCTCGACGGCACGTTCTCGGCGACTCATATTGATGGTGGACTCTGGCAAGCCGTGGTCCCTGGCGACGAGGTGCCCGACTACCGGGTGCACGTGGCATATGACGATGCCGTTCACGTGACAGATGACCCGTACCGCTTTCTGCCAACTCTTGGCGAGCTGGACCTCCACCTCATTCGTGAGGGGCGCCACGAGAGGCTATGGGAAGCGCTCGGTGCACACGTTCGCTCCTTCCCGTCCGTGCTCGGCGACGTTCACGGCACCTCCTTTGCCGTGTGGGCACCCAATGCGCGAGCCGTCCGAGTGATCGGCAGCTTCAATCACTGGCAGGGCCGCGAACACGCAATGAGGTCACTCGGCTCGTCAGGAGTGTGGGAGCTCTTCATTCCGGGCATCGGCGACGGCGCGACGTACAAGTACGAGATCTTGGGCAAGGACGGCCACTGGAAGCAACAGGCTGATCCGATGGCCCGGCGCACTGAGGTCCCTCCCCACACTGCGTCAATTGTCACCGAATCCGCCTACGTGTGGGGCGACGACGATTGGCTCGAGGCACGTGCCGGGCGATCCGCGCACAACACCGCCATGTCGGTATACGAAGTGCACCTTGCCTCGTGGACCCAAGGACTCGGCTACCGCGAACTTGCCGAGCGCCTTATCCCGTACGTCAAGGAGCTCGGCTTCACCCACCTTGAGCTGATGCCCGTCATGGAGCATCCCTTCGGTGGTTCGTGGGGCTACCAGGTGACGTCGTACTACGCCCCCACCGCCCGTTTTGGTGAGCCCGACGACCTCAAGTACTTCATCGATGAAGCCCACAAAGCTGGCCTTGGCATCATCCTCGACTGGGTGCCCGGACACTTTCCCAAGGACGAGTGGGCGCTCGGCCGCTTTGACGGCACTCCGTTGTACGAACACCCTGACCCGCTCCGTGGTGAACAGCCCGATTGGGGAACGTTCATCTTTGACTATGGGCGCCCTGAGGTCCGCAACTTCCTTGTGGCCAACGCACTGTATTGGCTGCAGGAGTATCACGCGGACGGTTTGCGAGTTGATGCCGTCGCATCGATGCTCTACCTCGACTACTCGCGAGAGGCGGGCCAATGGCGGCCCAATATCCACGGGGGCCGAGAAAACCTCGACGCGATCGCTTTTCTCCAGGAGACCAACGCGGTCGCCTACCGCAACGTCCCTGGCGTCGTGATGATTGCCGAAGAGTCAACCGCATGGCCGGGCGTGACAGCGCCAACCGACGCGGGCGGACTTGGCTTTGGCCTCAAGTGGAATATGGGCTGGATGAACGACACCTTGCGGTACGTGTCAGAAGAGCCCATCCACCGCTCCTACCATCACCACACCGTCACGTTCTCGCTCATGTACGCCTTCTCTGAGCACTTCATGCTTCCCCTGTCGCATGACGAAGTAGTGCATGGGAAGGGTTCCCTCTACGACCGCATGCCGGGCGACCACTGGCAGCGCATTGCCGGTCTGCGAACGCTGTACGCCTATCAATGGGCGCATCCAGGCAAGAAGCTGCTCTTCATGGGTGGCGAGTTTGGCCAGGTCGCCGAATGGTCGGAGGGCAGGTCACTTGACTGGTGGCACACAGACGATGTGCTCCATGACGGACTCCGCCGGCTCGTGCGCGATCTCAACCGGGTCTACACCGAGTGCCCCGCCCTGTGGCAGTGCGATAACAGCGCCGACGCTTTCCGCTGGATTGACGCCGATGACGCCGCTCACAACACGCTTTCCTTTGTGCGTTACGACTCCCAAGGCGAGCCCATTGTTGTTGCCGTGAACTTCGCGGGCGTGCCTCACGAGGGCTATCGCCTCGCGTTTCCGCACCCGGGCCCGTGGGACGAGGTCCTCAATACCGACGCGACGGCGTACGGCGGCTCCGGCGTCGGCAACTTGGGCCGAGTCGAGGCGACGCGTCACCCCGCGAAGGGCTTTGAAGCGTCGGCCCAGGTGAGGCTTCCTCCGCTGGGCGCCGTGTACTTCCGCCCCGCGGCAGAATCTTCCTAGTACAGAAGACTCGCGAGGCGCTGGCGCGCGCTGACGACGCGCGCGTCAGCAGGTCCGATGATCTCGAAGAGCTCGACGAGGCGTTGGCGCACCTCATCACGCTCATCCGCCGCGAGCCGCGCAATGAGGTCAAGCAACCGATCGAAGGCATCGGCAACGGCGCCTCCGAGGACATCGAGGTCAGCGACCGCCATGTTCGCTGCGGCATCCTCCGGGTGTTCTGCCGCCGCCTTGCGAACCTCGGTCGGATCGACGTCACGGTTACGAGCGAGCAGAGCGACCTGAGCGCGGCCGGCCTTCGCGTCAGCATCCCGAGGGTTTTCCTTGAGCGCCTTGTCATAGGCCGCGATCGCTGCCTCAAAGTCATCCCGATCGATCGCGTCAATCGCTTCCTGATGCAATGGCGGCAAGGGAGCTTCGGGTGCTTCTGCGGGGCCGCCTTCGCCAGCGTCGGGGAGCGCCATCCCTGCTTGGCGGGCCACGTCGATCACTTGGCTGATCACATCGCGAAGCTGGTCGTCCTCCGGGGCACCCTGGAACAACGGGGCAGGACGTCCACCAAGAATCGCGAGCATCGCCGGCACCGCGTTCACCTGGAAAGCCTGCGCGATCTGCGGATGCAGTTCCACGTCCACCGTTGCGAACGTCACGGCATCGCCATACTCGGCGAGAATCGCAGCAACCCGCGACTCCAGGTCCGCGCATTGAGGCGCTCGCGCCGAACACAGCAACACAAAGACCGGCCTTGACACCGAGCTTTGAATGATCTCGTTGGCGTTCGCCTCCGTCAGCTCAACCGTGTTGCCCGGCGATTGCGCGCGACGTTGGGACGCCTCCTTCGCAGCGGATAGCGCTGCCAAATCCACGGCTCCACTGAACGGGACGCTCGTCATCGCGTATGACCTCCTCGGGGCTTGCTCATTCGGGCTTGACTGACACCAAGTGGTGCTCTGCGGCGACAACGCCAGGCAGTTGACCCTTGCCAGGCGCAGGCACCGACAACACCACAAGGTCGCGATATGTGTACGTCACCTTGGTGCTGAGCGAACCCTCGAGCAGCGGCGAGTCGTGCGCCGAAAGCGACAACGTGGCACCACTCACCGAGAACGAGGAACTGATGAGCACCGGCGCGATCACCAGTGCGCCACCGTCACCCGTTGACAACACGAACGTGTTGGCGATGTCCGGCTGCACGGTGTCAACATACGCACCACCGGCTTGCGATGCGGCAGACGACAACGACTCGCGAGCAGTGAACAACTGCTGGGCGTACGTGTCGGGAGCAAAGGTCGCTGCCGCCTCGCTGTCAGGGCCCTGGCGCAAGTATTCGAGGTAACCCTCGAGCGCTGCACGCGGCGATGGATCCACACCCGACTCCCCCAGCGGCAGCTGCGTCGCACCATCAACGTCGCCCGGCATCGCGGGGACTGTGGCGCCAGGAATCATGTGCGCCCATCCACGCAGCTCGTACGGCGAACGCACGTCGTCCTGAACCCATACGTAGATGACAGGCGTGAGGTTGTCCTCTGGGGCCACGGACACGGCGGCAAGGACTCGTGGCCACGTGGTCGCATTCGACACGTAGATACGTTGCATCGAACTCGGCAGAGATGAGGGCGCCTCTTCAGCAACGGCTGCCGACACCTTGTATTCGGCGGCGCGCACGAGAGCAGCATCCCCACCGACTCGCGGCGCAAGCAACGTGGCATCGCCAGCACGGTCCGCCTTCGCAAGCGTTGCAAAGGTTTCCTCGACAATCGCCGACGCCATTGTCTCGTCGAGCGCCGCCCGCGCCTCTGCCGTGGGCGTCGTCTCCACCTGGGGCGGATCCGCGGCACAGCCCGCGAGCACCAAGGCAGCAGCGAGGCCCGCAATCATGACGCGCTTCATGCGCCACCTCCTGTAGGCCGTGAGGAGTCGATGGTGGGCACCGTGCCCGTATCTGTCTCGTCGAGAAGCACCTCAGGCAAGGTCGAACCCGCGAGGCGCCTTTCGCGCCGCGAGCCCGGACGCGGAGGGTTCGCCGCGACCCCTGACCGTTTGCGCTGCCACGTCTCGACGCGTGCCTGAATTGGGCGGATGTCGACGAGACCGGACAAGGCCGCCACCACGCCGAGGAGAGCGAGAGCACCGCCCACCCACATCATCGGACTGATCCACTCGTCATTCACATCGCGGACCGCGTAGAACTCAACCGACTCAAGGTTGTCGCCTGTCTCGTCGAAAACGACGAGCGTCTCTCCGGCCGCAACCGTCGCACCCGTCACAACGACGCGCGACTCACCCCGCCACGAGTGTCGCCACAGATCATTTGAGCCGTAGTCATACAACTGCTCCGTTTCGTCCGCGCTTGGCGCGGGGCTTGGCGATGCCTCGCCATCGCCCGCGGCATCCGTCGCAGCGTCCTCGGTGGTGGCGTCGGCGGCTGCAGCGTCGTCCGTGGGCGCGCCACTCGGGTCCGGGCTGGGACTCGGCGCGACAGAGGGCGTCGTGATGCGCGTGCCAGTGCGCGTCGCGAGCTCGTCCCAGTCCACGTAACCCAGCACGTACGTCGCCGAGTGGCGCTTGAGCCATGCCTCCGCGTCTACGGGCCGCGCCGTGTTGGCATCGAGCGCCCCTGCGCCGTTAATGGCAATCCGCTCGATACCAGGCAGTGCGAGGACCTCAGGACCAAGCACCACAACGGGAGTGTCAAGGCTCTGCTGGGTGACAACCTCACGGTCGTCGCGGACCGCCGAAGCGACCCAGCCCGTAAGGAACATCACCAAGCCCAACACACCCGCGATGATCGCTGTGGTGCGCAATGTCACGTCATTTCCTCCGAATCGTCGGCGTACAGTCTAGGAGACAACGCACAAGGGTCCCCAGTTGTGGCTTTGTATGCGTACGCGCGCACGGCTAATGTTGTGTGGCTGAGGTCCAGCGATGAGGAGAACCGATGGCCGACGAGAACCTGCCCTTCCCTGTCGCGATGCGCGGCTACGACCGCGATGCGGTCGCTGCTCACCTGATGAGGCTCGAGGAGTCTCTCGCATCGGCGCAACAGGAAGCCGAGCAGGCGCGGACCGAGGCCGCCCAGGCGAACCAGCGTCTCGACGAGCTCCAGAAGAATGCCTCTGAGTCCGACCAGCCCACGTACAAGGGTCTCGGCGCGCGCGTTGAGCACCTGTTGCGTTCCGCCGAAGAGCAGTCGGCCGATGTCGTCAACCGCGCGAACACGCACGCGCAGGACACGATCGCACGAGCCAACGTTGCCGCACAGCAGCTGCGCGCACGCGCCGACAACGAAGTCTCCGAGATCCTCACTCAGAGCCGCCGTGAGGCGGAAGAGATCAAGACGGCAGCCGAAGCGGCCGCGCTGCTCACCCGTGAGGCATCAGAGCGACAGGCCCAGGAGCTCGTTGCGAAGGCGACCCGCGAGGCGGAGCGCATCGCCGCGCAAACGGACGCGGAAGTTGCGGAAAAGCGCACGGGAGCCGAGCGTGAAGTGCATTCGCTCCGCGCCACCGTTGAGCGCGAGGTGACCGAACTGCGGGTCTCGGCGCAACGCGAAGCGACGGAACTCGTCGACACTGCCCGGGGCGAGGCGGAGCGGACAGTGGCCGCCGCCAACGCCGAGGCCCAGCGCCTCCAGGCCGAAGCTGAGCAGGCACTCGCAGCGGCGCGCGGTGAGGCCGAGCGACTTGAACGCGAAGCGGCCGAGAAGCGTGAAGTCGCCCAGTCCGAGGCCGAGGCGATTGTTGAGAGGGCCCAGGACCAGGCAACTGCTCTGCAGCGTGAGGCCGCAGCAATTCGGGCCGACGCCGACAAGCAGGCTGCCACGACAATCTCGGCGGCCCGACGCGAGGCGGAAGCGCTGCGCGCCGAGACCGAGCGTGCGGCGACGGAGCGCACCGCAGAGGCCGATCGCTACGCCGCGGCGAAGATCGCGGAAGCGGACGAGTATGCGGACACGACGGCGAAGGAAGCGGACCAGTACCACGCCGCCAAGGTGGCCGAGGCGGATCAATACGCGGACACCACCGCCAAAGAGGCGGACCGCTATCACGCAGGCAAGCTTTCCGAGGCAGATCAATACCTCGCCGCGCGCACGACGGAGGCCGACCAGTACCACGCCTCCACCGTCGCGGACGCTGATCAGTACGACACTGACACGCGCGCGGCCGCCGACCACTACGCCACACAGACGCGTCAGCGCGCTGATAACGACACGGCAGATCTGCGCAAGCGTGCGCAAACTGACGTCACGGCACTGCGTGCCCAAGCCAATGCCGAGCTCAAGGCGCTGCGTGAGCAGACCGAGGCAGAGGCACACAACACGACGGCCGCAGCTCAGGCTGAGGCCAATGCGCTCCTTGACAAGGCCACGTCAGAGGCGGAGCGCCTGCGCAACGAGGCCCACGCTGAGGCCGAGGCTGCGAGCGAAGAGGCCCGCCGTACCCGCGAGGACCTCCAGATTGAGATCGCCCAGCGTCGTGAGGCTGCCGAGCGCGAGCTGACGGACCGGCATGCGTCGGTCAAGGCCGAGACCGAGGCAATGGTCGCCGACGCGAAGGCACGCGCAAACGAGGCCGAAGCACAGCTAGCGGAAGCGCTTGAGCGCGCCGAGCAGGCACGCCGCGATGCAGAAGAGCACGCTCGAACGCTGCTGAGCAACGCACGCCACAACGCAGATGACATCGTGTCGGGGGCTCGCGAGCATGCGGAAACGATCATTTCCGAGGCCGTGACGGACGCGGAGCGCGAGCGCGCCCTTGCGAACAAGGAAGTGGCGGAGCTCAATCAGCAGCGCGAGTCGATTACTGCATACCTCGATGAACTGCGCACCTTGCTCGCTGCCGATCCTGTCCAGAACCTCGCCGCCGCGTCCAAGCTCGCCAAGGCGCACGCTGACAAGGACGCCAAGCGCGCGGACGAAGCCGAGTAGCGTCGATGGACCGCCGTGCCGAGGACGCCTTTGAGCTCGCCGCACGGCTCGAACGACGCCGCCAAGGCGAAAGCGCGCAGGCCGCCGTCCTCATCCGGGAGTTTGCTCTGCAAGCGACGGCCAAGGGCATTGCACCCGAGCGCCTCTACGCACGGGGTTACACAGGCACGGCGCGCTACAAGACAAACGTGGTGGGGTGGTACATCAAGCGTGATCGCAGCATCGGCGTGAGCACGGACGGGTTGTTCTACTTGCTTCACGCTCCCGGATCGCTTGCCGCACGGTTCAAGGGGGTTGACCTGGAACCTGCAGATCCTCCACTCGAGCTCGGTCGCGGAGCACGCGACGGCGAGTCGATCGCTCTGACGGAAGCACTCGCTATCCGCCTCGAGGCTGGCAACGCCTACTAGTGCTGGGCTAGTGCGCCGCGCGAGCAAGTGAGGCGATCTGAGAGGCAACCTCTGAGGGCGCTTCGAGACCCACCAAGTGGCCGATGCTCGGTAGCGTGACGACGTCAACGTCGAGCGCCTGAGCCATCGCCTCAGCATCGGCTGCGCTCGTGACTTCGTCATCAGCACCGCGCATGACAAAACTGGGCGCACTCGCGTTCTCGAGAATGGCGAGACGTGACGGGCGCGCCGCCATTGCGCGCTGGCCCCACGCGATGCCGACGCCCTTTTGACGGGCGACATTCGCACTGACGGCCGCGAGCAGGTCCGGCTTGCTTGCACTCGCCGCGCTGATGAGTCCGCGCGCGTGACTGTCTGGATCAGCGACACCATCTTTGGCCTCGGCGTCTTGAGCGGACTGTTCTCGGCGTGCGATTGCCTCGGCAGCGTCGGCTCCCGCTCTGGTGCCGAGCAGCCCGATCCCCGCTACAGCGTCGGGGTGACGATCAAGTACCGCCATGGCAATGTAGCCACCCATCGAGCAACCCACCCAGAGCGCGGACGACCAACCGGTCACCTCGCGCATCGCCATCACCGCGGCATCCGCGACGAGTTCGAGCGAGGGAGGCTCCTCCGTCGCGGGCATATTGCCGATGCCCGGCGGGTCAAACGTGATGATGTCACCCACCGGCACATCTGCGTCATCGAGAGCGGCGAGCAGCGGCTCCCACTGCTCCTTGTCGAGAGGGAAAGCGTTGAGCAAGACCAACGGAACGCGATGTGATCGAGTCATGGGTTTTCTCCCTTGGCCGTGATGGCCTCATTGACGTGCGTGGGAAGCGGCCCGGTTCCCGGCGCCACCACACTCACTACCTCATCAAGAACGAGACGGACGTACTTCTCCCCCACCCACAGGTGCTTCGCCCCTTCGACGGGGATAAGGCGAGCGCTCGGTAAAGGTGCGAAGCGTTCAACGGCCTCTCGCGGCTGCAAGAAGTCATCGAGTTCGGGAACAAGGATCGTCACCGGCTTGCCGGAGCGCTCCCACGACTCAAGATCGTGCGGCTGCGCGCGATGCAGAGGCGGGGACAGCAAGATCGCGCCCTCAACGTCGAGGCCAGCGCCGTACATCAGGGCAAGCTCGGTCCCAAAGCTCCAGCCGAGCAGCCACCGGCCAGGCAGCCCTCTGGCGACGGCAAAGTCCACCGCAGCCCGAACGTCGGCCGCCTCCCCCACGCCCTCATCGAAAGCGCCGTCCGACGTACCTCGGGCCGATGACGTACCGCGCGTGTTGAAGCGCAACACCGCGATGCCCGCGAGAGCCGGGAGGCGCCACGACGCCTTGCGCAGGACGTGAGAGTCCATGAACCCACCGTGGGTGGGCAGCGGATGCAAGGTGATGAGCGTGGCGACGATTGGCCCTGCCGCGGGAGTGGCGAGCTCACCGACAAGGGTGAGGCCATCCTCGGTGCGCAATTCGATCTCTTCACGACGTGCCGGAAGCACCGTCATCGAGCCGATCTCAACGTCAGCCACGCACCCTCCCAAAATTGGTCCAGCATCCTCGATGCCAGTGTCGGCGAGCCTCGGCAGCTGCTTGTTCGCCAAGAATCGATTCTGACGGCCACGCGACAATGTGCTGGACATCGCCAGCGATCACACCACCGCAGCCCGGACACGTGTATGTCTTCTCAGTGGGACGCGGAATCGCTACCCAATAGTCCTCACCACGCGGACCCGTCTCACGCCACGCACCCATCGAACCGCGCAGTCGCTCGACATCGAGTTCAGGGTGGGGTTGCCCGTACGGACGCTTTGAGGAGCGGCGCTTGGAGGGCATGACTCGAGTCTACGAAGTCTCGTGACGCGGCGGGACCTGCGTACACGCGGCGCCTTCGCAAAAAAGCGCCGGCGTCGCGCCCGAGGGGGGGAAGGGCGCGACGCCGGACGATTAGTAGGAGCGCGGAGGTGTCTCCACCAAGGACTCTACCTCTGCAACTGGCGGGAGGGCGCGGCGTGAAATCAGCTCGCGGTACCAGTAGGCGGAGTCCTTCCACGTGCGCTGCTGCGAGTCATAATCGACCCGAATCATGCCGAAACGCTTCGTGTAGCCGTAGCCCCATTCAAAGTTGTCCATGAGGCTCCACGCCATGTACCCGCGGATATCTGCGCCTTCGCTCATCGCACGGTGCACAGCATCGAGGTGGTCGTGGAGATACGTGTAACGGTCCTCGTCGCGAATGCGACCGTCCTCGCTCAGTTCGTCGGGCCAGGAGGCGCCGTTCTCGGTCACGATGATCGGGAGGCCGAAGTCACGGTGAATGCGGAGCAGGTGTGCGTGGAAGCCGCTTGGGTCGACGTTCCAGCCCATCGTCGTGCGCTTACCGATGAGCGGCATGAACTCAACGTCATCGGCACCGGGCCAGCAACTGTACTTCGTCGACTTGTGACCGTCCTCGCCGGTAAGCGAGCGCGGGCCATCGTTGAAACGCACCATGTGGGATGAGTAGTAGTTGACTCCCACCACATCCAGGCGGCCCTTGATCTGCTCGAGATCGCCCTCGTGAATGAAGGACCAATCGGTGAGGCTCGAGGTGAAGGCGAGCAGCTCCGGCGGGTACTCCCCTTGCGTCAGGGGATCAATGAAGATGCGGTTCGCGAGGATGTCGATCTTGTTCGCCGCCTCGATGTCACGCGGGTCCGCGATGTTCCACGGCCGCGGGAGGTGAGAGTTCAGCACGATGCTCACCTGGGCGTCGGGGTGGACGTCCTTGATCGCGTCGTACGCGAGGCCGTGCGCAAGGTTCAAGTGGTGTGCGGCAGCGAGAGACGCTGCCGGCTCGGAACGGCCTGGTGCGTGAGCGCCCGAGGAGTAGCCGAGGAATGCGGGGCACCACGGCTCGTTGAACGTGGTCCAGTGGATCGCGCGGTCCTTGAAGGCGTCGACCGTGCGGCGGGCATAGTCGACAAAGCGATCGACCGTGGCCCGGACGGGCCAGCCGCCCTGGTCCTCCAGCGTCTGCGGGAGGTCCCAGTGGTACAGCGTGACAAGAGGCGTGATGCCGTGACGCTCAAGCTCGTCGAAGATGCGCGAGTAGAAGGCGACACCCTCCGGGTTCAACTCACCTTCACCGGTGGGCTGTAAGCGCGGCCATGCGAGCGAGAAGCGGTAGGCGGTGAGGCCAATCTCCGCCATCGCAGCGATGTCATCGACATACCGGTGATAGTGGTCGCACGCCGTGTCACCGGTATCACCGTTGACCGTGCGGCCCGGAGTGTGGGCGAATGTATCCCACACGCTTGGGAGGCGGCCGCCCTCGGCGACAGCACCTTCGAT
>JAEYUX010000166.1 GCA_023432235.1 Actinomycetes bacterium
GTGGCACGTGCGCCCTCGAGGGCGACGTGATGACGGTGCGCGGCGATGGTCGCGTACGTGGGATTGACGCGGACCTTTCGACTGCGGGCGAACTCACTCCGACTATTGCGGCGCTGTGCACCGTGGCGGAGGGACCGAGCGTCATCGCCGGCATTGGGCACTTGCGCGGGCACGAGACGGACCGCTTGGCCGCGATTGCCGCTGAGGTCGAGCGCTTGGGCGGTGCCTGCGAGGCCACGGAGTCCTCACTCATATTTGGCGGTGCTCCTGATCCTGCTGGGATCAACGCAGGCCTTCACGCGGCGGAAGTCGAGACGTATCACGATCACCGTATGGCGACCTTTGCTGCCATCGTGGGACTCCGGGTTGCGGGCGTCGAGGTGGTCAACGTTGGCACCACGTCCAAGACGATGCCCGACTTCCCCGCTATGTGGCAGGCGATGGTCAATCCCCGCCCGACGCTGGGGCAGGCAGGCACCTCGGGGGCAATCCGCGCGTGAGCGACTGGGCCCAGTACGACGAATCCGACGCCCGGGTGCGGCCTGGTCGTCGCGGGTCGAGGCCCCGCACCAAGCGTCGGCCGGCTCATGACGATGCGGTTGACGGCACCGTTGTCGCCGTCGATCGGGGCCGTTACACCGTGCTCACCGAGGCTGGTCCAACCGTGATGGCCGTCAAGGCGCGAGAGGTGGGTCGGCGCGGTCTGGTGGTCGGCGACATCGTGCACCTCGTGGGTGATGTGAGCGGCAAGCCCGACACGCTGGCGCGGATTGTGCGCAGGGCCGAGCGCGCATCGGCGCTCAGGCGGACCGCGGACGATACCGATCCCACCGAGCGGGTGGTGGTGGCCAATGCGGACCAGTTGGCGATTGTCGCGGCGGTCGCTGACCCCGAGCCCAATCCGCGGATGATTGACCGTGCGCTTGTGGCTGGCTTTGATGCAGGGCTGAGTGCCGTCCTTGTGCTGACCAAAGCGGACCTTGCCTCGGCCGGACCGATGCGTGCGCTCTATGAACCGCTGGGCGTCACGGTCATCGAGGTGTCGGTGCGGCGCGATGGCGGGCCGGCAGCGGATCCAGGCTTTGTGCGCCTTCAAGAGCAGCTTCACGGTGTCAAGACCGTGTTTGTTGGACCGTCCGGTGTGGGGAAGTCGACGCTTGTCAACGCGCTCGTGCCTGCGGCCGATCGCGCTGTGGGGCGTGTCAATGACGTGACGGGCCGGGGCCGGCACACGTCGACGTCGTCCGTCATGGTGGAGGTTCCCACGGGCGGCTGGATCATTGACACGCCCGGCGTGCGCTCCTTTGGCTTGGCACATGTGGACCCGGAACACATGCTCCGCGCGTTCCCCGATGTGGCCGATTACGAGGAAGAACACTGTCCCCGCGGTTGCCAGCATCTGAGCGCTGCCGACGGTTGTGAGCTTGACTCCTGGGCTGCGGGCTCGACCGAGCGTGAGATCAAGCTCGACTCAATCCGACGACTGCTCGCCTCGCGCTTGGCCGGCGAGGCGTACTAAGCCTCTCTCCCCTGCTGCGCGACATAGCGCCTCCCGAGAGCTCATCGACCAGGGTCTGCGAGGCCTCGAACACGTCCATTGCAGCCCATGCGGTGTCGCGTTTGGTGGGGCTTACCCGGGCGAGCACTCCCGCTTCCGCGAGCCGCGCGATCGCGTCGTATGCGCTGGCCTGGGAAGCGCCGGTGAGATCCTGGACCGCCTGGGCGTTGACCGTTGGGTTCGCGGCGAGCACCTCAATGAGCGCATTGGCAGCCGAACCCTTGCGCGGGCGGGCCGCGTCTCGCCACTGCTCGGGCATCTGGTCGATGCGCGATGCGAGGCGCCTGGCAGCGTCGGTTGCTCTAAGCGCCGCCTGGGCGACCAACTCGACCATTGGCGTCGCGTCCCCGTCCCGGAAAGTTCTCCAGGCGCCCTCATAACGGAGTGTGTTGGCCGCCAGTGCAGCTGAAATCGGCACCACACTGGTCTCAGTGGCTCTCCTGGAGCGCCACACGCCGTTGATGAGGGCGCGAGCCACCCGGTCATTGGCGTGGGGGAACGCTTCGATCGATCGCAGTTGCGCATGGGCGATCGCCGCCTGGGCGATGGGGTCAATGTCTTCTCTTGCCGCAAATGCGACGAGGTCATCCATGAGCGACGCGATGCGCGCAGGATGCGGTGGCACGTAATCGGCCCCCGCGGGCCACAAATCGGTGCCGCCGCGCCACGTCTGAATGCGTCGGTACGCCGCGGCTGCTTGGTGGCCCGAGGCCATCCTGCGCGGTGGGCTGAACGCGAGTGCAATAGAGCCCAGAGTGACCGCACGATGGCTCGCTGCAACGTGGGCCGCAAGGTTTGTGGTTGCTTTGGCGGTGGCCTTCGCTGCGGCGGTAGCCGCCTGCTTCGCATGTGCGGCCGCGAGTTGTTGGGGCGTGGCGACAATCCCGTCCACCAGGCACGACGCTGTTGCCTCCGCTAACACAAGAGTGGTGACCACTCCCGGGCGATGGACCGCTGCCGACCTGTCCAGGACCGCTAATGCGAGCCGTGCGTCTTGGCACAGGGTGGCTGTAGTGGCATCAAAGTGCAGGTCTTGAATGGCCAACTGTGGCGGTACCGATGCCTCGAAGTCATGGACAAGTTTGACGCCTGCGTCGGCGGGGGCCCACGGGAGTCTCTCGAGTGAATGAGGCGGGAGGGTCAGGGACATACAACTCACCGCCTTCGCACACTCGCGCCTGTTATTCCGGGTTTCTCTCCTAATCCGGAATAGTAGACGCGTTCAACCTTGCCTGTCGAGGAGGATCCCTCCGGATGCTCCGGATCACTCCGAGGGCCCGACGTCCGCCCCGCATTCCTTCGGTTATGCGTCAACAACGCATGCCTCTCCGGTGCCAACGCCCGGGTCAGGGGGCTACGCCATCAGGGAGTGCGTCGACCTCTATGGGCGCGGGGCATCCGGCGGCTTGAGCTAGTTCCAAGAAGACTTCTTGCACAGTTGACGCAATCTCAGTCTGGGTGTTACCAACGTAGGCAGCGTTCTCACTAGGAGGTAATCTCAACTGCCCAGAGAACTCCAGTCTCACCACGAGATGCCTCGGGTCATTCGGATGTGTGCGAAGCCACTCACGCAGGTACGGCAACGCTCGTTTGTAGTTCTGCACGATAATCACGCCCGCTCCTCGCGGCCACTTCACACCCCGTATCGGGCAGCCCACAAAACGAATACCGTGCGTGTCCATCATACTTAGGTCTACACCGTCGAGCGTGTATATCGATTTCCTGCGTCGTGCGAGAAATGCCGCAAGTGCGCTGGCGGTATTTTCTCGACCGTCAATGACCAAATCACCGCCATGTTCAACACTGAATGCGCCTCCGATCAATCGGCAGTTCCGCTTTGAAAGAAGTTTGATGCGCTGGAATTGCGGACAAAACTCGACAAGAACAGCGCTAAATATGACGTCACTTGCGGGTGCTGCATGCGCCAAGTCGCAATGCGGCCTTTATTGACGTGCCGGTCAGTTGAGATTCTCGATTTCCAGCCATATGTCCGCACCCGTTCTGCCCGCCGGTGCGCGCGTGCATCACACGCCATCCGAATTTCATGCGCCGGTCTCGTCAGAGAGGGCCTCGACAATGCCGTGGCGAGGGAGCTTTGTTCGGCCCCGCAGGTAAAGCTCCGAGGTGGCCCACAAAAGAACACGCACGTCGAACTCGCCAACGTGACCTTTGAGTACGTTGAGGTCGCGCATAACCGCGCCGTGGGCCGGATTTCCTAGCTCAGCGTCAGCACGGTTAGGAAGTATGTGGCAGCGAAGCACGTCACAAAGCCAAAGACCCAGAGCCACGCGCGAGGGCGTGGCCATCGAAGACGCAGTGGCATTGCGAACACGTCTGTGGTCATCGCTCGGAGCGTGCTCAAGGGTCCAATTACGCGCCCTTGCCCGACCTCCACCCGCCCTTGAAAGCCAGAACCAACAACGGCGACCTCGAGCGCGTTCGCAACGGTCCTCGGGTCGGCAAGCGGCTCCCCTGCTACTCCCAGTCGGAAAATTTTCCATCGTTTTCGCCACTGGATCAGCACGGTGCCCTTGTTGACGCCTACCACGATACGATCGATGGCCTCCCAGGCAAGGGAACTTGTCCATAGCGAGCCTCGGATATCAAGCGTTTCCGGCTCAAAGTAAAGGCCGACGCCCTTCGAATTAGCAGCATTGAGTCCAAGGACGAGAAAGACAATAAGGAAAAGAATCCCACTCGAGCCTAGACCGGCCGCCGAGGCGAACCCTGTAGCGCAAGTAAATACGAGCGTTGCATAGAGTTCCATGCGGCGAGATGCGGGCCCTCTTACGAGCACCTTAACGTCTGGGCGATCACTATGCGAAACCAAGGCAGGGATCTCCAATATCGATGGTAGTTGCGCCAAGTGAAACGGAAGCTCCGGCCGCCTCGGGCCCGCCTTCGATGCCGCGTGCACCCCTGCCAAGCAGAGCTCCGGCTCCCTCCGTCGCCACCGAAGTAGCTGCATTGCAGGCAATATCTGACGTGCTCCAGTCTCGGTAGATGACACCGTCGACCGTGTCGGCAAGTAACACGCCAGCGGCGAGCAATAGGCAAAGCCCCTTGGGGAGAAGTGCACACGCACCGATAGTTGCGAGGCCAAGACCGGCGTTGAAGTCCTGTCCATGGCAGTACCACCAGCCCCCTTCGCAAGGTGCCGCCGGCACGAACACGGGCGGGTAGAAATCATCCAGACTGAAGTTCGGTGGCCCCAATCTACCTTGACCGTATCCGAACTGGCCGGTACAGGCGCTCGGACTCTTGCCCGACTCAAGGCAACGTACAAGGAACACGAAGAGGCCTGCCTTCGTCCCACGACCAGCTCCATGGCGCTCGATGTACCACGCAACCGAAGCACCCCAGGAGGACCGTGTCTCGGGCATCTCCGGATCGAGTTCGCCATATGCCCAATCGGGATAAATGGGAGTGGCTGCATCCGGAGTCCTCTTGATCTCAGGCACACTCGGTTTGCAAATGACTCCAAGGTTGTCACACACCGCTTCGAATGCAGGAGATAGGCCCCTATTGTGATTGCGCGACACGCCTGTCTTCGGGTTCATAGTGGGGTGCAAAGAATAGTACTCGTCGTTACCCCGGACAGTGACTGAAACGACGATCCGCAATCCGGTGGGATCGAGGTACACCACCGGATTGTTTTCTGCGTAGCGGTAGGCGTCGAGCGTGCGCGGGTCGCCGGGATTCATCAGCGGGTCTGGTGACAAGAAGCGCTGCAGTACCGGGTCGTAGTAGCGAGCTTTCAGATACGTCAGACCTGTGCCCGCATCCTCGACCTGACCGAGCCAGCCACGATCAATCTCCATGTTGTCCACGCCGCGCAACTCAACGTACGGCGTGTATGCGGTGCGCACGGCAGCTTCGGCGTCGGCAACACTCGCAGGTTGCATCACACCAGCCGCAGCGTCGGCCAGGCGCACCTGCACCACCCGCTGACCCGACCCGTCATACCCGTAGACCGCGCGCCCGCCGGCGCCCTCGGTCTCCACCAGGTTCGACGAGACATCCCATGCCAACTGCGTCTGAACGCCATCCACAGTCCGGGAGATCATCCGCCCCGTAGCGTCATACGAGAAGCTGTCCTCACGCGCCTCCCGCGCGCCCGCAACCGTTCCGGTCAACTCAAACGCGGCGCTTTCCACAACGAACGCCTCGTCAACCCCAGTGGTATTCGCAACCGCCGCCTCGGAGTCAAGCACGAACGACACCGATAGCGTGGAAGCAGGCAGCAGTTCCGAAACATCCAAGCGCGTCGATGTCGAACCAGCTGGCGCCGTCGGATCTCCAACACTGACGAAGCCGCTATCGCCAGCAAAATCGCGATGCACAACCCGCTCTGGATCACCGTCCGCTGTCACCGTTACGCTCAGCACATCCGAGGCATCCATCGACACCTCCGACACGAGCGTGTCGAACACCAGCACAGCTGAAGCGGCACCCGCGACATCGGTCTCACGCTCCACTCCCGCTCGAGTCTCTTGCACGCCAATCCCACTGAGCCACATTGCGCCGTCGCTGATCCGCACCAGGCCGCCAACCGCGTCGGCATCATCGCCAAGCTCGATCCACTGATCCAACCAGCCTGTGCCGCCCGCATAGGTTCCGGAGTCAAACGTTTCCGATGCTCCTCCGAGCTCCGCAGAGACCCCATCAATCGCAGGTGCCACCACAGATGTCACGGCCGCAGGATGGGTCGGCTCGTCCAATCCCGTACGAGTTCGGGGCGGCCGGCAGGGGGCGTACTGGAACCAGGCGTCTACACTTTCGTCCTACGCCTGGGGTTCGGCTGTTGGATCGCCATCCCTTACGCCCCATTCGGGATATACCCAACGAGAGTCGGACGCTCTGTAGGCCTCGATCGCCCAATCCATCACCAGCGAGGACTCCGTTGGATGAATGCCCAATCTTTCGAGCATCCGCCCAAGAGTGTTCCCATTCATTTCGCCGAAATGATTCCAGGTACGCTCATCGACATTTCGTGTTTCTAAGGCGTAAATTGGTTTGTGAAAAATGCGCGTCCTGCGCAAGATTCGTATTCGAGCTTTCATCTGAACCTCACAACGCTCGCGTAGTTTCGTATCGCACGTTTCTCCATATTATAGAATACTGAAGGATCAAGCCGCGTACTCGCATCTCGCTGGCCCACATCGATTATCGTCTTCCTCGCCGCCTTTTGCGCTTCGATCCAGAACTTGTTGAAAGCGTAGTCGACCGCGCGCTGCATTGGCCGACTAAACGAGAAGAGGTTTCGGATCCATGCCGGAGTACCCGTGTAGTAACCCGCGCCATTAACCGATGCCATGGGAATGACCCACTCATCCATCTGCCGACCAATGACAACGGTGCCCGCATTTGGTTTCGAGGTGAGTAGGTTTGAAACACGCAGACGCCGTGAGGAACCAAGACCGCCAGAGTATCCGACTCCCGGAGACATTGCTCCAAAAGGCCGGTTCGGGGTCGCACGTGAACCCACGCCTGACACAGAAGTTGCTCCAATCAGTGCACCCGCAACGAGTTGGGACCCCTGGCTGCCGGCCATATGTCCGAATGCGTACTGCCCGCTCGGTGTGCCGGTGCATATCGGCGAAGAAGCGCACTGAGCTAGGCCACCGAGTTCGGCTTCCTGGGCCTTGGCCGCGTCTCCAGCCATTGAGGCAAGTGCTCCCCAGAATCCGTGCTCGCTCCTTCTGGAGTGGAAGTCGGACCACGCGCGACTTACCCCTTCAGCCGTGAACTGTTCGCCCACAGCGACGCCCGCGTCAAGCGTGCCGTCGATGACTCCGGCATAGACGTTGTCATCCAGATCGCCCTCACCGAAGACCATCTGACCTGGAGTTCGACATCACGTAGACCCAATGGGACCTACTGGCGTGCAAATCTGGGGCGCCAACCCAGATGGGTCCATATAGGCCACGGGGTTGTTTTCTGCATACCGGTAGGCGTCGAGCGTGCGCGGGTCGCCGGGATCCATCAGCGGGTCCGGTGACAAGAAGCGTTGCAGTACCGGGTCGCAGTAGCGAGCATTCAGATACGTCAGACCTGTGCCCGCATCCTCGACCTGACCGAGCCAGCCACGATCAATCTCCGCGTTGCCCACGCCGCGCAACTCACCGTACGGCGTGTATGCGGTGCGCACGGCAGCTTCGGCGTCGGCAACACACGCAGGTTGCATCACGCCAGAGGCATCCACCGGGACAGGCATCATCACCGACGTCGAGCCTTGCTCATCGCCCAGCAGCAACGAAAGTTGGCCATCATCCGTGCGCGCCGCGACCGTGGCGCCACCAAACGTGTAGAACCGCGTCGCCGTGACATCCCCCGTCACGGAACCGTCCGTGTTCGGATCCGTCACCTCACCCGACGCCACATACGCAGTCGCCGAACCCGTCACACCAGCCGCAGCATCGGCCAGGCGCACCTGCACCACCCGCTGACCCGACCCGTCATACCCGTAGACCACGTGCCCGCCGGCGCCCTCGGTCCCCACCAGATTCGACGACACATCCCACACCAACTGCGTCTGAACGCCATCCACAGTCCGAGAGATCATCCGCCCAGCAGCGTCGTACACGAAGCTGTCCTCACGCGCCTCCCGCGCAACTATTGGAACGCCCCATCGGTCGAGCAACTGACATCCGCCGCCCCGGCTACGCTGGGCGCCATGACTCACCGTGACGATCTCGCTCTAGCCCTGCGTATCGCCGACGACGTGGACGCGCTCACTATCGCGGGCTCGCTTGGCGAGTTTGACGTCGAGATGAAGCCTGATGACACCCCTGTCACGGCCATCGACCGCGCCGCAGAACGCCTCGTGCGCGATCTCCTTGAGCGGGAGCGCCCCGCCGACGCAATCCTGGGCGAGGAGTACGGCTCTTCGGGCGACGACACATCCGGCCGACGCTGGGTGATCGACCCCATCGACGGCACCAAGAACTTTGTGCGCGGCGTCCCGGCCTGGGCCACGCTCATTGGGCTGCTGGTGGACGGGGAGCCGACGGTCGGCGTCGTCTCAGCTCCTGCGCTGGGCCGACGCTGGTACGCGGCCACCGGCGAGGGCGCCTGGGCTACCACCCGGGTCCACGGCTTCCCGACGGAACCGCGCCCCGTTCACGTGTCTGCCGTCTCCACTCTGGCCGATGCCTCGCTCTCCTACTCGGAACTTGGCGAATGGCACGCTGAGGGCAAGGGCGTACAGTTCGAGGCTCTGCAGCGCGCAGTGTGGCGCACGCGCGCTTACGGCGATTTCTGGAGTTACATGCTCGTCGCCGAAGGCAGCGTCGACATCGCTGCCGAGCCAGAACTTGCTCTTCACGATATGGCGGCAATCGTGCCGATCGTGACCGAGGCCGGCGGCGCGTTCAGCTCCGTTGAAGGCGTCCCCGGCCCGTTTGGCGGCTCGGCTCTTGCCACTAACGGCCACCTTCACGAGCAGGTGCTGGCCATCCTCGCTCCGCGCTAGGCGTCAAGAACCTCACGGAGGTCGTACCACAGCAGCGAGCGCTCACCCAGGCGCTCCTGCGCCTCTTCGCTGCCTCCACGAGCGGCTGTCACATCAGCTTCGGCCTCGTCTTCGTCGAGAAACACGCACGCGATCGAGGCGGGGTCCAGGCGCCCGCTGATTTCAACCTCAGCGAGGTGCTCCCCGCCTCTTGGTGTCACGTCGGCGCGCGAGACATCGGCCGCGATCACAGCTCGCAGCCTGGACCCATGCTCGAATGCGGAGGCCATTGCGGCGAGGTCGATCGCGTACTCGACCAACTCCTCATCGTCCATGGCAGGTTCACTGTCGCGAAGAGCCTCGGTCACCGAGAACCCGGCTTGCGGCTCCCACTTGCCCGATGCGTGGACCGCAAGGTCATCAACGATGGCTGGGATGTAAACCCTCATACCCCCAGTGTGGCCCCGGCCGCTGTGGCAGGCGCGTCAACTCGCGAGTGAGTGGCGCAAACGCGAAGCACCTCGCGGCCCATCGCCTGTATCGACCTGCGTGCGGCGGAGCGTGGCGCGCGTTCACCAAGCGCTTGTCCCGCCAGCGTCGCAGCATCACACGCCCGCGGATCCCAGCCGATGGTCCACACCGTGTCCACCCCAGCGAATCTCTTGAGCGCATCCGCAATCGCCTGACGAGGCTGGTCACCCGCCACCGCTGCACGGACACGGTTCACCACGACCACTCGAGGCGTCACGTCCTCGGGAGCAACCGCATCGAGCTCTGAGAGCGCATGGACGAGCCGCTGCACACCGAGCGGCTCTGCGCTTCCGACGACGACCACGAGGTCCGCCGCGGCAAGGGCTGACAGCGTCGCTCCGTTCCTTTGCGGTGCACGAGTGTCGTACTGGAGCTCCTCATCACGTTCGAGAGAAAAGCCGCAGTCCACCACCGTGACCGGCGAGTGAGCCCGCAATAACTCCCACACGGGTTCGAGCGCGGCTGCAGACAACTCTGGCCAGCGTTCGGCGCGCGTAATACCTGACAAAACGCGCAATCCCGGAGCGGCTTCGAGCGCATGCCTGCGGACAGTGTCGTCGGCAAGCGTGCCGTGCAATGACGCTCGTGCAAGCGCCGCGATCCCCGGTGCCTCATCGAGCATTCCAAGCGCCTGGGCGACCGCGCCGCCGTAGGTATCCGCATCCACGAGCAACGCACCGCCGGCCTGGGCAAAGTCGTAAGCGAGAGAGACCGCAACGGTGGTGCGGCCAGGTGCGCCGGTGGGTCCCCACACCGCGACGATGCTGCCGCGCTGGGGCGCGACGGTCGCCTGCTCGCCAGAACCGTCCGCCGCTTGCTCCACGTCAGGTGCTCTCCGCACGGCACGCGCGATCGCCCCGGCGATGTCCTCAGCCGAAGCGTCGGGAGCAACGATTTCCGCGATGCCAATCGAGCGCAGATGATCCGTCGCCGCGTGTGTGCCGGGCGAGCCAATGACGGCAACGCCAGCCGCCATGAACTCAGCAACCACACCCCGATGAAGTTGCGGCTGCTCGGACACGACAACAGCCGCGCCGACGCCGGCGTGCGCGGCCGCGAGCGCCTCGCCCAGGTCCGCACAGCGTCGTGCAACTCGAAGATCTGGCGCCGCACCAACTGCAGCCGCCACCGTCGCCTCCCGGGGACCCCGGACGGCAATCAGCACCGAGATGCTCACCCGCCGCTCCCCGCGATGCCGACCACAGAAACGTCGCCGCGGCTCGCGAGCGCGTCAAGGAGCGTCTCGATCTCCCCGCGCGGCACCACCACATACACGGTCTCGACGGTGGATGACGAGAAGTTGCCACCCGATCGCTCGACCGACTCGACCACGAGGTCCGCGCCCACCTTGCTCGTCTGGGGATCGCCGCTTGGCCCCTCCCTGGTGAGAAAGACGTCGACAACGGACCCCTCCTTCACGCCCGAAGCCAGCGGAAGCGTCGTCTGGACAGCGACGGTGCGGGCAGAGAAGTCATCGGCCGCGGCCAGTGCGGACTCCGGAAGCATTTCGCCATCGCCCACCGTCCGTGTCACCACGTGACCCCACGGAGCGTCGCCCGGCTTCACATAGTCCCCGCCGCTGAGACGTGCGTTGACAACCACAACGTCGGCCTCAGTAATGACGGTGCCCGGTGTGAGCGTGCCCTTTGCCGCGTAGTACGGCGTGGTGACGTCCGCACTGCGCACCATCGCGCTCACTCCCGCAACAGACGCGGCAATGAGAAACAGGCCTATGAGAAGCCGCGGATCCTTCCACCCCGGCCTCCGCAAGCGGCCTGCCAATGGTGCGTCGTTCATTTCGAGCCCCCTCCCGACGCGCCCATGGTGCCGTAGACCGCGCAATCGCGCCACTCGACCTGTGGACAACGCCCCTTCAGCACCCGGCAGTGCGAGAATGCAGGCATGGAAAAGCGCTTCCTCACCCTCCCCGACGTTCAAGAGGTGCTCAACATCTCGTCGCCTCAGGCGTATGCCTTGGTGCGGTCGGGTGATTTGCCTGCTATTCAGGTAGGCGGACGCGGTCAGTGGCGCGTCGAGGCGTCAGAACTCGAGAACTACATTGCCCGTCAGTACGAGGCCACTCGCCAGCGCATCGCCACACACGAAAACGAGTAGTCCCGCGAGCTCGTCGCCGACGCTCGAGTTACGGGGCGGCGGACCGCACCCGGGTCACGGCGTCGGTCGCAATGAGGACAGAAGCACCGACGCCGGTCGACAGTTCGATGTAGTCGGCACCCACTGCGCCGATAATTCCCGCGACCTCTCCTGAGAGCGTCGACACCACGACGCGCGCGCGGTCACGTGCGAGAGCGCGGAGCGCATGACCGAGACCGAGCCGCCGCTCCACTTCAGTGAGCTCCGCCGCTCGCGATCCGAGCCCCGCCACGACGGTGACCGCGTGGAGCGGGACGAGGGTCTGCGGCCCCGTATCGCCAAGGAGCAACCAGCCCGCCGCCGCATCGACAACGACGCCCGCGGTCGACACCCCATCACGCGTTGTCACGGTCGCGGTGTGGCCCTTCGCTTGCACGAGGCGAGCGGCGAGGGACACGGAGGCACGCTCCGCGCGGGTGAGATCACGCACCTCGGCGTCGAACTGAGCGAGTTCGGTTGCGTCCGCGCGCGCCTCAAGGTCAGCGAACAGTAGGTCCCAGCGCATGGGCCAACCGTAGTGGCGCTCCGTCCACATTGCGCACGCTCCACTAGACACGGGGTGCACACTCGTGTAGACCTAACGTCGTCAAACGTCATCAAACACGATGAAACGATGTAAGGAGCGACGATGAGGGTGGGCGAAGCACTGGGACGGCTCGGTGCATGGGTGTTGTTAGCGGCAATGCCGTGCGGCGCCTATGCACTGGCGAAAGTGGCACTGTGGCAGTGGGAGAACTGGCCAGCGCTGTGGGACGTCGACGACGCCCTGGCGCTTGTCGCTGCCGCTGTGGGCGCTGTGGTGGCGGGATACCTTGCACTTAGCGCATTGGTGATGGTCACCGCGGCCGCGCTGCGCAAGGGCCGCGTCATCCCCGCCCGTGCGCGTGCCTTGGCTCCAGCCGCATGGCAGCGAGTCGCCGCCGTCGCACTCGGCATTGGTCTCAGTTCCGGGGTTGCCGTGCCCGCAATGGCGTCCATGCAGACTCCCCCCGGCTTCGGTTGGGCCGACGCTCCCGTCACCACCGAGCAGGCGGCCGATGAGGCGCCAATGAGCGTTCGGCTCGACTGGGGCACTGCCACCGTGCCTGCCGACGTCTCCTCACCCGTGTCCGCACCCGCGCCCGCGAGTGCCGCGCTCGAAGAAGAGCGATCAGATCCCGCGCTCGCCAGCGCACGTCACTCCTATGTCGTCCAACCGGGCGACTCGCTTTGGGGCATCACGTCGGAACTCCTGGGACAGACCGCATCAAACGCCGAGATCGAGAGCCTGTGGCCTGTGCTCTACGAAGAAAACCGTGCGGTGATCGGCGACAATCCGTCCCTCATCTTTGCCGGCACGGAACTGCGCGTCCCGGCGGAGCTCGCCCAATGACCGCGGCAGCACGCGCCTACGCGCCAGCGCCAAGCGCAACACAGCCCGTTTCCTTACACGCGGTGCGCCCCCAAACGGCACCACCATCACCCACACGCCCGCAGTTCCCAGCACGCCCGCTGTCCCCAGCACGGAGGACGCTCGGCGACCCGACACCACTCGTGTGCACAGTCGCACGAGTCGCGCTCGAGGTGGTGCTGGGCGGTGACGGCATCAATCAATTGGTGCGGTGGATCTCCCCTGACGTCCGCTCGCGCTTGCTCACCCAGCACTCGCTGGCTCGCAGGTCCGGTTACGCCTCCAAGGGATCCGTCCACATTCAGCGCGTGCGACTATGCCGCGTCA
>JAEYUX010000182.1 GCA_023432235.1 Actinomycetes bacterium
GCGGGCCTCGACTCACGGCTCGATCTCGGCGCCGAGTCCGACGCTGATGGCCGCCAGCAGTCGCCACTTGGCGACGCGAGCGACTTTGGGCAGCGCCCGGGCCGCACCACACCCCAGGGGGGCTCGACTGGCTCCTCAACTGGAGCGTCGGCCGCATCCGTATCCACCAGCCGTAGCGCCCATGCCGGCGCCATCGACGTCGATCTGTAGGAGGAACGATGACGGTCAATCCCACCGAAGCTGCCGGCGGCATGTACGCCGGGACGGCGCCAACGCGCGCTCCCAAGCAGACGCTTGACTCCGAAGTGTTCATGGCGCTCCTCGTGGCGCAGTTGCGCAACCAGGACCCGAGTTCGCCGATGGACACCAACCAGATGATGGCCCAGCAGACGTCCCTCGCTCAGCTGGAGCAAATCACCAACATGGGAGAGGTCTCCCGTGAACAGTTCGCACTCACAATGCGCATGGCCGCGCTCAACATGGTGGGCCAAGGCGTGAGCTACATGGATGCCGAAGGTGACGTCATCTCCGGTATCGCGACCGGGGCTTCGTTCACCAACGAAGTCCCCTCAATCAAGGTGGGCGACACGGATGTTGCCCTTGATCACATCCTGTCCGTGGCGCGTCAGGGCGCCTGAGTCCCACACAGTAAGGAAGATTCGCAATGCTACGTTCGCTCTTCTCCGGAATCTCCGGACTGCGCGCCCACCAGACGATGCTCGACGTGACGGGCAACAACATCGCCAACGTCAACACCGCTGGCTACAAGGCTGCCCAGGTGCAGTTCCAGGACACCTTGTCCCAGGTGCTGTCGAATGCGGGTGCTGCTCAGCCCGGCATCGGTGGTACGAACCCCGCCCAGGTTGGCCTCGGTGTGAAGGTGGCCGGAATCACGACCAACTTCCAGCAGGGTGCCGCTCAGTTGACCAACCGCCAGACCGACATGATGATCTCCGGTGACGGCTTCTTTGTCATCAACAAGGGTGGTCAGCAACTCTACTCGCGCGCTGGTGCATTCTCTTTCGATGCGCTCGGTCAGTTGGTGACCCCTGATGGCGGTCTCGTCCAGGGTTGGGCCGCAGACGCGTCGGGCAACATCGACCTCAACTCGTTGCTGACCGATTTGCGCCTGCCGGTGTCCACCCTCATGGGTGCGCGTGCCTCGACCACGGCGTCGTTTGAAGGAAACTTGCCGTTCGACGCCGCCGTGGGCACCGTGCTCAACCGGCAGATCGACGTCTACGACGCCACGGGCGAGCCGCGCAGCATGGAGGTGTCCTTCACGCGGACCGCAGCGGGCTGGGACCTTGCTGCCTCCGTCACCGGCACCACGTCAAGCCAGACCGGATCGTTGACCTTCAACACTGACGGCTCGATCAACACGCTCGCCTTTGCCGCGATGCCAGCCGACGCCGCAGCAGGTCTCGCGGCGATCACGGTCGATTTCGCGACGCTCACGGGCTTCGCTGGCCTCGAGACAGTGGCGGCAAACAGTCAGGACGGTCGCTCGGCAGGAAGCCTGCAGTCGTTCGCCATCAACTCCGACGGCACGCTGATCGGCTCGTTCTCAAATGGTCTCAAGCAGGCGATTGGGCGGGTGGCCTTGGCCAACTTCTCGAACCCGCCTGGTTTGTCGAAGGTTGGTTCCTCGCTGTTCGAGCCCACCGTCAACTCCGGTGACGCGCAGGTGGGCGCTGCGGGCACTGGCGGGCGCGGTGTGCTCTCGGGTGGATCGCTCGAAATGTCCAACGTGGACCTCTCGGCTGAGTTCACCAACTTGATCGTGGCGCAGCGCGGCTTCCAAGCGAACTCGCGCGTGATCACCACCTCTGACGAGGTCCTCCAAGAGCTCGTCAACCTCAAGCGCTAGCGGGTTCTCCCGCACCCTGCGTTCGCCATGCGCCTTCGGGCAGCGCATATCGGGCGGCGGCGTAGGCAGCGTGCTAGGCGAAGGGCCGGACTCCTCGGGCGGGAGTCCGGCCCTTCGCGCATTGAGGCGGCCTACCAAGGTGGGCGCGGGGTGATTTGTTGGCGCTTGGCTCACACCCGGGCCTCCGGCGCCGATGAAGTAGAGGACAACGGGCTCACGGATGGGCCCCAGATGTGTGCCAGGGATGGTGAACCGTGATTATTCTGACGCGCCTTAATGGCCAGCGCTTCGCGGTGAACCCCGACCTCATCGAGCGAGTGGAGTCCACTCCGGACACCATCGTCACCTTGGTTGACGGCACCAAATACTTGGTGACACAGACCATCGAAGACATCGCTGATCTCGTCATCGAACACCGTGCCTCTGTTGTCGCCAAGGCGATTGACGTTGCCAATGCGGAAGAAGAAACGGTGCTTGCGACCGTGACCGGTCTGCCCCACGCTGCCCCGCACCTTTCGGTGGCTCCGGAGGCTGACTAATGGATATCGCATCGCTGATTGGTATTGGTATCGCGTTCATTGCGATCATCGCGGCCATTTTCATGGAGGGCTCCACGCCCATGTCGGTCATCCTGCCGGCACCCATGATGCTCGTCATTGGCGGCACGATCGGCGCCGGCTTGGCCACCACCACGCTGAGAGACTTCACCACAGCTTTTTCCAACCTCTCGAAGTTCCTCTTCTACAAGCGCAAGGACCTCAACGACACCGTCGACACCGTGGTGTCCCTTGCTGATCGGGCTCGCCGCGAGGGCCTTCTTGCTTTGGAGGACGCCTCAAAAGACATTGACGACGACTTCCTCAAGGAGGGCCTGCAGTCGGCGATTGACGGCACGGATCCTGAGGATCTGCGCGCCATGATGGAAGCACGCATCGACGCCAAGCTCGCGCGAGACCGCACCATCGCAAAGCTCTTCACCGACATGGGCGGCTTTGCCCCGACCATCGGCATCATCGGCACCGTTGTCTCGCTCGTGCACGTGCTCGAAAACCTCGCCGACCCCTCGTCGATCGGCCACATGATCGCTGCGGCATTCGTCGCGACCTTGTGGGGCCTGCTCTCGGCCAACGTCATCTGGCTGCCCATCGCTGGCCGCGTCAAGCGGATCTCCGAACTCGAAGCCGCGCAAATGGAGCTTGCCATGGAAGGCTTGCTCGCCATCCAGGCCGGGGCGAACCCGCGCGTGGTGGGCGCTCGCTTGCGGTCACTGGTCGCTGACCAGGCGAAGGACGCGCGGGAGGCGGCGTGACTCAGTTAGCGACGCGGCCTCGCCGCAAGAGACATGTGGAAGAGCACGAGAACCACGAGCGCTGGGCCGTGTCCTATGCCGACATGATGACGGTGCTCGTCGCACTCTTTATCGTGATGTACGCGATCTCCGCCGTGGACTCGACCAAGTACGAGCAACTGCGTGAATCACTCGCGCGCGGCTTTGGAAACCGCGTGGTGACGGCTCCGGTGGTGGGCTCAAGTGGCCCACTCAACGGTCTCGAGACGTTCCAGATCGCCCCCGACTTTTCTGGAGTGGCAGGCGACACCGCCGAGATGCTGAACCCGGACGTCCAATTGTCTCAAGAGGCACTCACCTTCATTGAAGCGGCGCAAGAGTATGAGCAACTCGTCGATATTCAGACGACGCTTCTTGAGTCTCTGCAGACGCAGGGCCTCGACAGCAATGTGACGTTCCTTGTCGATGAGCGCGGCCTCGTGGTGGGTCTCGTCGGCTCAGACGTATTCTTCGCTCCCGATACCGCTGACCTCACCGGTGTGGCCAACCGGGTCATCGACACGATGGCCGGCCCACTCCGCAACCAGTCACGTCAGATCTCAATCGAAGGTCACGCCAACGTGTTGCCGTCGCAGAATTACGCGACCAACTGGGAACTGTCATCCGCTCGCGCCACGCAGGTGCTCCGACGCTTCGTCGAGGTGGGAGGCGTGTCCGGCCCGAGCATTTCGGCAACGGGTTACGGCGACGCGCGGCCGTACGCCGAGGGGATGTCGGATGACGCTCTTGCGCAGAATCGTCGCGTCGACATCGTCATCCGCTCCGACGCATCGGAAGAGGTACGTGCGCTGCTGCCCAAGATCGCACAAGCACTACGTGACGGCAGCTTGACGCAAGAGCAACTGGAGGCGCAGATCGAGGCTGCGAGGGCGGCAGAGCAAGGAGAGACGCTATGACCACCACAGGTACGCGCATTGGGCCACCGGGGCCCACGATTGGATCGCGCCCCACTCAACCGGCTCCCGAGCCTGAAGCCGAGAAGCTCGGCAAGAAGGCAAAGGGGAAGGGCAAAGACAAGGGCGACGGCAAGGGCAAGGGCAAGGCCGTCCGCTTGATCGGCGTCCTCATTGTCGTCGCTGCCGTTGCCGCTTACTGGTTCCTCATGGGCCCGGGCGCGGGTGCTAGCGATGACGCAGCGCCCGTCACGGGCGCTGAGGCGGAGTACGAGCTCGGCGAGGTGCTCGTGGTCGAGCCGATCTCGATCAACCTCGAAGGTGGCCACTACCTACGCCTTGGCTTGGGGCTCCAGCTCACTGCCCACGGTGGTCACAGTGCGACGCCGGTCAGTTCTGCCCAGGCGCTCGACGCGGCGATCGCCCTGTTCTCGGGCCGGTCCACGGAAGAGTTGGCGGACCTCAAGACCCGTGACGCGCTGAAGGCCGAGCTGACGGAGACGCTGAAGGAGTTGTACGACGAGCAAGTGGTGGGGGTGTACTACACCGACTTCGTGACGCAATAGCGAAAGCCAGCGAGAGGCATTTCTCACACGCCACACGTGTGTGATGGTGCGGCCGAGACGGAATCCTTCACTCGTGTCGCGTTCGCGACGATGGGCCCGGCGTGACAGGACGGGCAACTCAGCGACGCAAGCGTGGCTCTGGCGTGCCGGAAAACTATGACTTCCGTCAGCCGATGACGCTGACGCGTGAGCACGCCCGCATGCTGGAGGTCTCTTTCCAGACGTTCGCACGTCAATGGGGCACGCTGCTGAGTTCTCGCCTTGGCGCGCTGACCACGGTGTCTCTTGAAGGCGTGAGCCTCAAGACGTACGACGATCACATTCAGACGTTGCCCACCTCGACAACGGCCGTGGTCCTCATGGCCGATCCGAGCCGCTCACCTTTGCTCTTGCAGATTCCCACCAACGCGACGATGACGATCATCGACTGCCTCTTGGGCGGGCCCGCGAGTGACCTTCACATGCCGTTCCGCGAACTCACCGAGATCGAACTCAAGCTGATGGGCGACATGCTCGACCTCGCGTGCTCGGAACTGTCATACGCGATGAACTCGATTGGCCCGGTCACGTACGAGGTCCGTTCGGTCAAGTACAACCCCGGATTCATTCAGCTTGTCAACGCCGGCGAGGCCGTTGTCGTCGCCGACTTTGAGATGCGCGTCGGGCCGGTCGTCGCTCCGATCACCCTCATGATGATCGCCGAGCCCGTTCTCGCCGTGATGCGCAGTGGCGACGAAGTCGCTGGCCGTACAGCGGCGGAGCAACAGGAGCACGACGCTGCGTCGCGCCAGCTCGCGGCTCGCCTCACCGAGGTGCCGATGCCCGTCTCGGTTCGATTCGCGGGCCGCACGATGAGCGCTGTTCAGATTTCGGAACTTCAGGTGGGCACCGTCATTGCACTCGGTCACCCCGCCGACCGTCCGCTCGACATCGTCGTGGGTGACGTCACCTTGGGCCATGCCGCAATCGGCGCCAACGGCACCCGCATCGCCTGTCTCGTCGTCTCCACGGAGGAGGAAGCATGACCACGACCACCAGCACTGCGCAAGCTGCCGCCGAGCAGTTGGCTGCCCTGTTGCCCACCGCGATGCCACTCACCGTCGCGCCATTTGACGCGGCGACCGCACCTGACGCAGGTGCGCTTGCGGTGCGGGCGCACTTCGTTGGCGCGACGAGTGCGGACCTTGTGCTTGTCGCTCACGACGCCATCGCGGAGGCACTTGCGGGAGCAGGCGAAGAGGTGTCGGCTGCCGACGCTTTGCGACCTGCCCTCGATGCGGCGTCGAGCACTCTCGGGGCTGGCGTGCTCGACACGGCGCAGGTGGCGGCGGTGGGGGACACTTTTGACGACCCCGACATCGAAGCATTCACGCTTCTGTCCGCTGACGGCACGGCGCAGGCGTGGTTCGGTATCCGGGTCCGGGCCAACACGATCCCGCAGGCTGCCGCACCCGCTCCTGAGCCGAAGCCAGCGGATGAGGCAACTGATCGCGCTCGCATGCGCCTGCTGCACGACGTTGAGCTCGTCCTCACGGCTGAGATTGGCCGTACCCGTTTGCCGATGCGCCAGGTCCTCGACCTCGTTCCCGGCACAGTTCTTGAGCTTGACCGTGCCGCAGGCGCCCCCGCCGATGTGATGGTGAACGGCCGCCTTGTCGCCCGCGGCGAGGTCGTTGTTGTCGATGAGGACTACGGCATCCGCATCACCGAGATCGTCGCACCGGACGGCGGCCAGTAACAATGGAAAGCCTCCTCCTTGTGGCGCGCGTCGGCCTGTCTTTGGCCGCCGTGCTCGGTCTGCTGTGGTGGCTCGGCCGCCGCATGCAGACGTCGACGACGCTACGGCGTCGTCGCCGCGAGGCGCTTGTCGTTGTGGGACGTCAGCAGCTTGGAGGCAAGTCGGGCGTTGCCGTCATTGAAGCGTCGGGCCGCCGCCTTGTCGTTGGATACGGCGAGCATGGTGTGAGCCTGCTTCACGACGGCGGTGACATCCCCGAAGAAGAAGCGCCGGAGGAGCCCTCAGCCCGCGGCGATCTTGATCGCGAACTCATCGAACTCACCGGCGCTAGCGCGGGTGAGCCTTCCCACCTCGACACCGAGGTGATGGCGCGTGCAAGCGCGCCCGTCCATATCCGTTCGACGCCGGCCCGGACGGCCGACGCCCAACGGCACCGCTCACCCCTCGACGGATCGATCCTTGCGCCCAGCACGTGGCGCAAGGCGGTGGTGGCGGCGCAAGAATGGACCACTCGTCGTTCATGAACCCCGTCACGCTCCGGCGTCAGCGCGGGGCCAGGTGGGTGCGATCTAGCCTGATCGTTCTCGCACTTGGCGTCGCCGCAGTCCTGGCAGGCGCGGGTCCGGCGGCCGCAACCGTTGGCCCCACCGACCCCGCCGCACCGGTCGATCCCGCTCCACCCGTTGGTGTGCCCGTGATGCCGGAAAGCGGCGTCTCGGTCGACATTTATGGTGTTGACGGCACCCCGTCGAGTTCGATTGTCACGTTGCTCGCGATCACGCTGCTGTCGGTGGCGCCGTCGCTGCTGCTCATGACGACGAGCTTCACCAAGATCTTTGTGGTGCTCGCGATGACGCGTAATGCACTTGGACTTCAGGGCACACCGCCCACGCAGGTGCTCGCCGGACTCGCATTGTTCTTGTCACTGTTCATCATGGGCCCCGTGCTGGGGGACATGAACGAGGTGGGCCTGCAGCCATACCTCAATGGCGATGTCAGTTTCTCGGACGGCCTGGCGGCGGCAATCGAGCCCCTCAAAGAGTTCATGTTTGCGCAGACCCGAGAGTCCGATATTGCGCTGATGAGCCGTGCCGCTGACACGGGAAACCCGATCAGTCAGGCCGATGTGTCAATGACGACGCTCATGCCGGCATTCATGCTCTCGGAACTGCGGTCCGCGTTCATCATCGGCTTTGTCATCTTTGTGCCGTTCCTCGTCATCGACCTCGTCACCTCCGGCGCCCTCATGTCCATGGGCATGATGATGCTCCCGCCCGTCATGGTGTCGCTTCCTTTCAAGTTGCTCCTGTTTGTCCTCGTGGACGGATGGACGCTCGTCATTACGGCGCTGATTGGAAGTTACGGCTGATGGATACGACTGCAGTTCTCGACATTGGCTTCGACGGTCTCGTCCTTGCGGCCAAACTTGCCGCGCCGTTGCTCATCACCGCACTAGTTGTGGGTTTTGGCGTCTCGCTCTTCCAGTCCGTCACTCAGATCCAGGAAGTGACGCTGTCATTCGTTCCGAAGGCGGTAGCGGTGGGGGCTGCCCTCTTTGTGTCTGGTCACTGGATGATCGAGGAAGCGGTCGCCTTCACTCACAGCCTGTTCGAACGTCTGCCGGGACTGTTGGGCGGCTGACGTGAACTTCACCTTCGACCTGGGGCTTGTGGAGACGACGATGCTCGCCGGTGTGCGGCTCGTCGCCTTCCTTGTTGTTGCGCCGCCCTTTCACGTGCGCAGCTTTCCCGGCCCGGTCAAGGTGGCGCTCGGCATGGGGATCGCCTTGGTTGCCGGCCCGCGGGCAACGCGCGCCTCGGACATGGTTCCGGGAGAGATGCTTGTCGACGGCTCGGCGCAGTTCCTCGGCGCACTCGTCTTGCAGGCCGTTGTCGGTCTCGGCCTTGGCTTCTTGGTGCGGATGGTGTTTGCCGCAGTCCAGACAGCGGGCTCATTCATCGACCTGTTTGGTGGCTTCCAGCTCGCGATGGGCTTTGACCCGATGAGCCAGACGGAGGGCGCTAGCTTCGCCAAGTTCTACAACATGGCAGCGCTCGCTCTGCTGTTCGCGTCCAACGGGCACCAGCTCGTCTTCGCGGGCCTCTTTCGAAGCTTTGATGCCTTACCCCTCAACAAGGGCCTCAACATGGACGTGATGGGCTCGCTCCTCACCAACGGCCTTGGTGAGATGATGCTGGCCGCCTTGCAGATTGCCGGTCCACTCATGGTGGTGCTTTTCCTCGCCGACGTCGGCCTTGGCCTTCTCACCCGCGTCGCCCCCGCGCTCAACGCCTTTGCCTTGGGCTTCCCGCTCAAGATCTTCATCACGTTGTCGCTTGGATCGATTGCGTTCCTCACCCTGCCCGCCATCATCAGCACCCTCACTGAGCGCGCTGCCGAGATTGTGATGGGGGTGAGCTCATGAGTGGCAAAGACTCCGGTGACAAGACCGAAAAAGCGACTCCCAAGCGGATGAAGGAACTCCGCAAGGATGGCTCGCTACAGCGCTCGCAAGACCTCTCAGCCTGGGTTGTCGTCGGTGCCGCAACGCTCACGTTGCCGCTCGTCATTGGCCGTGCCGGGAGCGAGACGCGCAATAACCTCATCAAGCTACGGGCGTTCATGGACTCCCCCGAGCCCTTGATCGCGCTCGAGGTCGCCCGGGAAAGCCTTGCGTCGATGTTCGCCATCATGGCGCCGATGTTTGGGGCCGTTGTCCTCGCCGCGGTGGTGTCCGGTGCGGCTCAGGGTGGCATCCATTTCTCGCCCAAGAAGCTGAAGCCCACGGTCAAGCAGTTCAACCCGAAGAACGGCTTGAAGCGCGTATTTGGCGGTCAAGCATGGTGGAACGGAGCGAAGGCAGCCCTCAAGGCGGCCGCCATCGGCACAGTGCTGTACGTCGTGGTGCAAGGCATCATCCCGGTGTTGCTTGGCACGGGCGCCCACACGGTTGAGTCGATCATGGGCGTTGGCATTGACGGAGTGAACTCACTCGTCAAGATCGCCGTCATAGCTGGTCTCACGCTCGCGGGCGCCGACATGCTCGTCGTGATGAAGCGCAACCGCAAGCAGACCCGCATGTCGAAGAAGGAAATCAAGGACGAGTACAAGACCACCGAGGGTGATCCGCTCATCAAGGGCCAAATCCGCCAGCGTCAGATTCAAATGAGCCGCAACCGCATGATGGCGGAGGTCACCAACGCCGACGTCGTGCTCGTCAACCCCACCCACGTGGCCGTCGCGCTGCGCTACGAGCCTGGCACCGGAGCCCCCCGCGTCGTCGCCAAAGGCCAGGGTCACATCGCTGCCAAGATTCGCAAGATCGCAGCCGAAAAGCGTGTGCCGATGGTTCAGGACATCGCACTTGCCCGTGCACTGCATGCGGCGTGTGACCTCGGCCAAGAGATTCCCCCACACCTGTACAACGCAGTTGCCCGCGTGCTCGCGTTCGTCATGGCGCTCAAGCGCCGCGGCGCCGCGTCAGGCATGCACCGCAACCCTCACGCCGAGGCGGTGGCCGCATGACGCGCATCCACACGTACTCGTCCCCGGACCGCGCCACTCGTGGTGCTTGTCGTAAGGAGGCCCGCTCATGAGCGGTCGAATCGGCCGGTTAGCCATTCCCATTGGAGTGGTCGGCGTCGTCCTGTTGCTCGTGGTGCCGCTGCCCGCGCCCATGCTCGACTTCCTCCTCGTCATCAACATCACGATGTCGCTCGTCGTGCTGATGACGGCGATGTACGTAAAGCGCCCCCTCGACTTCTCCGTGTTCCCGTCGATGGTGCTCGTGCTTACGCTGTTCCGCTTGGGCCTCAACGTCGCGTCAACGCGCCTTGTCCTTCGAGACGGCTACGCCGGTGAGGTGATCGACGCCTTCGGTCACTTCGTGGTGGGTGGCTCCCTCATCATCGGTTTGGTCATCTTCCTCATCCTCGTTGTCATCCAATTTGCGGTCATCACGAACGGTGCAGGCCGCGTGGCAGAGGTGGGCGCGCGCTTCACATTGGACGCAATGCCCGGCAAGCAGATGGCAATTGATGCCGATCTCAACGCGGGGCTCATCGATGAGGACACTGCGCGCAAGCGCCGCGCCGACATCGCGGCCGAGGCCGATTTCTACGGTGCGATGGACGGTGGTTCGAAGTTCGTCAAGGGCGACGCCATCGCCGGCATCATCATCACCCTCATCAACCTGCTCGGCGGGTTTGGCGTGGGCATGATGCAGATGGGGATGAGCACGTCGGAGGCGATTAACCGGTTCTCGATGCTCACCATCGGTGACGGTCTTGTGTCGCAGATCCCCGCTCTGCTCATGTCGGTCGCCACCGGTCTCATCGTGACCCGCGCGACGGCGTCGTCCGACATGGGTACCACCGCAAACGAGCAACTGTTCCAATCGCGCACCGCGCTGATGATCGCCGGTAGTGCCTCACTCGCTCTCGCTTTGGTGCCGGGCTTGCCCAAGATGCCGTTCATCGTTGTGGGCGTGGGACTGCTCTTCATGGCCCAGCGAGCAGGCGCTCGCGAGAAGGCCGAGGTGGCCAGCCAGGAGATCGAGAAGCGCGAGGCGGAAGCGACCGCGCCACTGCCTGACTCGCCCGAGGCGCTGATGGAGCAGATGCGCGTCCACGCTCTCGAAATTCAGCTTGCCCCTGACTTGGTAGACCTCGTTGGATCGGGCACCGATCAGGATCTGCTTGCCCGGGTGCGGGGCCTGCGTCGCAAGATCGCGATGGACCTCGGCATCGTGGTGCCGCCCGTGCGCACGCGCGACTCCGTCGAGCTTCCCCGGTCGACGTATGTGGTGAAGATCGCCGGTGTCGAAGTGGGTCGCGGCGAGGCTCCGTCAGGACGTTTGCTCGCATTGGGTGACCACCTCGAGCAACTGCCCGGCGAGTCCGTCCACGAGCCTGTCTTCGGGCTGACCGGAAAGTGGATCCCCACGGAAATGCGCGCCCAGGCTGAGCTGTCCGGCGCGACGGTTGTTGACCGCGTCTCGGTGCTTGTCACCCACCTCGGGTCCATCATCAGCTCCAACGCGGCACGGCTGCTCACTCGTGAAGACGTTCGTGTGCTCGTTGAGGGCGTGAAGCAGGTGAACCCGGCCGTGGTTGACGAGCTAGTCCCCAGCCTCTTGTCGCTTGGCGAGGTCCAGCGCGTGTTGCAGGGCTTGCTCGCGGAGAAGGTGTCGATCCGCGACTTGCCGCGAATCTTTGAAGGCCTCACGCTCCGCGCAAAGGTCTCCACGGACCCCGAGGGGCTCATCGAAGCGGCGCGGGGAGCGTTGGGCCCCGCTGTGGCCTCGCCATATGTGCGTGATGGCGTGCTGAGGGTCATCACTCTCGAGCCGGTGCTCGAACAGCAGCTCATCGAATCGCGACGCGGAGGCGAGGACGGCACGCAACTTGTGATCGAGCCAGATCGCGTGGAACGCGTGCTCACGATGCTGCGCACGCGCGTTCAAGAGGTTGAGATGTCTGGATATGAGCCGATATTGGTATGTGCACCGGGTTTACGTCCCGCGCTGCGCCGCACGGTCGCTCTGGCGTTGCCAGAACTGCCTGTGCTGTCGTATTCCGAAGTGACCTGCGCGCCGGTTCAGGTCGAGACCGTAGGAGTGGTGAGCGATGCCACAGCAATTGCTGCTTGAGGGGCCGGACCTTGAAGCGCTGCTGTTGCGAGCGCGCGATGAGTACGGTGCGAGCGTCAAGGTGGTGCGCGCGGAGAAGGTGCGCACGGGCGGCTTCATGGGTTTCTTCACCCGGGAACACTACGAACTGACACTTGAAGTGCCCGACGCCGAGCCGGGCACTGCGACCGAGCCTCCCGCTTCCGCGACTCCTGGGACGAGCGCCCCGCGGACGGCGGGGGTGTCGCGCGATCACGCAATCGACCGTGCACTCGCCGCAGAAATTGCCGACGCTCGTGCAGCCCGGGAGGCGATGCTCGCGTCGGTCAGTGGCGCCGAGCCTTTCGACGCCGCCGCCAAGGAGCCGATAACGGCGGCCGCAGCTAAGGCGACAACGCCCGAGGCGCCTGCCGCCAAGCCGGAGTCGACGGACATGGCGGAGTTTGATCGTCTCGTCCTCCAGCTCACCGAAAGCGCGAACGTCCAGACGGAGAATATTCGGGCCGAGAGCATCCAAACCGAGAGCATCCAAACCGAAAGCGTTGGCCGCTCCTTTGTGAAGGCCTCGTTTCCCGCTGCACCCCCCGCGACGCCGCGCATTGCGTCGCCGTCAGCGGGTGACGGACCCGATGAGGCGATTGACGCGTCGGCCGCCCAGCCCGTCTCGCCCGTGAAGCCCACTGCGCCCGCGCCGGTCGTCCACGTGCCGAGTGGGGACGGCGACGTGGTGCTCAACCGCTGGGGGGTCTTCACCGATGTCGCGGGTGCTGTGGCGACTCGATGCACCGTCCCGGCGCTCCTGGCTCTTGGCGTTCCGCGTCGCTTCACTCGGGCTTTCGATGACCTCGACGCCAATGTCCCCCTCCTTGACGTCATTGCCGGCTTTGGTGTGCCGCCCGTGCGCCGTCCCGAGGCGGGCGACCTCGTGGTGATCGCTGGGCCCGCTGACGAGGCCGTCAGCGTCGCCACGCAAGTGGCTGCATGGCTCGGCATGCCGGCGACGGCGGTTGCGCTCGCAGGCGACATTGAGGCGATCCGTGGTCACGGCCGCCGCATCCGTACCGAGCCCGAGGCACGTGCCGCTCGGCGTCGAGCTGACAAGGCGGCTCAGTTGGGCGAACCGCTCATCGTCGCGTTTGGCATCACGCCGGGCCGCCGGGGAGCTGCGGGGGCCGGTCCGATGCTCGCGGCCTTTGATGCCGACACCGTGTGGGTGGTTGTCGACGCGACCAAGCGCGCCGAGGTGAACGAGCCCGGAATCGCGTTGTTGTCCAAGCATGCTCGGGTGGACGCGATCGCTGCGGTGGGTCTCGCTGAGGCGCAGGCACCTGCTGCGGTGCTCGATTCATCGCTTCCGATCGCGTGGATGGATGGCCTTCCGGCCGCGTCCGTCGTGTGGGCGGCTCTTCTCGGCGAGCGCATCGCCGCGGCCAACTAGACCGATTTGGCGCACCGTTTGGCGCGCCACGTGAAGGAGCGCCTGGCATGTGGGGGCGCGCGGGCGTTAGTCTCGCTACATGCTGGTCCTGTCACGACGCGTCGGTGAGCGCCTCATCATCGGCAAAGACATCGTGGTGACCATCATTGATGTGCGTTCCGACGGTGTGCGAGTGGGCATTGATGCCCCTCGCGATATCCGAGTGACGCGCGCCGAGATCTTCGAAGCTGTCGAGCAGACGAACGTCGCCGCCGCCGCTGTGGACGACAGCGCAGTTGAGCGCTTGCGTGGTCTCGCGCCTCGCGCCCCGCAGAAGGACGCCGACGCTCCTTCGACGTGATCGCGTCGCCTCGCGTCACCGTGTGACCAAGGTTACGATCCGACGCTTCCCGACTACTTACCTCGCGCCCTCGCTGGCCGATTGGTTGCCAGACACGGCGGATAGTGCCGCCTACGTGGTGACGGGAGCGCATCGATGGACGGAATGGACGAGATCGTCCGCGAATTCGTCGTGGAAAGCTACGAGAACCTCGATCAGCTCGATCGCGACCTCGTCGCTCTTGAAGACAAGCCTGGCTCCCGTGACCTGCTGAGTTCGGTGTTTCGCACCATTCACACGATCAAGGGAACAAGCGGCTTCTTGGCCTTTGGCACCTTGGAATCGCTCACCCACGTTGGCGAAAACCTCCTGGCCGAGCTCCGTGACGGCAAGCGACCGATGACGCAACGCACCACCGATGTGCTCTTGCGCATGGTCGATGCCGTGCGCGAAGTGCTCGGCACCATCGAGGCGACTGGGGCTGAGGGCGAGCACGACATCGACGACGTCGTCGCCGACATTCAAGCGGTCCTTGACGACCCGACCGGTGGCGCTGCTGATGCGTCGACGAGCGCGTCAGCCACAGCGTCGTCCGAAATTGAGCCTGAGGAGAGCGAGACTGTGAACTCCGACGATGGCGGTGCAGGCGAGGAGCTTGAGGCCGCTCCGGTCGCCAAGAAGCGCGCCGTGCGAAAGCCAGCCCCGAAGAAGCCAGCCGCAAAGAAGCCAGCCGCCACGAAGCAGCCCGCAGCAAAGCCGGCCGCAGCAAAGCCGGCCGCGAAGGCACCCACGGCGGCAAAGAAGATCGTGGTGCCCGCGAGACGTGCGGAAGACTCGGACGCCCACGCTGTTGCGGCCGCCCCGATGCCATCGGCCACTCTGAGCGCTCCCGTTGAACCCGAGGAGGTTGAGGAGACGCCTGCTGTGCGTTCTGCCACCGAATCCTCGATTCGCGTAGACGTTGATGTGCTGGACGCACTGATGCGTCACGTGGGCGAGCTTGTCCTCGCTCGCAATGCGATGACTCGACTCGCGGGCGACCTTGGCGATGCCTCGCTCGTGCGCGCCTCGCAGCGCTTGTCGCTCATCGCGACTGAACTGCAGCAGGGCGTGATGAAGACCCGGATGCAGCCCATCGAGCACGTGTGGTCAAAGGTGCCACGCATGGTGCGCGACATCTCGACGTCTCTTGGTCGCCACGTGCGCCTCGAAATGATTGGTCAGGACACCGAGCTCGACCGCGGGTTGCTTGAGGCAATCAAGGACCCGCTCACTCACCTCATTCGTAATGCGATCGATCACGGCATTGAGCCGCCCACCGTGCGCGAGTCTGTTGGGAAGGCCCCGACGGGTCTCCTCACGCTGCGTGCCTACCACCAGGGTGGCCAGGTCGTTGTCGAGATCAGCGACGACGGCAAGGGCATCGACGCGCAGGCCGTGGCGGCCAAAGCCGTGGAACGAGGCCTGCGGACGGCAGCACAAGTTGCCGACATGAGCACGCAGGACCTTCTCCACCTCGTGTTCCTGCCAGGCTTCTCCACCGCCGACCACGTGACGAATGTGTCCGGGCGCGGCGTGGGCATGGACGTGGTGAAGACAAAGGTTGAAGCAATCGGTGGTGTGGTGGACGTGCAGTCCACTCAGGGCCTTGGCACCACGTGGCGCTTGCGGATCCCCTTGACGCTCGCGATCATGCCTGCGCTCACTGTCGAGTGCAACACCGAGACGTACGCGATTCCGCAGGTCAACCTGCTCGAGCTGCTCGCCGTTGACGACAAGCAATCGGGCATCGAGTACGTGGGGGAGGCGCCTGTGTACCGCCTCCGTGGTCAGCTGTTGCCGCTCGTCGATCTGCGCGACGTGCTCGGCTCACCCACACGCGATTCACTGGTCAGCGCAGTCATTGCGGTGGTCCAGGCCGACGGTGGACGCTTTGGCCTTGTTGTCGACCAGGTGCGCAACACCGAAGAAATTGTGGCCAAGCCCATTGCGGCGGCGGTCAAGAACATCGGCCTGTACGCGGGCGCGACCCTGCTTGGCGATGGATCGGTTGCGCTCATCCTCGACATCCCAGCCGTTGCTCGTCGCGCCCTCGACACCGACTTGCAAGAGGCGGTTGCGAGCGCACAGGTTGAGCACGTTGCCGCATCCTCCACGGAACCAATGCTCGTGGTCGGTGTGGGCGATGGGCGTCAAGTGGCGATGCCACTCGGTGCTGTCACGCGACTTGAGCGGCTGTCTGTCTCGGTCATCGAACAGGTCGCCGGCTCCGCGGTCATGCAGTACCGGGGCCGCATCACGCCCGTTGTTGACCTTGCCCGTCTCCTCGGCGACGGCGGCACAGACCGCGAGGACCTCGCGGTTGTGGTGTGCACGCGTGGTGAGCGGACAGTGGCACTCGTGGCCAATGAAGTTGTCGACATTGTCGAGTGCGCGGTCTCGGACTTCTCTGACGTGTCTGGTTACGGACTGCTTGGCTCCACCGTCATCAAGGAGCGCGTCACCGAGCTACTCGACTTGCGCGCTGCTGTCACGTCAGCGGACGCGAGCTTCTACGACGCGGAAGATGCCGAGCTTGTCGGCGCCGGATCGGAGTTCTGACATGCGACACCAACTTGCGACCTTCAAGCTCGACAACCGCCTGTACGGGGTGGACGTGGAGCGTGTGCAAGAGGCGCTGCGACTGCATCACCGCACCCCCGTACCGCAGTCTCCGAAGGAAGTCGCCGGGCTCGTCAATCTGCGTGGCCAGGTTGTTCTTCTCGTCGACCTCCGGGCTCGGCTTGGGCGCGAGCCTTATGCCGACGACGACGAACCAATGATGGTGGTGGTGAAAGTGGACGGTGAGCCCGTCTCACTCCTCGTTGACCAGGTGGGCGATGTGCTTGAACTTGATGCCGACCAGTTTGGCCCGCCGCCGCCCACGCTGGAGCCAGCGTTGCGCGATGTGGTGAGGGGGGTCTATTCGCTCGAGGACGGCCTGCTGTTGTCCCTCGATGTGGATTTGGCCGCACAGGTCTGAAGCCCCCTTTATCAACTCGTCCCATGACCGATGGGACACCCGTAGGGCACAAGAGGTGCCCCCCAAGGAGACATGATGTCGAAACTGCGATTGCCGCTCGGGGCGCTGAAGCGAATTCGCCCCCCGCGCATGAGGGGTTTCGGCATCAAGGGGCTGCGGTTGCCCCGTCGCGACGACATCGGGATCCAGCGCAAGATCATGGTGGCGCTCGTCCTCATGGCCGTCCCGGCAGTGGGGGCGTCGGTGGCCGTGGTCGCACTCGGTACTGCGGCGGCACAAGATACGCACGCCATTGCTGACGGCCAACGGGATGTGCTTGGACCCGTGTCGAACTTGCGGACCCTTTACGCGCTCGAGCGTTTGAGTCTTGACCGCCTGGTGTTCGCGACGGACAGCGTTGCTCATGCCGATGCTGTTGCCGAGGTGGCGAGCATTACCAATCAGATCAAGGAGACCACTGATCTCCTTGATGAGCAGGACATTGTGGCGTCGTCGCCCATGTGGAAAGAGCTCAAGGTCGCTCGTTCGGAATGGATGACGTTCCGGGACGGCACGTTGATGCCGCTCGCCGTGGATGGTGACTTGGCAGGCTTCGCCGAGGCGGAAGCGACGACGGCGACGCGTGTGAGAAGCACCGTTGACGTTGCGCTCAACCAGTTCGAAACCAAGATGAACGACCAGATCAACGCCGATGTCGCGGCCGCCGAAAAGAGCAGCCGCGAAGCGATGGTCATCGTCTCGGTTCTCCTCGTTGTTGGAATCGCCGTATCGACGGTGGTGGGGTGGATGGTGGCTCGCGGAGTGCGAAAGCGCGCCGCTGCGATGGGCACCGCCCTCGAGGCGATGGCTCATGGCGACCTCACCCACGCCGCTGGAGTTGACGGTCGCGATGAGATCGGGCAGATGGCGGAGCAGCTAGGCCGTGCTCAGCGGCACTTGAAGGGCGTACTCACTGACGTCGAGGAGGCGGCAGCCACGGTTGCCGCCGCTATTGAAGAGATGTCGGCCGCGGGCCGCGAGGTGACCCACGGCTCGCAGCAGACTGCAGCGAATGCCGGGCTCGTCGCAACAGCAGCCGACGAGGTGTCCCGCAACGTAGGCACCGTCACTCAAGGCGCAGAGGAGTTGGGAGTCTCGATTCAGGAGATCGCCCATAACGCCAATGAGGCGGCACGAGTGGCCACTGAGGCTGCGCGCGTGGCCGCAGCGACCACCGATATCGTCACCAAGCTTGGTCAGTCGAGCGAAGAGATCGGCCATGTCGTCAAGGTCATCAGCACGATCGCGTCACAAACGAACTTGCTCGCCTTGAACGCGACGATTGAGGCCGCGCGAGCGGGAGAACTCGGTCGCGGTTTCGCCGTTGTCGCTGGCGAGGTGAAGGACCTCGCTCAAGGCACCGCGACCGCGACGGACGATATCGCGCGTCGAGTCGAGGCCATTCAAGACGACACCGAATCGGCGGTCGCTGCGATCGCTCGTGTCACCGAGATCATCGAATCGATCAACCACTTCCAGAGCACGATTGCGGCGGCGGTTGAAGAGCAGACCGCGACGTCAACCGAGATGCGTCGCGGAGTGGCGATCGCAGCCGATGGCTCTGCATCCATTGCCGCATCAATCACGGACGTCGCCACCCAGACCGCGTCCTCGGTTGAGATTCTCACGTCCTTCGACGCGTCAATTGACCAGCTTTCGTCCTTGTCCCACACCCTGCGCTCTCGCGTGGCCGAGTTCACGTTCTAGGCGGTGAGCAATGTCCTCGATCAAGGTGCTTGTCGTCGATGACTCGATTGTGGTTCGCCGCATTGTGTCCGACGCTCTCGCCGAGGATCCCCGCATTGAAGTGGTGGGCGTCGCGCAGAATGGCTCGATCGCCCTTCACAAGGCGGCGGCACTGAAGCCCGACCTCATCACGATGGATATCGAGATGCCGGTGATGGACGGCATTGACGCGGTGGCGCAATTGCGCGCTCGCGGTGACCGCACTCCCATCATCATGTTCTCCACGCTTACCTCGCACGGCGCGTCGGCGACGCTCGATGCTCTCGCCGCCGGCGCGACTGATTACGTGACGAAGCCCACCCATGTCGCTGATCCAGCTGAAGCAATCGGCGTCATCAAAGACCAGTTACTGCCCAAGATCAAGGGACTGTTCCGCGCTCCGACCTTGCGGAGTGAGAGCGCCCGGCTATTGCCGACGCGTGGCCCGATCATCGCCCCCAAAGCCGTTGTCGTCGGCTCGTCAACGGGCGGTCCTGAAGCGCTGTCCAAGATGATCGCGGCGTTCACTCACCCGCTGCCAGTGCCCATGCTCATCGTCCAGCACATGCCGCCGTTGTTCACGGCCCAACTGGCCGCGCGACTTGACCGGTCGGGGCCCAACACGGTGGTCGAGGCAAAGGGCGGTGAGGTGCTCAGCCCGGGCACGATCTACCTCGCACCGGGTGATTTCCACATGGAAGTGAGCGACCGCGCTGGTCGTGCACAAACGGTCCTGAGCCAGGGGCCGCAGGTGAATTTCTGTCGCCCTGCCGTCGATGTGCTCTTCAAGTCTGCAGCCGAGGTCTATGGAGGCAATCTTCTCGCCGTGGTGCTGACCGGCATGGGTGCAGATGGTCGGGAGGGTGCGCGCTCGATCGTCGAGGCAGGTGGCCGCGTCATCGCCCAGGACGAAGCGACGTCGGTTGTCTGGGGGATGCCTGGGGCGGTCGCGACGGCCGGCCTTGCCCACGCTCTTGTCCCGATCAGTGAGGTTGGCCCAACTGTTGCTCGCACGATCACGCCGCAGGCACATCGTCGGGCGGTGATTGCATGACTCTCACCGACGACACGTTCGATTTTGTCGCAACGCTCGTGCGCCAGCGCAGCGCGATCCAATTGGAACGCGGCAAGGAGTACCTCGTTGAGTCGCGCTTAGCGCCGCTCGCTCGCACGGCGGGTGCCACCGACGTCGACGCCTACGTGCGGGCGCTCCGCCACGACAGCACCAAGCACGCGCTCGTGGTTGAAGCTCTCACCACCAACGAGACGTCATGGTTCCGGGACGTCAACCCGTTTACGGTGCTTCGTTCCGACGTCGTACCGGATCTCGTTGGACGGGGACGTCGAGACTTCCGCATCTGGTCGGCGGCGTGTTCGAGCGGCCAAGAGCCGTACTCGATCGCCATGACGTTCTCCGAGCACTTTCCTGCTTTGCGTCCGCAGATTGTGGCGACCGACCTATCGGAGCTCATGCTCGATCGAGCCCGGGCAGGCGAGTACACGCAGCTCGAGATCAACCGTGGGCTTCCAGCGCCAATGCTCGTCAAGTACTTCGAGCGCGAGGGCGCGACCTTCACGATCGCGCCGAATCTGCGCAATCAGGTTCAGTTCCGTCACCACAACTTGCTTGATCCGGCACCCGTCGGTGGTCCATTCGACATCGTGTTCTTGAGAAACGTTCTCATCTACTTCGACGTTGAGACCAAGCGGGACGTGCTTCGTCGAGTGCGCATGTCAATGGCACCTGACGGATATCTCCTTCTAGGTGCTGCCGAAACGACGATAGGTGTCGATGAGACATGGGAACGGATCCAAGTGGGTAGCACGTCCATTTACAGGCCTCGAGAAGGGAAGACGCGATGAAGGCCCTCGTCATTGACGATTCGCGCGTCATGCGAAAGATCGTCGGGGGGATCTTGAACGGAGCAGGCTTCGACGTCGTCGAGGCCGCGGACGGTCAGGAAGCGCTCGACCAGATGACCCTGAACGATGACATCACGCTGTGTTGCATCGACTGGAACATGCCTGTGATGTCGGGTTTCGAGTTCGTTGTCGAGGTGCGCAAGCATCCGCAATGGCGCGACGTGACGTTGATGATGGTGACCACGGAAGGCGAACAGGGCCAGATCGTACGAGCTCTCGCTGCGGGCGCCCATGAGTACGTCATCAAGCCGTTCACCCCAGAGGTGATTCTCGACAAACTCCAGTTCCTTGGACTGGTCGACGTGAAGGAGACGGTATGACGAGTCGCGACACATGGGAACCGCTCAGCGGGACGGATCCCGTTCTCACCATCGCGCAGGACTTATTCACCACGATGATTGACGGCGAACCCGGTCATTTGTCAGCGTGGATGGGCGACACCCCCGTGCTCGAGGACCCTCGCTATGCCTGGGTAGACGTCGATGGTCCGGTGGCGACGCGGGTCATGCTCATGGCAGGGCGGGCCACAGGCGAGAACCTGACGCGCGCGCTCCTTGAAATGGAACCGCATGAGCCAGTGTCCGACGCCGACTTCGCCGACGCCGTGGGAGAGATCGCGAACGTGGTGGGCGGCAATGTGAAGTCGCTTGTGACCAACCCAGGTGCACTGTCGCTTCCCGTGGTGGGCCGTGACGAGCCCGACAACTCGAGCGCAATGCGACTGATGGCAACGTACTTTGGATGGAAGGGCGCGCCACTGGGCGTCAGCCTGTGGGCATTGACCTAGGAAACGCGGGCCCTCAGCCCCGAATGACCAAGGAAGAAGGTGATCGACATGAAGGTCGTAGTCGCCGATGACAGCCGCGTGATGCGGCAGATCGTGATCCGCACGCTCAGGCAAGCGGGCTACGACTGGTGGGAGATTGAAGAGGCGGAGAATGGCGCTGATGCGCTCACGAAGATTCGTGAGATGCAGCCGGACTTTGTGCTCTCTGACTGGAACATGCCCGAGATGTCGGGCATTGAGTTGCTGCGCAACTTGCGCGGCGAAGGCAACCAGACTCCTTTCGCCTTTGTCACCTCGGAGGGATCGGCCTCGATGCGCTCGCAAGCTGAGCAAGCCGGCGCCCTGTTCCTCATCTCCAAGCCGTTCACCGCGGACGTGTTCCGCGACACCATCGACCCCTTCATCGCATGAACGCCGGAGCACTCAAGCCGACGCCGGTGCCCTCGGCGTTCGAGATTCGCGAGGTCTTCCAGGGCTTGCTTGGCCGTGAGGTGACGTGGGAAGGCACGAGCCACCAAGTGGATCCGCTCGATGGAGCCGTGTGTGGGGTTTATGCCGACGACTTTGGAAACCTTGCCGCGCTCATTTTGGCGGACGTCCCGCTTGTCGCGTGGGCCGGCTCAGCGATCGCATTGCTGCCCCTTGCTGGTGCGGAGCAGTCGGTAGAGGAGAACCTTGTCACGCCCGCTCAGTTCGACAACTTCTCCGAGATCCTCAATGTTGCGGCGTCGATGTTCAACAAGCGCGATACACCCCACCTCAAGCTCCAAGAGGCCTTCGCTCCGCGTGAGACCTTGCCTGCGGAGGCTCAGAAGTGGGTGTTGTTCCCGGCGAGCCGCATCGACGGCACGCTTACCGTCCAGGGGTACGGCGAAGGCCGGATCTCAGTGGTGGTCGCCTACTAGGGATCGCCTCGGGAAGGCTCCCTATTTGTGGGGCTGGAACTCCCAGTGCCATGGTTCGCGTGGCACGTTCTCGACAAACCCGTACGTCTTGGCGTTTTGACGCATCCATGCCTGGGCATTGGGATCGAGTGAGAGGTCGACGGCGAGTCCCCAACCGTGCTGGCTGGTGCCGGGCTTTGCTGCGAGGCCGCCTTGAGAGTAGAGGCCCTTCTCGTTGGCCACTGCCACTTGAGAGTCGTAGGAGCGATAGCCGTCGGTGATCCCGATCGTGACGCCCGCGGCCTTGGCATCGGCGAGAAGACGGTTGAGCTGTTCGGCCGCGGGTCCCCAGATGCGTTGGTTTGAGCCGTTGATGGGGCTGAGCTCGGACTCGGGAATCCGGCCGTTGCCGTATCCAGCGAGCGCGCGCGGCAC
>JAEYUX010000056.1 GCA_023432235.1 Actinomycetes bacterium
CGTGGGGGGTGCGGGGGCGCGGGGGGGGGGCCCCCCACTGCGTGGTCGCGTCGATTAGCCGTCGGCGGCGATCGCCTGGAGGATGTCGAGCCGTGACGCGCGCCAGGCGGGCCACACGGCCGCGAGCACACCCGCGATCATCGACAACACGGTGTAGATGGCGATCCACACCCACGGAATGACCACTCGTTCGAAGCCGAAGTCCGAGAGCGCGTCGACCAACGCGGCGCCGAGGCCGACACCGAGGATGATGCCGAGCAGCGTGCCGAACACGGCCATCACAACCGACTCGAGGGTGATCATGCCCCACACCGCACTGCGCTTGATGCCGACTGCGCGAAGCAGACCGATCTCACGGGTGCGCTCGGTGACCGACAGCAGCAAGGTGTTGGCGACGCCGAGGATGGCGATCACGAGTGCGGCGCCAAGCAGTGCGGAGATCACACCGATGAGCAGCGTGAGCACCTGATCGAAGAACTGTTCGATCTGGCTCGGTGACTGGGGTTGCACGAGCGGGAAGTCTTCGAGCAAGGCGTCCTTCACCGCGTCGGACGTCACCTCGACATCCACGCCCTCCTCGAAGTCCACCAAACCCTGCAGGATCTGCGGTTCGGTGGTGAGCTCGAGGCCGGTCTCCCAGTCCACGAGGAACGCCTGGTCGCCCTCCGTGGTGTAGTACCCGGTGACGGTGAGAGTGATGGGCCCCTTGTCGCCCTCGATCGTCACCTCGTCGCCGACTTCGACGCCGAGCTTCTGGATCGTGGGATCGATGAACACGCCATCGCCGATTTCGCTGAGTGGACGATCCGAGTTGAGGGGGAACAGTCCATCGGTGATGACCGAGTCGAGATACGTCACCGCATGGTCACTGCCGTCATATTCTGCAGATGTCCATCCCACGCGAGCAACGTCCTTGACGCCGTCCACACCGGCAATGACGTCCATGGCGCCTTGAGGCACGGGTGCCGCAGTTGCCATGACGAGAAGCTCGGCCTCATTTCCCTTGAACTGGGAGGTGAACGTGTCCTTGAGCGATTCGGTGAACGTCGCCACCAGTGCCAACAGCATCACGCCGATCATCAATGCGGCCGCCGTGTTGGCGGAGCGGCGCGGTTCGCGGCGAATGTTGTTGGCGGCGAGCTTGCCGTTGACACCCCACAAGCGAGACAGCACGCCGCGCAGACCGTAAGCAGCGGGCACGAGAACCTGCGCCGCAAGCAGCGTCACACCGAGCACGATGAGCACGGCGCCCACGGCAACCCACCACTGTGGCCCTTCGACCTCGCCGTACAGACCGATGAAGATGGCCGCAAGACCGGTGATGGTGAATGCGCCGCCCACGATGTTGCGCACGGTCAATGGCTTCTTTCCCGCCGTTCCTGCTTCTCGCAGCGCCTCCATGGGAGAGATGCGCGATGCGTGGATGGCGGGCAGCGTCGCCGCGACAACCGTGATGAGCGTGCCGAGCAAGTAGCCCCACACAATCGCATTGATCGGCAGAATGATCGTGCCGAGCAGGTCGCCGCTGAACGCCTCGACCAAGAAGCCTCCCCCAAGAGCGAGGAGGTAGCCGAGCCCAATGCCGATGGTCGACGCGACAATCCCGACAACGACGGCCTCGAGCAAGATCATCGTCCGGATCTGCTTGCCCTTCGCGCCGATCGCGCGCAACAGGCCGAGTTCACGAGTGCGTTGCGTCACGATGATGCGGAACGTGTTGACGATGATGTAGGCGCCCACAAAGAGGGCGATGAGCCCGAAGACGAGCGCAAAGATGTTGACGTACTTCAAGCCCTCATCGAGCTGATCGGTCTGCTCTTTGACCTTGTCTTCGGCAGTAATCGCGCGAGTGTTCTCGGGGAGCACCTTCTGAACCGCGGCTGCAACCTCATCGGGCCTGGTGCCCTCAGTGACGATCGCTTCGATCGTGTCGTAACCGGTCAGGCCTCCGCCGATGGCGCGGACGGTGTCCTCCGTTGTGTAGAGGAGCATCGCCGTTTGGAGATCGTTGTTCTCACCAAAGCGGATCGTGCCCACAACGGTCAGTTCGGTGACGCCGTCAGCGCCAGCGACCTTCACCGTCTCGCCAATCTCAACCTTGAGGCGCTTGAACGTGTCGATGTCGACCGTGGTTTCATTTGTCGACTCCGGTGCGCGTCCTTCGATGAGGGTGGCGCGATCAACGTCCGGGTTGCCGGTCCAATTGTAGATGAGCGTGGGTGGCCCGGGCACGAGCGGTCCGTCGCCCTCCTTGTTCAGGAGGCTGCCCATTTCATAACCCACGCCCGCTTCGGCGGAATCGACGCCATCGACTGCGCGCACGGCAGCAAGGTCGTCGGCAGTGAACAGCCCGTCCTTCGACATGGGGTCGAAGCTGTCATCCGCGTTGGGATCGTGCTCGGCCACCACATCAACCGAGGAGTAGATGTCAGAGAAGAGCTCATTGAACCCGCGCGAGAACGCGGAGGTGAACGTAAAGGTGGCCGCGACGAGCGACACGCCCAGCATCACCGCGATGGTGGTGAGGATGAGCCGCTTGGGGTTGTGGCGCACCGACTTCAGTGCGAGTCGAAGCATCGTGGATCAGTTCCCCATCTGCTTCATGCGGTCGAGCACCCGCTCGGCGGTGGGCTCGCGCATCTCGTCGACGATCTGGCCGTCCTCAAGGAAGAGGATGCGATCGGCGTACGACGCTGCAGTCGGGTCGTGCGTCACCATGACGATGGTCTGTCCGAACTCCTTGACGGCGCGGCGCATGAAGCCAAGCAACTCAGCGCCGGACTTCGAGTCAAGGTTTCCCGAGGGTTCGTCGGCAAAGATGATTTCCGGACGAGCCACGAGCGCACGCGCAACGGCGACGCGCTGCTGTTGGCCGCCTGAGAGCTGCGCAGGCAGGTGGGTGAGGCGGTTGCCAAGGCCGAGGATCGAAATGATCTCGTCAAACCAGGCCTTGTCCACCTTGACGCCGGCGATGTCCATCGGCAACGTGATGTTCTCGCGTGCAGTGAGCGACGGGATCAGGTTGAACGCTTGGAAGATGAAGCCGATGTGATTGCGGCGAATCTCCGTCACTTGGTTCTCGCTGAGGCCCGTGATCGTCACGTTCGCGATCGTCGACGAGCCTGCGGTCAACCGGTCAAGACCGGCAAGCGTGTGCAACAGAGTCGACTTGCCCGAGCCGGATGGGCCCATGATCGCTGTGAACTCGGAGCGGTTAATGGTGACCGAAACTCCCGCCAAGGCGCGCACTGCCGCCTCGCCAAGTCCGTAGTCCTTGTATCCATTTGTCATGGATGCCGCGATGGACGCGGTCGCGACCTCAGTGGTGGTCATGAGGATGCCTTTCATGTCGTCATATCTCAACGTGTCGAGTCTGGTGCCTGGCACCCCGTAATGGACATCGGCCATGGGAACGGTTTCGTGGCCTCATCCGCGCGAACGATGCCAGGGTTTCCCCCGAATCTCAGCGCCCGGTCAGCCTCGGGGGAGGACGATGCCGGAGTCGTAGGCCTCGACCACGGCTTGCACGCGGTCGCGCACACCCAACTTAGTGAGGATGTGCGACACGTGCGTCTTGACGGTCGTATTCGAGACAAAGAGCTCGGCCGCGATCTCCTGGTTCGACAGCCCGCGGGCCATCAGTTGCAGCACCTCGAGCTCTCGGTCCGACAGGTCGCCAACCGCTTCAGGAGAAGGCACGTGGGCGTCGGCCTCATCCTCTGGAACGAGGGTGCTTGTGCCCGCACCGCCCACAGCAGGAGCAGCACCGGAGCGAGTGAACTGCTCGATGACGCGACGGGTCACCTCTGGTGCGAGCAGCGCTTCCCCTGACGCCACAACGCGCACCGCGTTGATAAGACTGTCGCCGTCAGCACTCTTGAGGAGAAAACCGGAAGCACCAGCGCGAAGCGCGCCGTAGAGATACTCGTCATCGTCAAAGGTCGTGAGGATGACCACCTTGATGTCCGGGTGCGCCTCGAGAATCGCGGCCGTTGCGGCGAGTCCGTCCATCTCGGGCATGCGGATGTCCATGAGGAGGACGTCGGGTTGCTCGCGCGCCGCGAGCTCAATGGCGGCGGCGCCATTGGCCGCCTCGCAACACACCTCGATGTCGTCGGAGCTTTCCAAGATCATCCGCAAACCAACGCGGACCATCTGCTGGTCATCGACGAGACCCACGCGAATCATTGACTCTCCCCACCGCCATCAGCGCGCACCACGGTACGGCGTCGGCCCCATCGTCCCGCACCCACCTGGTCATCGGAGACGGGAAGCATCGCCTCAACACGGAAACCGCCACCTTTGCGAGGTCCGTAGGTGAAGTGGCCGCCGAGCAGCGAGACGCGTTCTGCCATGCCATCCAAACCGTGGCCCCCCGACGACTGCGCGGCCTCCGAGATCGTGCCGCGGCCGTCGTCCTCAACAACGATCGTCACGGCAGACGGCTTCCTCGTGATCTGAACCGACGCCGACGCTCCCGGGCCCGCATATTTCAGGGCGTTCGTCAGCGCTTCTTGCACGATGCGATACGTGCTCAGTTCCACGCCCGCAGGGACATGCGACGAACCGATGACGGTGAGCTGGACCGGCAGGCCCGCTTCTTGCACGCTGTTGATGAGGGCTGGCAACGTCGCAAGGGACGGCATGGGCGCAAGGTCGGGAGCGTCGGGCTCGCGCTCGCGAGGTGCGTTGTCATCCGCCTTACGCTGCGTTGCTTCTTGTTCCGAGGTGCGCAAGACGCCGATCATCCGCTGCATTTCGGTGAGGCCCCGTCGGCCCGCCTGGGAGATCGCACCGAACATGTCGGCAACCTCGGGCTCGGACTTTGACAGGCGCAGCCGTGCTCCTTCTGCCTGCAAGGTCATCACGGTGATCTCATGGGCGACTACGTCGTGAAGCTCACGCGCAATCCGTGCGCGTTCGGCCCGCACCGCGTCGGCCGCCGCGTCGTGCGCCGCCAACTCCCGCTTCGCCGCCTCCAATTCAAGAGCAGCCATCTCCAGGCGTCGGCGTCTTTCAACCATGCCAAAGATGACCGGAATGGCCACGACAAATACGCCGCCAACGACTGAGCTCGCGGGGACGGTGTCATAGGTGAGGTGTCCGATGAGCGTCCAGACCGTGAGGAGGACGCCCATGATCGCGCTGTTGACGATCGCGCGCACACGAGAGGTGTAGGCGCCGAGGCCGTAGAACACGATGAAGAGGCACAGCGACACCATGAGGTTGGGATAGTTGAGCCCAACGATGGCTGCCCAGGCAATGAAGGTGAGCCATGCGACGCCGGTGGGGAAGCGCGATCGCCACGCCAATGGAAAGACGCCGGCGACAACGAGCGCGTAGCCGCGCACGTCAAAGGGCGTGTATTCGGCACCTTCGACCGTGGTGGAATCGAGAGCGGAGTAGGTGAGGGCAAGAACGAGTAGCGCTGCTGTCATCAGCACGTCGCGCTTGGTCGGCCGCCACGAGTCCACGGGCTCAGGCTATCGCTGGCCTCCCGTTGGGCGCCTCGGCCGTGCGGATGACCACGTCCGACGCGAGGATGACGCCGACGCTCGATTTACCAGCCGTGACGGCGATGGGGATTATTCCCCATGCATATGGGGAGTCCCGATTGTGTATCGTCTCCCACGGGACTTTTGGCGGAGTCACAGAGCAGATCGAGAAGGGGGACACCTGTGCCTGGATTGGCATGGTGGCGATCACGCAAGGTGGCGACGGCGTCAAGCGCCGTTGTG
>JAEYUX010000124.1 GCA_023432235.1 Actinomycetes bacterium
GGGCAGCGGACACCGACATGGTCATCTCAGGCGACGGCGGTCCCTTCCAGCTCGACCATCTGGCCGGGGATAGCAAGACGTGTGACGCCGAGCATCGTGGTGGTCGGGGCAACTCCTGCCGCCCCGAGCTTCCCGGCAAGGACGCCGTAGTGCGGGAACAGCGCGTCCACGTCGGTGGTGTAGACGTTGAGACGGACCAGGTTCGCCAGAGACATGCCGGCCTCGGCGAGCACAGCCTCGAGGTTGTCCACGGCCAGCGCGAGCTGGGCCGCGATGTCCCCGTCGTGCTCGGGCCTGCCGTCTTTGCTCATCGCCGTCTGCCCGGAGATGTACAGGGTCCGCGCCTCACCCGAGACGACCTCGCCCTGGTTAAAGCCCATCTCCTGCGACCAGGTCACCGGGTTCACTGCCGTGCGTTCCATTGCTGCTCCGTTCGTTCGTTTCGCAGCGCCCGGCCGCCCGATGGCCGCCGTCCTCGACTCTGCAGTACCAGCCTCGCAACGAATCACGACACCTTGTGTCGTGATTTCCGGTAAAGATGGATGCATGCGAGCGGATCGACTGGTCTCTCTGGTGCTGCTGTTGCGTCAGCGAGGCCGCATGACCGCCGACCAACTGGCCGGTGAACTCGAAGTGTCCACGCGCACCGTACTGCGCGACATCGACGCCCTCTCGACCGCGGGCGTCCCCGTCTACTCCGACCGTGGCCGACACGGCGGCTACTCGCTCCTTCCCGGGTTCCGCACGGAGCTGACCGGCTTGAACCATGACGAAGCCCTCGCGCTGCTCACTGCCGGATCAGACCGCGGCGAGAAGGTCTTCGGCCTCAGCGCATCGTTAGCCTCCGCGATGCGCAAGGTCGTCGACGCGCTGCCTGAGGGGTACCGGACGAGCCTCGACGATGCGGCCAAGCGGTTCCTGGTGGAGCCGGAGATCGACCTACTCTCTCGCCGCGCCGCTACCGAAGACCTGGCCGACGGCGTCATGAGCGAGGTCCGCAACGCGGTACTCACCGGCCATAGGCTGCGATTCGACTACGCGGCACCCGGTAAGACACCGAGTCATCGAACCGTGGACCCGATCGGACTGGTCACCGTCCGCGGGCGCACCTACCTGCTGGCGACCAAGTCCGGAGACGACCGGACCTACCGTCTGTCGCGGATGCTCAGCGCCGAAGCGCTCCCCGAATCGGCGAAACGCCCCGCGCAGGTCGACCTCGACCGCATCTGGGCCGAGCGCAGCGCCCAGTTCCTCTCCGAGAACCACCTCCCCGTCGTCGTCCGAGTCACGTCGCCGCGTCGAGAGGAGTTGTTGGATGCCGCACGCGCTGTCCGCGCCGAGGAACTGGAGTCGAATGATTGGGTCCGTCTCGACGTGACCTTCGAGGACCTGCGTCACGCAGTGTGGGCGGTGTGGCGGCTCGGCACGGACGCCGAGGTCCTGACGCCCGATTCCCTGCGTGAGGCTCTATGCGTCCGCGCCGAAGAGTTGCTGGCGCGATACGCTCGCGATGTGGGGCAGCAGTAGTGCCGATGGCAACTCGGCACAGGCCGGGCCACAGCCCAATGGCAAGCGTCATAACCCAGATATGCGCTACGAGAACCCGCTCTACATGGCGGAGGCGGCAGCGACGGCCGATCTCATTGCGAATGGACGGCTACAACTGGGCGTGAGCCGAGGCTCACCGGAAGCACCGCTCGATGGACCGGGCAGCTTCGGCTATCCACTGCCTGACGGAGTGAGCCCCGCGGAGGACGCGGCTGAGCGCATTGCCCGCTTCCGCGAGGCGTGGCGAGCAGCAGGCAACGAGGGCGAGCCGCGCGTGTCCGTCTCGCGCTCGATCATGCCGATCATCGACGACGCGACGGCGCGCTACTTCGGCCCGTTGCTCGAGCGCGACAAGATGGGCGGCAATCGCGACCACGTGGGTGAACTCGAGAACACTCTGTCGACATTTGGGAAGACCTACGTGGGCAGCGTCGACAAGATCGTGGCCGAGCTTCGCGAGGACGACGCTGTGGTGACGGCCGACACTCTCCTTGTGACAGTGCCCAATCAACTAGGCGCCGACTTCAACCGCACGACATTTGACGCTCTCGTTGAGATCAGGAATCTCCTGAGCAACGGCTGACGCCGGGCGTGGGTTCGCCGCCTCACTTAGGCCTGAGCGAGCATCCCTGAAATGACCGAGGTGAAGAATCCCAGCCCGTCGGTGCCGGTCGCATTGCTATCGGTGCGCTCTGGGCCGAAGCCGGGCTCAACTGCGTGCTCCGGGTGAGGCATGAGGCCCACCACGTTGCCGCGTGCATTGGTCACACCCGCAATGTCACGGCGAGATCCGTTGGGGTTCCAACCGACGTAGCGGAACGCGACGCGGCCTTCGGCCTCAAGTTCGTCGAGAACGCGCTCGTCGGCCACATACTGGCCGTCCTGGTTCTTCAACGGGACAACAATCTCGTCACCGGGCGAGTACGCGTTGGTCCATGCGGTGTCGGCGTTCTCAACGCGGAGCGTCTGGTCGCGGCACACAAAGTGGCGGTGGTCGTTCTTGATCATCGAGCCCGGCAGTAGGTGCACCTCAGTGAGGATCTGGAATCCGTTGCAGATTCCCAGCACCGGCATGCCGCCGTGCGCAGCATCGACCACTTTGTCCATGATCGGCGAGAAGCGCGCGATCGCGCCTGCACGCAAATAGTCACCGTATGAGAAGCCGCCCGGCAACACCACGGCGTCGACGTTCTTGAGGTCCGGCTCGGCATGGAAGAGCGACACCGCCTCCGCACCCGCGATGCGAATGGCGCGCAGAGCGTCGCGGTCATCGAGAGAGCCAGGGAAAGTGACGACGCCGATGCGGGCGCTCATGCGAGGAGGTCCTCGGCACCGGCGGGTCGTGCCGCCTCACTCGCAGCGCCATGATTGCCGCAGCCACAGTTGCCGCCGCACTGCTTCACACTCACCGAGACCACATCCTCGATCACGGGGTTGCTGAGAAGTGTTTCGGCCGCGTGCTGAACCGTTGCGAGCACCTCATCCGTCACTTCGCCATGCACCTTGAGCTCAAAGCGCTTGCCTTGGCGAACAGAACGGAAGCCCTCGATGCCGAGGCGCTCGAGCGCCGCACCGATGGCCTTTCCCTGAGGATCGAGAATTTCGGGCTTGGGCATCACGTCCACGATGATCTTGGGCATGCGCTCAGTCTAGCCCTGGCGCCGATGCACCCGAAGGTGCCAGATGGGCTGTCAGCAGACCCAGTTGTACTCAATCTCCGTGGTGGTCAGCCACGTTGCCAGCTTCTTGGAGTTTGACTCCCAGTACGCGATGTTGCCGGAGTACTCAACCAGCACGCCGATGTCGTCACCGAGTTCGGGCGCCGCAACGCGCGGCACGCCCGGCGACATGGCGAGCGCACCGCCCCCACCGCCGCTCACGGCAACGCCAGGGAGACTGGCCGCAACGTCGGGGGCTGAACCCAGTGCAGCGTCGGCGTCAGTGTCAATCACGGCGTCTTCTTCAGCGTCGCCAAACCCGCCCGAAATCCACGACTCGATGTTGCGCCGTGGATCCGGGAACTCATCGATGTTGGCTGGGTCGTACTGGTACCACGTGGTGCCCTCGAACGTCAGCACCTCGTTGCCGCACGCGGGGTAGAACTCGACGTCCGCCGTCATCGCTTTCACGTAGCCCGGGGTGCCGAAGTCCTGTCGATCGAAAGGTCCGGCGCTCTCAGCATCGTTCGCGCAGCCCGTAGCAAGCAAGAGAGCAGCAGTCGCGGCAATCGCAACACGATTGTTCATGTGATGACAACGCTCCATGCTGGGAATTCGTTGGGAAAAGGCAATCCCGCCGCCTTCGCGATAGTACGCGACGACGGCGGGATTGAGGGCCCGTCAAGGCGGGCCGATGCTCACTGAGCAGACTTAGAGGTTCGAGCCCTTGAGCGAACCCGTCACGGTGTCCTCGGCGGGCATCACGATGCACACGATGTCGCGGTCACCGGCGCTCCACGACTGGCTCGAGGGGGTGAGGTGCGTGAAGAAGAGCGTGGACTCCATGTAGTCCGTGCCCACGTAGGCCTCGAACTCGGCGAGGCAGTACTCGTCAGCCTCGTCGCCAACCGCGACGATGTTGTAAGAGTCGAGGCTCGACTTCTTAACGGCGTAGACCTCGCCCTCGTGCTCCTTGTCGCAACCGACAACGGGCAAGCTCTCAACCTGCGTCGAGGCGTCGAGCAGACCATTCAGGCACTGACCCGCCTTGAACTCCTGAGCGCTCTTTGTGCAGCCTGCCAGCGCAGCAACGCCCAGAACAATCACGCCGACCGTGCTCATGCGACGCAAATTCATGTGTTTCCTCCCTTGAAACCCCCGGTATGAGGGCATAGAAAACGGGAGCCCGTGCTCCCGTAGCGGGCCTAACCTAGCAGTGATGCACGTCACATTTCTTGTGAACCGGTTAACCATTGTCGGCATGCGAACAGGCGCCGCGCACGAGCGCTCAAGCCGACGTCAGCCCACGAGTCGGTCGTATGCCTCGAGGTATCGGGAGCGAGTGAGATCGATGATGTCGGCCGGTAGAGGGGGCGGCGGCGCGTCACCGTGACGATCCCAACCAGACTCCGATGACGTGAGCCAGTCCCGGACAAACTGCTTGTCGAAGCTCGGTTGGGCGCGGCCCGGCTGCCATGTATCGATTGGCCAGTAGCGGCTGGAATCCGGAGTGAGCACTTCGTCCGCCACCATGATCTCTCCGCTGGCATCGCGGCCGAACTCGAACTTGGTGTCCGCAAGGATGATGCCCTTGCTAAGGGCAATCTCGTGAGCCTTTGCGTACATCTCGAGAGTGAGGTCGCGTAGCGCTACGGCGTCTTCCGCTCCAATGAGCGCGACGACGTCGTCAAAGGTGACGTTGACATCGTGATCGCCCACATCGGCCTTGGTGGCCGGGGTGAAGATGGGCTCCGGAAGCCGCGAGCCGTCCTCAAGACCGTCCGGCAACGCAATCCCGCAGACCGTCCCGCTTGCGCGGTATTCCGTCAGGCCCGAGCCAGTGAGGTAGCCACGCGCGACACACTCAACAGGAAACATGTCGAGCCGGCGCACCACCATGGCTCGGCCCTGTACTTCTGCGGGAACATCCGCCTCGACCGTGTGGTCACGCACCACGTCACGCAAGCGGTCGAACCACCACAGTGACAGCGCAGTGAGAACGCCGCCTTTACCGGGGATCTCCGAAGGCAACACCCAGTCGTACGCGCTGATCCGGTCCGATGCGACGACGAGCATCACATCACCCTGCGGGTGCGGAGTCTCCGGCACGTAAAGGTCTCGCACCTTCCCGCTGTACACATGCCGCCATCCCGTCACCGGCAGCACTGCTGGCGGTGTGGAAAATCCCGGCATTGCTAGCGCACCTCGGCGTCGGTGCTCGCAACCGCAAGTGCGATGTCGGAACGGTGGTGCGAGCCTTCAAGCGTGATGTAGTCGACGCCCTTGTACGCCCGCTCGCGGGCGGCGGCCAGAGTGGGGCCTTGACCCACAACGGACAGCACACGACCGCCTGCTGAGACGAGAGCCCCCTCATCGGTGAATGCGGTGCCGGCGTGGAGGACGTGAACATCCGGCTCATCCTCGACCTCGGCAAGACCACCAATCGGGTCTCCCGATCGCGGCGTTGCGGGGTAGCCCTTTGCCGCGATTACCACCGTGACGGCGCCGCCTTCTTCCCATTCGAGCGGCTCGATCTCATCGAGCCGACCCTGCGCCGCGGCCAGGAGGACACCGGCGAGCGGCGTGCGCAACTGCGCGAGCACGGCCTGCGTCTCAGGATCGCCAAAGCGGGCGTTGAACTCGACCACGCGCAACCCCTTTGACGTGAGCGCGAGGCCGCAGTAGAGAACGCCGACGAAAGGAGTGCCGCGCCGTGCCATCTCATCGATGGTGGGTTGGGCCACGGTGGCGACCACCGTGTCCACAAGGTCATCGGGTGCCCACGGCAGTGGGGTGTACGCACCCATGCCGCCGGTGTTTGGACCCTGATCTCCATCATGGGCGCGCTTGAAGTCCTGAGCCGGCTGGAGCGGCACCACGGTGCGACCATCCGACAAGCAAAAGAGGCTGACCTCGGGGCCGTCGAGGTATTCCTCGACCACCACGACACCGCCAGCCTCGATGACGCTGAGGCCGTGAGACACAGCCTCTTTGCGGTCATCGGTCACAACGACCCCCTTGCCCGCGGCAAGGCCGTCGTCCTTAACGACGTAGGGCGCACCGAATTCGTCAAGCGCGGCTTCAAGTTCCGATGGCGTGGCGCACACGCGCGGCTCAGCGGTGGGCACGCCCGCCGCCGCCATGATCTCCTTCGCAAATGCCTTGGAACCCTCGAGCTTCGCCGCTGCGGCGTCGGGCCCAAACGTCGGAATGCCCGCCGCTCGCAAGGCATCGGCAACGCCTGCAACAAGCGGCGCCTCCGGGCCAATGACGACGAGGTTCACGCCGAGTTCGGTGGCGAGGTCCGTCACCGCGCGTGGGTCGAGTGGATTGCCGTGATGCAACACCGTGGGCATCGCCTTCACGCTCACCACGGAGCCGATGCCGGGGTTGCCAGGCAATGCATGGAGGGTGCCAACGGCGGGGTCGTGGCAGAGGGCCCGGGCAAGAGCATGCTCACGCGCGCCGGAACCGACGAGGAGGATCTTCACGCGCTCCAGCCTAACGAGTACCGATCGCCCCCGCCCCCCGCGTTCGTTCGCCCATAGCCGAGCCGGGGGGTCAACATCGGCTACCGAGCGTGCAACAGGTCGTGACGCACGATGATTTCGTCACGTGCCGGTCCCACCCCGATGGACGAGATGCGGCACCCCGAAATCTTCTCGAGTGCGAGCACGTAATCCTGGGCGTTTTGTGGCAGATCGCTGAACTCGCGTGCCGCCGAGATGTCCTCATCCCAACCGGGGAACGTCTCGTAGATCGGGGTCGCGGCGGCAAAGTCCGCCTGATCTTGCGGCAGTTCGTCAACGCGCTTGCCACCCACCTCGTAGGCAACGCACACGGGGATCTCGGCGATACCCGTCAGCACGTCGAGCTTTGTCAGCACGAGGTCGGTGAGGCCATTGATGCGCGCCGAATAGCGGGCGATGACGGCGTCGTACCAACCACAGCGTCGCGGGCGTCCCGTGGTGGTGCCGAACTCGTGGCCCACATCGCGAAGTCGCTCGCCCCATTTGTCGTCGAGTTCCGTGGGGAACGGACCCTCGCCCACGCGCGTCGTGTATGCCTTCACGATGCCGATGACCGAGTCGATCTTGGTGGGCCCGACGCCAGAGCCAGTGCACGCACCCCCCGCTGTCGCGTTGGAGGACGTGACAAAGGGGTAGGTGCCGTGGTCGACATCGAGCATCGTCGCCTGCCCACCCTCAAAGAGCACCGTCTTGCCTGCGTCGAGCGCTTGGTTCAGCACAAGGGACGTGTCCGTCACCATCGGCGCCAAGCGGTCGCGGTAACTGAGAAGTTCCTCCGCGACCTCGTCCACCGTGATCGCGCGGCGGTTGTAGACCTTGACGAGCAAGTGGTTCTTCGCAGCAAGGGCGCCTTCGATCTTGTCGCGCAGCACCGCCTCGTCGAACAGATCGCCCATTCGAATACCCACGCGGTTGATCTTGTCCGCGTAGGCGGGACCAATGCCGCGGCCCGTCGTACCGATCTTGCGCTTGCCAAGAAAGCGCTCGGTCACCTGATCGAGAGTGCGCGCGTAGGGCGCGATCACGTGAGCAGCGTTTGAGATCAGCAGCTTTGACGGGTCTACTCCGCGCTCAATGAGGCCATCGAGCTCCGACATCAGCACATTGATGTCAACGACAACACCGTTGCCGATGACGGGCGTGACGTCCGGCGTCAAGATGCCCGAGGGCAGCAGGTGCAGGGCAAACTTTTGGTCACCGATCACAACAGTGTGACCGGCGTTGTTGCCGCCGTTGAACTTCACTACGTAGTCGACACGGCTACCGAGCACATCGGTGGCCTTGCCTTTGCCTTCATCGCCCCATTGGGCTCCGACGATCACGACGCCTGGCATGGCGTCCTCCCCTCACCCGGTCAACGCCGGGGCTTGGTGGTAGTAGGTGGAACGTGGAAACGCCCCCGGTGCAATCTAGCGACCGGGGGCGTTCCGCATCACTGTTGCTAGATCTTCTTACCAGCCGAGCCGAGCTGCTGGCATGCCTCGACAACGCGAGCTGCCATGCCTGCCTCAGCCAGCTTGCCCCAGGCACGCGGGTCGTAGGCCTTCTTGTTGCCCCACTCGCCGTCAACCTTGAGGACGCCGTCGTAGTTCTTCATCATGTGGTCAACAACGGGACGCGTGTAGGCGTACTGGGTGTCCGTGTCGATGTTCATCTTGACGACACCGTGGCTCACGGCCGTGGCAATCTCCTCGGCCGTTGAGCCCGAACCGCCGTGGAACACGAGGTCGAAGGGCTTGTCCTTGCCGAACTTGGCACCAGCGGCAGCCTGGATGTCGCCGAGGATCTCGGGGCGGAGCTTGACCGCACCGGGCTTGTAGGCGCCGTGGACATTGCCGAACGTGAGGGCCGTGAGATAACGGCCCTTTTCGCCCAGGCCGAGCTTCTCGATGGTGGCGATGCCGTCCTCGGGGGTTGAGTACAGCTTGTCGTTGATCTCGGCGGAGTGTCCGTCCTCTTCACCACCGACAACACCGATCTCGATCTCGAGGATGGTGCGGGCGGCCTGCGAGAGCTCAAGGAGCTCTTCGGCAATAGCGAGGTTCTCGTCCATGGGGACCGTCGAGCCGTCCCACATGTGCGAGTTGAAGATGGGTGCGCCACCAGCGGCGACCTGGTCTGCCTCAATCTTGAGGAGCGGCTTGAGCCAGTTGTCCAAGTACGTCTTGTGGCAGTGGTCGGTGTGCAAAGCGATCGTCACACCGTACGAGTTGGCGACCTCGCGGGCGTAAGCGGCGAGGGCAAGCGAACCAACAACCTGGTCCTTGATGGTGGAGCCGGAGGCGTACTGACCGCCACCAACCGAAACCTGGATGATGCCGTCCGACTCAGCCTCCGCGAAGCCCTGAATGGCCGCGGTGACGGTGGACGACGACGTGATGTTGATCGCGGGGAAGGCATAGCCGCCAGCCTTGGCGGCGTCCAGCATCGCGGCATACGACTCAACGGTGGCGATTGCCATTGCGTTACTCCTGAACGTGAGAGGGAACGAACCGCAAACCATTCTGTCAGATTCGAGGGCCTATCTGCGCTGGTCTTTGGTCCTCAGTTCCCGTCGCTAGCGTGCCCTGCCGCGATGTCGGCATGGAGAGTGACCCAACGGTGCATCGCAATCGCTGCTGCTGCCCCCGCATTTATCGAGCGAGTGGAACCGTATTGCGCGATGGCGAGGGTCGCGTCGGCCGCTTGTCGCACCGCGTCGGAGAGGCCGACGCTTTCTTGGCCGAACACGAGGACACATTCCTTTTCCACGGGGTACGTCTCAAGCGGAACGGAACCCGGCAGGTTGTCGATCGCGAGGATCGTAAGGCCCGCCTCTCGTCCCCACTCGACAAACTCTTCGACCGTGGGGTGGTGACGAACATGCTGGTAGCGGTCGGTCACCATGGCCCCGCGGCGGTTCCAGCGACGGTTTCCAATGATGTGCACCTCGCGTGCCAAGAACGCATTCGCGGTGCGGACCACCGACCCGATGTTGAAATCGTGCTGCCAATTCTCGATCGCGATGTGGAACGGGTGGCGGCGTGAATCGAGATCAGCGACGATTGCCTCGTGGGTCCAGTAGCGGTAGCGATCGACCACGTTTCTGCGGTCGCCTTCGGCAAGGAGTCGGCGATCGAAGCGCGGATCCGTGGGCCACTCGCCGCTCCACGGCCCTACCCCCACGTCATCCTGTGGCGATGCCTGCAGTTCTTCGTCGTCGACGTACTCGGTCACCGGATGCTCATTCGAGAGTGAGCGTGATGCTCTCGGCCGCCTCAACGGCCCGTGCCCGCGCATCCTCAATCGTGGCCCCACGAGCGAGAGTGACACCCACGCGACGTCGCCCATTCACGCGCGGCTTTCCAAACAACCGGACGTCCGTGTCTGGGCGACTCAGGGCATCCGCGACACCATGGAAGACGGGCACCCCGTCCCCCTCCGCGACAAGTGCGTACGCCGCAGCGGGCTCCGCAATCACCTGATGAACGGGCAAGCCCAGCACGGCGCGCACATGAACGGCGAACTCGTTGGTTGGGTTCGAGGCCAGAGTGACCATGCCCGTGTCGTGGGGCCGTGGGGAGACCTCCGAGAAGATCACATCATCGCCGCGCACAAAGAGTTCGACGCCAAAGACACCCCAACCGCCGAGCGCCTCGGTGACAGCGCTCGCGATACGTCGGGCCTCGA
>JAEYUX010000135.1 GCA_023432235.1 Actinomycetes bacterium
CGGCGACGTCGATCGTCGCGCTGTCCGCGACAGTATCGAACGCCGAAGAGTTTGGCGCGTGGCTCACGGAAGTGCGCGGTGACACTCGCGTCATCGTGAGCGAGGTCCGACCGGTCCCTTTGTGGCCCCATGTCCTCATCCGAGAAGGCCTGTTCGACCTTTACGCACCTGGCACGGATCCCACCACGGACGTGGGCACGCCCCGACTCAATCCGGAGCTTGAGGCCGTCGTCAAGCGCTCCCGCCAGTGGGATGGCGATGACCGCGCACACCGCTCGTCATACCGGCCAGCACGCGGGTCCTCTCGGCCACGAGTGCGCCGGGCCCCGCCACGCTTCGCTGTAGTTGATCAGCTTGACCGAAATGGACTTTTGCCTGCGATCGTCTTCATCTTCTCCCGAGCCGGATGTGAAGACGCCGTCGATCAAGTACGGGCGGCGGGCATCGTGCTCACATCGGACGACGAACGCATGAGGATCCGCGAGATTGTCGAGGCACGATGCGCAGGTCTGCCACCTGAGGACCTGGGGCCGCTCGGTTTCAATCACTGGCGCGACCATCTTGAGGCGGGCATCGCCGCCCACCACGCCGGGATGATCCCTCTTTTCAAGGAAGTCGTTGAGGAGCTGTTTGCTGCGGGCCTCATCAAGGTCGTGTACGCAACAGAGACCCTTGCCCTTGGCATCAATATGCCGGCGCGGTCCGTTGTTCTCGAGAAGCTCGTCAAGTGGGATGGCCAAGGCCACAAAGACCTCACAGCAGGGGAGTACACCCAGCTCACAGGCCGTGCAGGCCGCCGCGGCATCGACATCGAAGGCCATGCGGTTGTGGTGGAGCATCCGGGGTTCGATGCACCCCAGCTCGCTCGTCTCGCATCACGACGGACATATCCGCTTATGTCGTCATTCCAACCGACCTACAACATGGCGATCAACCTCGTGGCGACGTCAGGTGTTACCCGTGCGCGTGACGTACTCGAGATGTCCTTTGCGCAGTTCCAGGCCGATCAGGGAGTTGTGGGGAAAGCGAAGCGCGTCCGCGAACTCGAGACGTCCCTTGAAGGCTTCCGAGGCGCGTTTGAGTGTAGTAAGGGTGACTTTCACGAGTATGCGCTTCTCAGGGAACGCTTGTCCCGGGCTGAGAAGGACGCATCGAAGGCCGCCACCCGCGCGCGAAGGGAAGCGACTGCATCTCAATTGAGTTCGCTCCGGCGAGGTGATCTTGTCCGTATTGGCGGCGGACGACGAGCAGGCTTTGCGGTTGTCGTCATGCCAGACGAGGACACTCGTGCGCCCCGTCCCACGGTTGTCAACGACGCAGGACGCGTCTTGCGCCTTTCCATCGCCGACCTGCCGATGGGCATCGAGACGGTCGGCCGCATGAGCCTGCCTAAACGGGTCAACACCAAGGATGCGCGCGTGCGAAAAGATCTCGGCGTTGCAGTGGCTGCTGAGGGGAAGATGGCGCGCGCTGCAGCAAGGTCCGAGCGGCAACCCACACCGGCACAGCGCTCGGAGGCCGATGCGCTTCGTCAGGCCATCCGCAACCACCCATGTCACACGTGCCCTGACCGCGAAGACCACGCTCGCTGGGCAGAACGCTACTTCCGCACGTTGCGCGACAAAGACAAGCTCGCAGGCGAAATCCACCGTGCTACGGGCTCCATTGCCGCCGTTTTCGACCGCCGTTGCGACGTGTTGCGACAGTTCGGTTACCTCGAGGGCGCGGGAGACGACACGCGACTCACGACTGCAGGCACGATGCTTCGCACGCTCTATGCGGAGAACGACCTTGTCATCGCTGAATGCCTCAAGAACAACACGTGGGCGTCGCTGACCCCGCCTGCCCTGGCTGCCGTCGTTTCGTCGTTGCTGTACTCCGCACGCAAGGACGACGGAGAGCGCCAGCCGCGTATTCCAGGCGGTCCCACGGGCGTACTCGGGCAAACACTGCGGCAAACCCAGCGGACATGGGCTGCGATCGACGATGTCCACAAGGAACGTCAACTGCCACCGTTGCCGCCGCCGCATTGGGGACTCGTGCAGGCCATTCACGGCTGGACGCAGGGCAAGAGTCTTGACAGCGTGCTCAGCGGTTCTGACGTTGCCCCTGGCGACATGGTGCGATGGTGCAAGCAAGTGATCGACGCCCTCGAACAGATCGCGTCAGTTGCGCCGTCACACACGCTTCAAGAGCGCGCACGTACCGCCATTGAGGCGATGCGGCGCGGTGTCGTGGCGTACTAAGAGCACCGCGTAGGCTGATCGCGTGTCGAGCGTCCGTCGTGCCATTTTCGCTGTCTTGGGCGGGCTCGTGCTCTTCTTGGCATTCCCCGATATTGGGTGGTGGCTAGCCGCGCCACTCGCCGTTGCCGTTCTCGTCACCGCGGTGCGCGGAGCATCGGGAAGGGCCGCATTCTTCTATGGCTGGCTCTTCGGTGTCGCTTTCTTCTTGCCACACCTGTGGTGGGCGTACGTCGCCGTGGGCCCGGTGCCATGGATCGCACTGTCGGCAGCCGAGGCAGTGGCGATCGGCCTTGGTACTTTTGCGTACGCGCGCCTTGTTCGCTCGCACCGTCTCAGTCACGCTCCGTGGGCAGAACCACTGGTATTCGCCGCATTGTGGGTGGGTGGAGAGCTACTCCGGTCGGTCGCTCCATTCGGAGGCTTCCCGTGGGGGCGCATCGCCTTTGCCACGGCCGACGCTCCGATTGCCCGCTATGCCTGGCTTGGAGGCACGCCCCTTGTGTCGTTTGTGACCGTGCTGATGGGCGCAGGTCTTGCCGCCGCCGTCATCGCATTACGCGAGCGCCGCGCCCTGTTTGCACTCAGCGCTCCGGTGCTCGTTATTGTCGTCGGTCTCGCGCCCATCACCTTTCCGCTTGACGCGCGTGCAGAGGCGGGCACGCTGACGGTCGCTTGGGCTCAAGGCAATCTTGCGGATCGCGGTCTCGACTCGTTCTCGCGCGCACGGGAAGTCACCCGCAATCACCTCGAGGCAACACTTGCGTTGGCTCAAGAACATCCAGGTGCAACCGTGGAGCTCCTCATCTGGCCCGAAAACTCGTCCGATATCGATCCGCGTACAGATGAGGAAACGGCCACCGTTGTCACTGCGGCGGCACAAGCGCTCGGAGTGCCCCTGCTGCTCGGCACCAATGACTACAGCCCGGCCGATGGCCGCTATAACGTCTCTCTCGTCTGGCAACCAGATGGCACCGCCCTTGAGGGGGCCGAGTACCGCAAGCAGGTGCCCGCGGCGTTCGCTGAGTACATTCCGATACGCGATATCGCGCGGTTCTTCTCCGACGACGTGGATCGGGTGACATCGGAGGTGTTACCCGGCGAGTTCCCGGCTCGCATCGCGATCCCGATTGCGTCGCTTGGCCGGGACGTGGTGGTGGGGCCGATTATTTGCTTTGAGGTCGCGTACGACTGGGTACCCCGGCAGGCAGTGCGTGAGGGCGCCGAGTTCCTCGCAGTTCAGACAAACAACGCCACCTTTGGCGCAACGCCTGAAAGTACTCAGCAGCTCGCGATGTCACGGCTACGAGCCATCGAGACCGGCCGAGCCACCCTTCAGGTGTCAACCGTGGGCGTGAGCGGTGTCATTACGCCAACGGGTCATGTGGCAGACAGAAGCGACCTCTTCACTCAGGACGCCGGAATTGCGCAGATCCCGCTTCGCACGTCGCTGACCCCCGCATCGACATGGGGCGGCCCAATATCGCTGGTATTTAGCCTTATCGCTGCCGGGTTGTTCATTCTGGCCATTGTCAGCCGTCCGGAGAGGTCCGACTCGTGAAGACGCTCATCATCATCCCCACATATAACGAGATCGCCTCTTTGCCTCGGCAGGTCGAGGGTGTTCGCTCCGTTGACCCGAGCGTCGACATTTTGGTGGTCGACGACAACTCGCCGGATGGAACAGGGGAGTGGGCCGACGCTCGGGCAGCGGAGGACTCTCACGTTCACGTGATCCACCGCCCGGGCAAGCAGGGTTTGGGTGTTGCGTATCGCGCGGGTTTTGCGTGGGCCCTCGAACGCGGCTACGAACGCATCGTCGAAATGGATGCTGATGGCTCCCACCGGGCTGAGGATCTACCCTCGCTGCTTGACGATGGGGGAGTGCATGACCTCGTCATCGGTTCGCGCTGGGTGCCGGGCGGCGCCGTCGTGAACTGGCCCGCACACCGGAAGCTCTTGTCGACGGGCGCAAATCGTTATGTCAGGTTGGCCTTGGGTTTGCCGGTTCGCGACGCAACTGCCGGATTCAGGGCGTACACCGCGGAGATCTTGAGTGCCTTAGAGCTCGACAAGGTTGAATCACACGGCTATTGCTTCCAGATCGACATGACATGGCGAGTCGCACAGGCCGGCGGCACGATCCTGGAAGTTCCCATCACGTTCGTCGAGCGCGATGCTGGCAGCTCAAAGATGAGCGGCGCGATAATTCGTGAAGCCCTCGCCAAGGTGACGTGGTGGGGCCTGCTCAGAGTGTTTGGGCGCAAGAAAACGGCGGCAACGCCTCACTAGGAGACGCTGCCGCCGCTGTACGTGTCTTAGACGCCGCTCCGGCTGGCCCGGAGCACTTCAAGGCGCTCTTCGAGCAACTCTTCAAGCTCCGCAATCGTCCGTCGCTCCAGAAGCATGTCCCAGTGCGTGCGCTGTGGGCGTTCTTCCTTCGCCTCAGGCTGTTCGCCGTTACGAAGTAGTGCGAGCGAACCGCAGTGGCACTCCCATGACAACGGGACATCGGCCTCGACTGAGAACGGGAACGACAGAATGTGTCCGTTCGGGCAGTCGTAATGCACCTCGCGGCGCTCGGCAAGGTCCATACCTTCAGTGCGCTCCATGCTCTGGGTACCCAGACGCATTCCGCGCAACGCTCGATCAGCCATTGTGCGCCTCCTTTAGAAATCGGGCTTGTGGCCCTGCGTGAAGAACGCATTGAGAAGGGACTTTGTTCCGATCGACCGCTACCTGCGGACATCGGCAAAACGCCGATAATGAGCATTATGTTAACTAGAGCGATTTCTCACTGATGTTGTGAGCCCCTATCGCCCTAAGCGGCAGCCTAAGAAACTGCAACCTCGCGCAATTGCGCTGCCACGGCGTCGGCCCACACCCGGACCTCGTCGAAGTCACGGAAGTCGCCCAGCGGCGGATCCAACGCACGGATCAAGGCACGCTCGCCGATATTCAGCTTCTTCGCGTCGATTGCACCCGGGAAACGCTTGTGCTCGCGGCCACCGATCGCATCGGTGATTGCGTACGCCTCATCCTTTGGCTGACCCTCAACGACGACGTTCTCCATGCCCACCGAGAACGTCCACACGGCACGTGCCTTCAAAGCGGCGCGGTGCTCTTTGGCGAGCGATGACGCGTCCCTGCGCCACAGGCCACCGTAAACGGCCGATCCAATGATGACGGCGTCGTACGCCGTCACTGCACGAACATCGGAGGCATCCGAAAAGTCAACGACAAAACCGTGCTCCTGCAGGGTGTCCGCGATGACGCGGCCCACTTCACGTGTCGATCCGTACTTCGAACCTACGGCAACCAGGATTCTCATGGTGCACCTCCTGAGACCAATCGTGCCTCGGGTCCTGAGGACAGTCCCCCGACGAAAGTCCCGGGGTCCTGGGACTCCCCTATTTACCAGGCCTTATAGTCGCAAATTAGGGAAAACACTACGAATCGATGACGACAACGAGGTCGCCACCCTGGAGCGGCTCGGTCCCGTTGATCGCCACCTTCGTCACGGTGCCCCCAACAGGTGCAGTGATCGAGGCCTCCATCTTCATCGCCTCGATCGTTGCGACTGTCGCGCCTGCTTCAACGCGATCCCCAACCGCAACCGCGGGCGTCACGTGCCCAGCAAACGGAGCACCCACCTCGCCCGGGAGGTTCGGGTCAGCCTTCGCTCGCGAATGGATCGTCACCTCGGCGCTTTCGTCAAACACCTGCACCGGTCGAATCTGGCCGTTGTAGTTGAACATCACCCAGCGCATGCCGTGCTCGTCCGCCTCGGCGATCGCTTCGAGCGTGAGAAGCATCGTCACGCCTTTATCGATGTGGATCGTCACCTCTTCCCCACTGCCAGGGGTCATGCCGTAGAGGTAGTGGTACGTGTCAATGACGGAGATGTCGCCGTACTTGTCAACCGCCTTGTCAAAGTCCTCGGCGGGCGCGGGGAACAACAGATGGTTGAGACGACGCCGACGCTCAGGACCCGGATTCGCAAGCACCTCGCGGTCGTCTTCGGTCAGTTGCGTGCGCTGCTTGGTTTCTCCCCTACCTGACAGCGCCTTCGAGCGGAAAGGCTCCGGCCATCCACCGGGCGGATCGCCGAGTTCCCCTCGCAGGAAGCCGATGACGGAGTCAGGCACGTCGTATGACGAGGGATTGGTCGCGAAGTCTGCTGGATCGGCACCAAGGCCCACGAGGTGAAGCGCAAGGTCGCCCACGACCTTCGACGACGGAGTCACCTTGATGAGGCGGCCAAGGATTCGATCTGCAGCCGCGTACATGTTCTCGATGTCCTCAAAACGCTCACCAAGGCCAAGAGACACGGCCTGCTGGCGGAGGTTCGACAACTGTCCACCAGGAATCTCGTGGTGGTAAACACGGCCCGTCGGTCCAGGCAGACCGGACTCAAACGGCGCGTAAAGGCGTCGCACGGCTTCCCAGTACGGTTCGAGGTCGGTCACGGCATCAAGAGAGATCCCCGTGTCACGGTCGGTGTGTTCGAGCGCCGCAACCAGGGCCGACATTGACGGCTGAGACGTGGTGCCGGCCATCGCTGCATTCGCTACGTCAACGGCATCCACACCTGCCTCCGACGCCGCAATGAGGGTGGCGAGCTGGCCACCGGCGGTGTCGTGGGTGTGCAAGTGGACAGGCACATCGAAGTTTTCGCGCAGTGCGGTCACGAGCTTCTTTGCGGCGTACGGACGCAAGAGGCCCGCCATGTCCTTGATCGCGAGCATGTGGACGCCCGCCTTGACGAGCTCCTCGGCGATGCGCAGGTAATAGTCGAGTGTGTAGAGCTTCTCACCTGGGTTGAGCAAGTCAGCCGTGTAGCAGACGGTGCCTTCTGCAACTGCGGTGCCGGTCTCAAGAACAGCGTCGATCGCGGGGCGCATCTGGTCAAGGTCGTTGAGAGCGTCGAAGATCCGGAAGATGTCGACTCCCGTGTGCGCAGCCTCTTGGACGAATGCTGTGGCGACTTCATCGGGGTACGGGGTGTAGCCCACGGTGTTGCGGCCACGAAGGAGCATCTGAATGGGCAAGTTCGGCAATGCCTCGCGGAGCGCAGCAAGGCGAATCCACGGATCCTCACTGAGGAAGCGCATTGCGACGTCGTACGTCGCGCCGCCCCAGGCTTCAACAGACAGCAACTGCGGCGTCATCCGCGACAAGTGATCCGCGACCTGCAGCATGTCGTACGTGCGCAGACGGGTCGCAAGGAGGCTCTGGTGCGCGTCACGGAATGTCGTATCGGTGACAGCGAGTTCCTTTTGCGCACGCAACGCCTGGGCAAAGCCTGTCGGGCCCAGTTCGCGCAACCGCTGCAACGCGCCATCCGGCACAGGGGAAGATACGTCGATCGTGGGCAGCTTTGTCGCCGTGCGGATCGGCAACGGCGGTTCACCGTTCGGCCGGTTGATCGACACGTGCGCGAGGAACTCCATCAACTTGGTCGAGCGCTCAGCCGATTGGCTCACCGTCAGCAAGTCCGGGTGATCCTCGATGAAGCGTGTCGAGAAGTCTCCTGCGAGGAACTCCGGGTCGTCGAGCACCGCTTTGAGGAACGGAATGTTGTTGGCAACGCCACGAATACGGAACTCAGCGAGGGCGCGCCGCGCACGGCTCACAGCCGCCGGGAAATCGCGTCCGCGGCACGTGAGCTTGACGAGCATCGAGTCAAAGTGTGCGGTGACGCGGCCACCGGCCAGACCAGTGGCGCCGTCAAGGCGCACGCCCGCACCACCTGGGCTGCGGTAGGCGATGATGCGGCCGGTGTCGGGCTGGAATCCGTTAGCGGGATCTTCAGTGGTGATTCGCGTTTGGATGGCAAAGCCGTTGGTGCGAACCTCGTCCTGACGGATCCCAATGTCTTCCAGGCTCTCACCCGAGGCGATGCGCAACTGGGTGCTCACAATGTCGATGTCGGTCACCTCTTCGGTGACGGTGTGCTCGACCTGGACGCGTGGATTCATCTCGATGAAGACGTGCTGACCCGCTCGCTCGCCCTCCGTGTCAAGCAAGAACTCGACGGTGCCCGCGTTCACGTAGTTGATCGACTTCGCAAAGGCGACGGCGTCACGGCACAGCGCCTCGCGGATTTCTGGGTCGAGGTTGGGAGCAGGAGCGATTTCCACGACCTTCTGGTGCCGACGCTGGAGCGAGCAGTCACGCTCGTACAGGTGAACGACGTTGCCGTACTGGTCCGCGAGAATCTGGACTTCGATGTGGCGGGGTCGGAGCACCGCTTGCTCAAGGAAGACAGTGGGGTCCCCGAACGCGGCATTCGCCTCACGCATCGCGGCTTTGAGCGCATCAACGAGGTCCTCACGACGCTCGACGCGGCGCATGCCGCGGCCCCCACCGCCCGCGACTGCCTTCACAAAGACGGGGAATCCGATCTCGTCTGCTCGCGCGACGAGAGCATCAATGTCCGTCCCTGGGTCGGAGGACTGCAACGTGGGGATCCCCGCGGCGCGGGCGCGATCAATCGCGGTCTTCTTATTGCCCGCCATTTCCAGGACCTCTGCAGGCGGACCGACAAAGGTGATCCCGTTGTCGGCGCACGCACGTGCAAGGTCGGGGTTCTCGCTGAGGAAGCCGTAACCGGGGTACACGGCGTCAGCACCGGAGAGCTTCGCCACGCGCATGATCTCGTCAATGTCGAGATATGCCCGCACGGGGTGCTCGACCTCACCGATCTGATACGCCTCGTCCGCTTTGAGGCGGTGTTCTGACATGCGGTCCTCATACGGGAACACCGCCACCGTCCGAGCGCCGTTTTCGAACGCAGCGCGGAATGCGCGCACAGCGATCTCGGCACGGTTGGCAACGAGGACCTTAGAGAACATTGGTAACCCTTCGACGGTGCCTTTATCTTGCCAGGCCTGAGCATGCTACCGCCGCCCGCGCCTGGGTTAGAGGTCCCGGCGACGATACCGGGCGGAGACGTTCGCTACCTAACTGGCGTTTGCTTTGCGGGCCCGCCTGGCAGCAAGTTCATCGATGACGTCGTCAGGCGCGGCCTGCTGATCGGCACGATCCGCAGGCAATGACGCGAGTGATCCTTCGAGTTCGCGCCATACCTTGCCGAGGGCGATCCCAAATACGCCTTGACCACCCTGAACGAGGTCGATCACCTCGTCATCCGAGGTGCACTCGTACACGGAGGCACCGTCCGACATCAACGTGATTCGGCTCAAATCCTCGACACCACGTTCACGCAGGTGCTCCACAGCAGAACGGATTTGCTGAAGAGACACTCCCGAATCGAGGAGTCGCTTGACGACGCGCAGAACAAGGATGTCCCGGAAGCCGTAGAGCCGCTGAGTGCCGGAGCCCGTCGCAGAACGGACGGTGGGCTCAACCAAGCCGGTACGCGCCCAGTAGTCGAGTTGGCGATACGTGATTCCTGCAGCCTTGCACGCCGCTGGACCGCGATAGCCAGCCGTCTCGTCGAACTTGGCGAGGCCGTCGTCGAACAGCACACCCTGGTCAACTGCCGGGATGTCAATGTCCGCCATGGCCCCTCCTTCACCTTCAACCTCAACGTTAGGGTTTGAGGTCTTCCGAATCAACGACCGAGGGCTTCCACGCTACCGCGTGTCGCACCCAAATACCTGGATCACTCGCCAGTCGCGCGTGCTGCCTCGATCGACGCGACAAAAAGTTCCCCCGCAGCCTCGATACGCAATGCAACCGCCGTGTCAGCGGCCACAGCGTCGTCTTTGCGACGCAAAGGCGCAGCCGCCCGCTTGGCCGCCTCAAACTCCCTCTCAGCGGTTCGCACGAGGGCGCGCACTTCCCTCATATCGGCGCCTGCCTCGAGAAATCGCGCAGCGGCCGTCACGAGTCGAACGGAATTGCGCGACACCTGGCCGGGTGAGACGGGTTCCACGACCCCTTCTTCGACAAGCGCAACAATCGTGTCGACGGAGGTGCCGGCGACCTTTGCCGCCTCACTGAACCCCACGTTCTCCCCTGCCTCGCCCACCGCACTAAGCGAGACGGGCTCGTACGCCCGCCCGGCGTCGAGGTCGGCAAGTCGCTCCTTGATCACACTGAGAGGTGTGTACGCGTCGCGCTGTTGCCGGAGGACAAAACGGAGGCGTTCAATGTGGGAAATCGAATAGTGGCGGTAACCCGACGCCGTGCGGTGCGGGCACACAAGCCCTTGAGCGTCGAGAAAGCGCAACTTGGACGGACTGAGTGAAGGGAACTCGCCGCTCAACGCCGCAAGAACGTCACCCACCCGCAGCGTCGGCTGTTGCCCAAGCGAGTGAGGCCAGGATCCCTGAGGGCGCTCCGCTCCGCTTAGTTCGCCGACGTTAGTGACGGGCTCGCTCACGCGCTGGCTTTCAGGACGCGCTGCCGGGGTGGAACGTGAGGCGGTACTTGCCGATTTGAACCTCATCGCCTGCCGTGAGTGTCGCCTCTGCAACCCGCTCGCGATTCACGTACGTGCCATTGAGCGAGCCTGCGTCACGCACTGCAAACGTCGTGCCTTGGCGCACGAAGTGTGCGTGCTCGCGGCTCACAGTGACGTCGTCAAGGAAGATGTCGCACGACACAGACCGGCCTGCCACGGTCAGGTCGACGTCAAGGAGGAACCGTGCTCCGGCGTTCGGCCCATGGTGCACGATGAGGAGCGCGTGATCCTCCGCAAGCGCCTCCACGGCAGTTTGGTCCTGCTGGCTGAGGCGAACCGGTCCCTGATCATCGGCAGGAAGTGCCGAGGCAAGGGACATGGTGCGCTCGACCGGGGTCTCGTCGAATGTCATAGCGCCTCCTCTCTGCCCTCATCCTAGGCGGTCGTCGCGGCTCGCGCGCCTGCCTTCCTCACTTGTGAGAGGTATTGCACCGCGGAAGCCCAATACGCAATCGCAGCGGCTGTCGCGCCCCAGATCGCGATCGCGTGGACAACGTCCCAGCGCTCGTATGCAAGGTAGGACAGCGGGAGGAACACGTACAAGGCGAACGTGGCCGCCTTGCCAAGAAATGTCACGATGGGCGTCTCCTTTGTGCGCCTACGCAACCACAACAGCGCAAGGCCCATGACAACGTCACGGGCAAGCAGGACGGCGAGGAGCCACCACGGAATGATGTCGCGCCACGCCAAGCCAAGAACGACGACGACGGTGAGGAGCCGGTCGGCGGCCGGATCCAAGACGCGACCAAGGGCGGATGTCTGATTGAGCTTCCGGGCAAGGTAACCATCGAGAAAGTCGCTGACGCCGGCAACCGCTAACGCTGTGATCGCCCAGCCGTCGTGGCGCGAGACGAGGAGCACGCCGAACACGACGATGAGTGCGATGCGCGTGAACGTGATCGCATTGGGCACGGTCAATTGCGCACGCAAGCCGCGCGGCGCCCGCGCTACCGTATCGGCGTTCTGCAATGGGTCAGAAGACATGACCCAATGGTAGGACCGCCGCTACAGGGGCTTCTTGAGCTCCATCACCTGGTCGACCTTTTCGGTCGCCACACGGATTGCCTCATCGTCGCTTGCCCCACGCGCGATTTCGTTGGCACGAATCTGTTCGAAGACCTCATGCCTGCTCGGCGTCTTGTCGTTGTCAGTCATTTCGCCTCCTTGCTCGTAGAACGACGCTATCGCCCTCAGGGTTCCGGCGCCAGTGACAGGGGAAGTGCCTCGAAGCGCGGGCCGTTCTCGATGTCGGTGCTGACGAGCCGCACTCTCTGCCGCCGGCCCACCGCGATCTCGCCCGAGCACCGCGCAACGACGGCAGGGTTCTCGAGTTGCACTGTTTTTTCGTCAAGACCGACTCCGGTGAACACGTGGCCCAAGTGCGGCGCAAGAACGGCAGCCTCAACAGCGTCGACGCAAGCCCGATCCACGCGGCCGGACCGCGCCACTCCCGTTGCCATTGCCTTACCTACGCGCTGCAATCCCTCGCGTGCCCACTCCGGGACTGCTCGACCGGATGTGTAGGCGAGACACACTTCGGTGCCGTAGCGGTCGACAAGTCGCCTGAGCGGAGCTGTCACATGTGCGTACGGCGCGGCGAGAGCGCCGTGACGTGGTTGCTCCGGCACGGGCGTGCCTCGTTCTACGTCGAAGTGGTCCCAACTCGCACCACGGAACAACGCAACGGCGGCGGTGAGGAATGCCGCACCTTTGGCGCTTGACGGGTCGATGTGGTGGAGGAGCTCGGCGTACGAGTCATCCGCCGGCCAGTCAATGCCGATTGCCGCGGCTTGGCGACGCAAGCGCGTCAGCGCGTCCTCTGAGGCAGGAGGCATCGTGCGAAGCACCCCCATGCCAGCCTCAATCATGAGTTTTGCCGCTGCCATGCCTGTCATCAGCGAGACCTGAGCATTGTCGTCTTCGATTCCGCGGCCTGCCCGAAACTCAAGGTGCAGCCCACTGCCGTTCGACGTCACAACCTGACTCGGCTTTGGCAACGAGATCGCCCCCGCACGATCCATCGCGGCGCGGCGAGCCGTGCCTACCTCACCCAACAAGGCGACGAGCGCAGCGGCTTCGCCTGTGGCCCCCTCGTGCAATTCGTCGTATGCGTACTGCGTCCGGGAACGCACCCACGCCCTTGTCACGTCATGGAGGCCAAGTGAACCGTCCTGCGCAACGGCCATATCCCACACGACCGCTTTGGTGCGTTGACCGGGCAACAGCGATGCGAAGCCTTCTGCGAGGGCTGGCGGATGAAGCCCCACTCGCACATCAGGGCAGTACACCGTCTCGACGCGCTCCCAGGCATCGAGGTCAATCGCACCTCCTGGAACGACGTGTGCGGCAACGTCCGCAATGGCATAGCGAACCCGCCAACCGTTCCGGGTTCGGGTGATCGCCACCGCCTGGTCGAGGTCGCGCGCCCCAGCCGGATCAAGAGTGACAAATGGAATGTCCGAGAGATCTATCCGTTTGTCTTCAATGTGCGGGTCTTCCTCCCGCTCGCTGGCGATCGCGACCTCCTTGGCTACCGCCGCTGGGCGGTCCTCGGACACGCCTTCGCGAGCACGAATCGCGGCAAAGGTGGGAGACAAGTGAGCAAGCGGGGCGCGAGCGACCAGGCGACGAGTCGTCATGAAACCAGCCTAAAGCGCGCAGACACCGCTCTTTCCCTTGGTCAGCGGGAGGCACTCGTCTACCCTCAAGGCATGGACCAGGAGATCGGAGCGGACGTCGCGCTGTTTCGAGCGCTGAGCCTCGCTGCGCGTCAGTTGAACGCCGCCGTGGAGCAAAGGCTTCAGAGCGCCGCCAATATTTCCTTGCCTGAGTTCGAGATTCTCTCGGCCTTGCGCGCTGCCCCAGACAACAAGGTTCGCGCCGGAGAACTGGGCGTCATGCTCGCGTGGGAAAAGTCCCGCACGTCCCACCAGGTCGCACGAATGCAACGCCGAGGTCTTGTGTCGCGCGCCACGTGTCATGACGATCTGCGAGGCACGTGGGTGGGTCTCACCGACGCCGGTTGGGACGCTATTGCGGCCGCAACTCCCGCGTATCGAGAAGCCGTGGAAGCTCAGTTGTCAGGCGTCATTGGAACGGACGACGCCGACGCCATTGCGCGCTTGGCACTTCAGGTGAGCCGACGCGTCGCACCAGAGAGCTGCCACAGCGAGGTCTCAGCGTTGGAGCGCTCGCTCGGGCTTATCTCTCGCTAGCACCGTCCACCACGTAACGCGCAAGGTGCGCGCCGCCTGCAAATGACAACGGCATCGTGAGGACCGCCAGCGGCGCAAACGACGAGGCGATGAACGCCGTCGCACCAAAACCGACAGCGACGGCTCGGCGCTGACCAAGGAGGCGCCGCCGTTGCGCGAACGTGAGTCCGCGCCGTTCGAAAGACGCTGCAGTGAACTCAAGCGCGAGGAGCCACCCGCCAATCGTCGCGCCAAGAATCCATGCCGCCATCGCACCAATCACGGGCACGATACCGAGCAGGCCCACCGCAATCGCTAGCGGCACACTGAGAGCGATCATCGATACGCCCTCCCCCACCGAACGGCGCACCGAGCGCCACCACGGCTCCTCCACAACGGTGGGGACGGGTCCGAGCGACTCATCGACTCGTCGTGAGATGAGGTCAAAGACGCCTTGACCGAGCAGTGAAGTCACCGAGACAAAAGTGAGGACCGCGACGACTAACGCGCCACTGATGACGGCAACAGCGGCAGCGACCTGCACGATGCCGTGCCATGCGCCGTCACCCACCAATGCGTCGGCGATCGATCCGCTGATGCGATCAAGCGAAGCAAAAAGCACGATGAAACCTGCGGCAAAGAGCCACGCCGTCATCAGTCCTGGTAAGAGCCCCACAGCAGCGAGGCCCGGACGTGACCGCCACAGCCCCACTCCCCTGCCATAGAGGCGGACGCCAAAGGCAAGATCACGGATCACGCGCATGACGGCACGCTACCTGGAGTAGCCGCGCCTACGAACGCAACGACACCTCGTCCATCTCGATGGTGGTGCCGGCAAGCGCTTGAGACACGGGGCAGCCGTCCTTCACAGCTGCTGTCAATGCGCGGAAGTCTTCGTCCGAGATCCCCGGGATAGTCGCGGCAACACGTAGCCCAATGCGGGTGATGCCTTCGCCTGGGACGAATGTGACGGCCGCGGAGACATCAATGCGGTCTGCCTCGAGGCCCTTGCCAGCGAGTTCATGCGACATTGCCATCGCGTAGCACGCAGCATGGGCGGCTCCGAGGAGCTCCTCAGGAGTGGTGGTCGCCACTTGTCCCTCTGACCGAGCCTTCCAATTGACGTTGAACGTTCCAGCGCCAGAGGTTGCCAGGTTTGTGCTGCCACTGCCCGCAACAAGAGTGCCGGACCAGGTGGCTGTCGCAGTGCTTGTCACGCTCATTTCACAACTCCTTCTCTGCGTTCCCTGTTATTGGCGCAACCGCGCTAGGCGCTCGCGTGTTCCCTCGACGTGGAGGTGGTGACATCGGCGGACTTCACAAATACGAGAAGCCCAAGTCCAACAGCGACGATGAAGACAATTCCGATTGTGCCCCAGATGGTGCCACCGAAGGCGAGTGACGCGAGGCCGAAAGCAGTTGGCGACAAGAAGAATGTGACGCGGCCCGTCGTCGCATACAAACCAAAGATCTCTGCTTCATGCCCTGGCGGGCTGAGGCGCGCGAGCAAGGAGCGCGAAGCGGCTTGCGCTGGCCCAACGCATGCGCTGAGGATGAGCCCGAACACCCAGAACACGACCGCGCCCGCCGTGTGGGCGGCCACGATGACGATGCCGCACACCACAATGATCCCTAGCGCAGCGAGAATGACGCGGCGAGGACCGAACCTGTCATCCATCCGCCCGGCAATGATGGTGGATAGCCCAGCAACGAGATTTGCTGCGACGCCAAAGTAGATGACTCCCTGCGACGAGAAGCCGAAGGCTTGCGCAGCGATGATGGCCCCAAAGGCGAAGACACCGACAAGACCGTCTCGGTACACCGCAGACGCGATGAGGAACCACAGCGTGCTGCGGGCGGTGGACCACAGGTGTCGCAAGTCGCGCATGAGGATTCGATAGCCCTCGAAGAATCCAACGGTCGGAGCTCCACGTCTGCGCGGCGATTCGGGGACAAAGACGAAGACGGCCCAACCGAAAACGATCGCCCATATCGCCGAACCCACCGCGATAAGGCGGTACGCCATTCCGTTGGAGGTGTCCATGCCCCACCAGTCAGAACTGTCGGCCACAACAACGATGACGAGCGCGACGATGCCACCCACGTACCCCAGCCCCCACCCGAGGCCCGAGACTCGTCCCACGGTGCGAGGGGTCGACACGTCCGTCAACATCGCGTTGTAGTTGACACCAGCAATCTCCGCGACGATCTGCCCAAATGAGATGAGCGCGATGCCGAGCCAGAAGAAGCTCGGGGACTCCTCAACAAAGAACAGCCCGAGCATGCTCGCAACGAGCAAAGCACTCATGATGCCAAGCCACCACTTGCGCCTGCCCCTCGCGTCGGCCCGTTGTCCCAGTACGGGCGCGAGAAGCGCCACAACGATGCCCGCGAGAGCTCCCGCCCAAGCCCAATTACGAGCGAGGACATCGAGAGCACGCTCATAGGCAGGCGCATCTTCGCCGAGCGCGCGAATCTCAGGATCGATAAAGCCGTCCTGCGTCAGATACAGCGCAACAAAGACGAACGTGATGATGACGGAATTGAAGGGCTGGGTTGCCCAGTCCCACAGCGCCCACGCGATGACGCGTCGTCGTGGGATTGGGCGGGCGGCTTCTTCTGGCGACACGGTTGCGTCCGCAATCGCCGGAAGTCGGAGGGCGTCATTGCCGTCAGTCATGGGCATAGTCTGCCCGCACTTGAGCCGAGTTCAGTGGCGCGCGGCGGGGTGTCCGCAATTAGGGTCGATGCGTGGACAGCGCCGAACTCGAGTGGAAGGCCGACATCTTGCCGGACTTCGAAGCGAGCCCGATTCTGGGCGGTACGTTGGTGCGGCCCCAATTCCGCATCACTCAGCCGCGTTACGCCGTCGTTCACGTCCATGGCTACAACGACTACTTTTTCCAGCGCCACCTCGCCGAGGCGTTCACTGCAACTGGGAACGCGTTCTATGCGGTCGACCTTGATCGAGCGGGGCGGTCACTCAAGGGCTCCGATATCCCCCACTACATGGCCGACGCTGCGGAGCAGTGCGTTGGCATTGCGGCGGCGGTCGGCGCGGTCCAGCGCGAGCACCCCGGTGTGCCTGTTGTCGTCCACGCGCACTCGACGGGAGGGCTCACTGCTGCCATATGGGCGCACGATCATCGCCCACACATCGCCGGTCTCATTCTTAACTCACCACTTTTTGGATTCCCGTCGACGCATGGCGGTCCACTCAAACGCGCGGTTGCTCTCGCGTTGCTCAAAGGCCGCCCACTGACTGTTGTGAGACATGCACCGTCTGCATACGCAACCAGACTCGCGCAACAGTGGGAGTTTGATACGTCGCTCAAGCGACCGCACGGCGTGCCGGTGCGCGCGGGGTGGCTCGCCGCCGTCACACAGGTGCAACGGCGCATTCGCAAAGGGCTGTCGATCACTTTTCCTGTGCTCGTTGCGCATTCCGACTCATGCGGACCGGACCGCGAGGACAACCCGCTCGCGGACGTTCAGGACACCGTGGTCGATACGCGCGCGATTGCGGCCCTCGCACCACGGCTCGGGCCTCAGGTGAGCACCGTTGTGATCCCGCACGGAGTTCACGACCTCAGCCTCTCGGCGCCGGACGTACGGCAGACATATTTCGACGCTGTCATCGGGTGGCTCGATAGCCTGGCGTCATGACGACTCACCCGTATTTCGATACCGGCGGCACCATTGCGGCTCTCGCACATCGAGGCTTTTCGCTCGAAGGTCTCGAAAACTCGATGCTCGCGTTCCAGGCAGCGGTCGATTTGGGTTACCGGTACGTCGAGACGGACGCGCATGGGACCGCCGATGGCATTGCTGTCGCGCTGCATGACGCCTCCCTCGACCGTACGACAGACGCACAGGGGCAGGTGTCCTCCTTGCCGTGGAGCCGGGTGCAGTCAGCGCGTATCGGCGGAGTTGAGCCCGTCCCACTCCTCGAGGACCTACTTGGCACGTGGCCGGAACTGCGGGTCAATATCGACGTCAAGGCAAAGTCTGGGATCGAGCCGATTGCTGCGGCGATTGAGAGAACGAAAGCTCACGACCGCGTCTGCATCACCTCGTTCTCGACGGCGAGGCGCAAGGCCACCCTTGCCAAGCTCAGCCACCCTGTCGCCACCTCTGCGGGCACCCGAGAGGTTGGAGCGTTCTTACTGGGGACTCGTCTCGGCGCGTCAGCAAACGGGCCGCTGTCAGGTGTTGATGCCCTCCAGGTGCCTGTCGCGGCCGGACCGCTCACCGTCGTGTCGGCACACACGCTCTCCGCAGCGCATCGGGCGAAAAAATCCGTTCACGTGTGGACGGTCAATGATCGTCACGAGATGGAACGACTCGTTGACCTGGGCGTGGACGGAATCGTCACGGACCGAGCCGACCTGCTGAAAGACGTCCTTATCCAACACGGGCGCTGGCACTAGCGTCGGCGGCGTCTTTCACACCAGCCCACGGCACTGCCACTCTTTGCGCGAGTGAGGCAGGAACATCGAGAACTCGTTGGTTACTGCTGCCTCTGAAGGCAAGCGTGAGGTCTCGCTTGTCCTGCTCATAGGTACCGTCCACGAGCACGTCGACAAATTCGAGCAGTCGCATCTTGTCGGGGCTATCCGCCATCAGTTGCTCAATCGTGTATCCCGACCAGCACCAGATGTCCTTAGACCAGCCAAACGTCGCACGTACCCGCTCGGCAACCGCGAGGCACACCTGAGTATTGAGGAACGGCTCCCCGCCAAGCAGCGACAACCCTTGAACTGACTCGTGCGCGAGGTCGTTGAGAATCCGGTCCTCAAGATCCTTTGTATAGGGAGAGCCGTAACGAAAACTCCACGCATCCTCGTTGTAGCACCCATCGCACTTAAAGAAGCATCCGCTCACATACAAGGAGCACCGCACCCCCTGGCCATCTACAAACGAGAAGGGCTTGTAGTCCGCGACGTATTGATGGCTCGCCTTTTCTGCGATCCAGGTACGTGGATTTGGAGTGAGTGTCATTCCAACCCCATCTAGCAGGGACGTCCGCCGGTGGGGAGTTCGCCGTCGGGGCCAACCGCACTCAGTGGCACACGCACATCCGATGAGTCCATGTGCTTGACGCGGGCCGAGATCTCCATGTGCCGGCCATGCACCATCGGACGTTGCTGCGGATTGCCAAGGTATCCGCAGGTGCGCTTCACGACATCGCACGTACGCGGGTCTTCATTGCCACAGCTGGGGCATGCGAACCCTCGTGCCGTGGGGTCAAAGTCGCCTGCAAAGCCGCACTCGTAGCACCGGTCAATTGGCGTGTTTGTTCCCAAGTAGCCGACGCGGTCGTAGGCGTAGTCCCACACCGCTTCGAGCGCGGTGGGGTTCTGCTGCAGAACTGGGTACTCGCAGTAGTGAATGAAGCCACCGGACGTGAGCGGCGCGTACTCCGCCTCGAAATCCAACTTCTCGAACGGCGTCGGGTTCTTACGCACGTCGTAATGGAAGCTGTTCGTGTAGTAATCCTTGTCGGTGATGTTCTCCACGACCCCAAAGCGCTCTCGATCCAACCGGCAGAACCGGTCGGTGAGGCTCTCCGATGGCGTTGAGTAGACGCTCACCCAGTAACCGGATTCCGCCCGCCATTGCTTCGCGTGATCGAGCAAAGAGGTGAGGACGTCAACGGTCAGCTTCTTCGCCTCAGGGTTGTCTTCCCAGTCGCCGCCAAAGAAGGCGGCTGCCACTTCATAGAGACCGATGTACCCGAGAGACACCGTCGCGCGGCCATCACGAAATAGCTCATTCACATCATCAGTAGGCCCAAGCCGCTTTCCGAACGCGCCGTGCACGTAGAGGATCGGCGCGTTGCCAGGCTTCGCCTCCGTGCATCGCTTGATTCGGAACATGATGGCGTCGTGCATTGTGTCGAGCCGCTCCTCGAGCAGTGCCCAGAACACCTCGATGCTTCCGCGGGCCTCCATTGCAATACGAGGCAGGTTGAGCGTGACAACGCCAAGGTTCATGCGCCCCTCGACGACGTCTTTGCCGTTCTCATCGGTCCAGCCCTGAACGAATGACCGGCATCCCATCGGCGCCTTGAAAGAGCCCGTGATCTCGACGATCTTGTCGTAGCTCAGCACGTCCGGGTACATGCGCTTTGTCGCGCACTCGACGGCGAGCTTCTTGATGTCGTAGTTCGGTTCACCGGGCTTGAGGTTGAGGCCCGCCTTGAGGGTGAACAGCAACTTGGGGAAGATCGCGGTCCGGCCTTCTGATCCAAGGCCGCGGATGCGGATGTTGAGTATTGCCTTTTGGATCTCGCGCTCGTACCAGCCCTCACCGAGCCCGAATCCAACCGACGTGAACGGCGTCTGCCCATTTGATGTGAAGAGGGTGTTGATCTCGTACTCGAGACTTTGCATCGCGTCGTAGATGTCTTTGCGAGTCTTGGAGCGAGCGAACTCTTCGCGCTTCGACTCGTCATCGATCCATTCGGCTGCATCAGCCAGGTGCTTGTTGTAGTTGCGGGCGGCATACGGCGCGAGAAGCTCGTCAATACGGTTCACCGTGCATCCGCCGTACTGACTCGAGGACACATTCGCGATGATCTGGGAGATCTGCGCCGTTGCCGTCTGGATCGACTTGGGCGGCTCCACCTGTGCGTTTCCAATGCGGAAGCCCTTGGAGAGCATGTTCTTGAAGTCGATGAGGCAGCAGTTCGTCATCGGCGCATACGGGTGGTAGTCAAGGTCGTGGTAGTGAATGTCACCCTTTTGGTGAGCGTTCGCCACGTGCGCCGGGAGCATTTTGAGGCCAATCGCTTTGCCCACCATGCCCGCCGTGAGATCGCGCTGCGTGTTGAACACCTCGGCATCTTTGTTCGCGTTCTCGTTGACGACAGTCTGATCCTTGTCGAGAAGCTTCGTGATCGAGTGATTGAGATCCGTGGCCTTGCTCCGCGCAAAGTCGCGCTGGACGCGGTAGTCGATGTAGGCGCGGGCAACGTCGTACTCCCGCTCCTGCAGGAGCACATGCTCCACAGCCGCCTGAATCTCGTAGATCTTGACGCGAGTGTCGTAGCTTGACCGGATCTCGTTGTCGATGTCCTTGACTAGTCGCTTGATCGTGCGGTCATGGCTCGGTGTGAGCGTGCCGTGCACTGCCTCAAAAGCCTTCGTCAGCGCTTGGCGGATCCGGACGTCGTCGAAGCGCAAGGTACGCCCGTCGCGCTTCACGACCTCAAGTTGCGCGCGCATGTCCTGGGTGCTTGCCGCCGCGCTTGATGACATATCGGTGATGCTCATAATGATCGTCTTTCCTCCCGTGATCACACCGCGCTGTGTGTCTGAGTCCTCGCCGTCGAACCACTACATATGGGGGTGATTGCGGCCCTTCCACACTAGATGTGGCGGTGTGGCGGTTCTGGGCCCAAGGTCCCTTGCTCTGCGCCCGGCCCGGGAGGTTGACGCTCTGCGCGGCGTGAGACCCCTTGCAATGAGAGATATCCGAATTGCGCAATCCGGCGTGTCGCGCTCGCTCTTTCGATGTACCGCGCTTGCCACACACAACGCGTGTGGACATTCTCACGATGGCGAGTCAATAAGCGCTGGAGGCCTACCTTTTCGCACCGCGGCGCCGATAGGTGTGACGTCCGCCTATCCGGCGGCGCACCAGTGCGTTCCCACTACCCCGAGGAGAGACGTGACCGTGTCACCGCACACGCAGAGCGCTCATGGATCCGCATCGCCAACGGCGCGCCGTCATGCGATCGTTGCAGAGGCGATTCACACGACACGCCACCACGCGTGCAGCGTCTGCGATGCAGGTGCCGAGTGCGAAACGATGGCGGCAGCGCGCAAGGTCATCGCCCTCGACCAGATGCTTGAGAATGCCGATCCCCATCCAGCCGAGTCGTACTCGAGCGACGAGGCGTTCCAGAGCGGACGCCTTGAGGCGATGGCGCAGGCCCTCGCCGTCATCGGTAAGGCTGAAGGCGAGGCTCGCGCCGAAGCTGACGGCGATCCGCGCCACCCTGCACTGAACGTCGCCGAGACACTTCGGCGCCTGGGCATGGTCATCAAACACGAGATCGCGGAACCTGATGGCCGGACGGTGCTTGAGATTGTCGCGCGCCAGAACGAGGCCAATGAGCTCTCGGATTACGTGCGCGAACTCTCGAAGCAGTACCGCACCTCGCATTCGCATGACCTTGCCGCCGCTCTCGACAATGTTGCAGGCGATATCGCTAAGGGATCAGATGGTGTCAACCGGCTTCGCCAGGCCTCGAACGTCAACACCGATCCTGATGTCCTCACTGAACTCACACTCGACTCGGATCCAGACGTGCGATGGTGGGCAGCTCAGAACGAATCGACGCCCGCGCCCGCGTTGATGGCCGCGATCGAACAAGAGCGTCACCCAACCGTGTTGGCGGCTCTCCTTGTCAACCCGCACGTGCCGGACGAAGCGGCCGAGATCTTTCTCGAGTACCCGCATTCGGAAGTGGCCGGTGCGGCAAAGAGGCGACTCGGACGCTAGTGACCGCCGCCCGCAATGTAGGCCACCGCTCCCACGGTCGCGAGTAGCACGAGTCCAAAGGCACCGACGGCCACGAGCTTGCGGCGCCGCGGCACATGACCCGATTCGTCTCGCCCATCCTTGCCTGCAATTGCCCTGACTCCGATCGCAAACACGAACGGCAGGCCAGCACCCACGATCACGCCAATGATCACCACTTGGACAAGCGAGTCCCACTCGACGAAATCTGACACCGTGCTACGCCTTTGAAGAAGCCTGGTCGGAACCCACGGGTGCGGGAGCCAGCAAGCTAGGGTCATGGTCAACGAGAGACTCGGCAATAACGCCTTGCGGGTCGTCTTCGGTCCAGGCGTCATTGACGTTCGCAGAGTTCACGGGGCGTACACGAGACCACGCAACAATCGCGCCCGAGACCACAACGAGTAGCGCGACCACTGCATACGAACTCGTCGCCGTGTCGAGCCAATAGCAGGCGGCACCAACGATGCCGGCTGCAGGCACGGTGATCAGCCATGCAATCGCCATGCGGCCCGCGACCTTCCACCGCACGGAACTGCCCTTCGCACCGACACCCGAGCCCATAATCGAGCCAGTTGCCACGTGCGTCGTCGACAGCGAGTAGCCAAAGTGGCTCGACAGCAGGATGACGGCGGCCGACGACGTCTCGGCCGCCATGCCTTGGCGCGACTCGAGTTCCACAAGACCCTTGCCGAGCGTGCGGATCACACGCCAACCACCTGTGTAGGTGCCGAGCGCCATTGCCACCGCACACGAGATGATGACCCACCACGGCACGTTTGAGTCGGCAGGTACCGCATCTGCGGCGATGAGTGCGAGCAGAATGATGCCCATCGACTTCTGTGCATCGTTCGTGCCGTGCGCGAGCGAGACAAGAGACGCCGAGCCAATTTGGCCCCAACGGAACATCCGGTCGTTGTCCTCTTGGGGAACGTTTCGGGTGACACGCATGACAAGTCGAGTCGCGATTGACGCCACCAGGATGGCAACAACGGGTGCGAGTAGCGCGGGAATGAGCACCTTTGCCGTGAGTCCGCCCCACAGCACACCGCCACCGCCTACTGCTGCGAGCACGGCGCCGACAACGCCGCCGACAAGCGCATGAGAAGAACTCGACGGTATTCCAAAGAGCCACGTGATGAGGTTCCACACAATGCCGCCAACGAGCCCGCCAAGGACCACGTCAAGAGTGACGACGCCGGAGTCAACAATCCCCTTAGCGATCGTTGCTGCAACAGCGAGCGATAAGAAAGCGCCGACGAGGTTGAGGCTTGCAGACAAGAGGACGGCACGGCGAGGGCTCAGCGCGCGCGTGGCAATCGACGTCGCCATCGCGTTTCCTGTGTCGTGAAACCCGTTAGTGAAGTCGAAAACGAGTGCGGTCGCGACCACGATCACCAGCAGCACAGGCTCTGTCACGGTCTCCATTGTTACGCACTTTTCCGGTCGTCAGTACAGGCCTGCAGACCTAGGTGGGACGGTCCCATTTGTGCTGTCCCGATTGTCACGTCTGTGCCGTTACCGGGAACGGACCGACCTTGCGCAGATAGCAGCGACCACACAGAGATTCGTATCTGGCATGCTGACCATCGATCGCCACCTGATCACCATGGCGCACGAACTCCCCGTTGACAATCCGAGCGTTGAAAATCGCCTTGGAGCCGCATCGGCAAATCGTCTTCAGTTCCTCAATCGAGTGCGCAATCTCCATGAGGCGCATTGACCCGGGAAAGGAGCGCGTCATGAAGTCGGCGCGCAAGCCGTAACAGAGGACGGGGATGCCGTCTTCGACAGCAACAGCGAAGGCCTCGTCAACCTGCGCAGGGGTAAGGAACTGCGCCTCATCGACGAATACGGCGTCAATCTCGCCCAGCGGCCGGTGCTCGATGAGCGCCTCACGGAATGATTTATCGTGGCCCAGCAGGATGTCGACAGGGCGCTCGATACCGATGCGCGACTGGACTGCCCCGCCTGCCTTCGTGTCGATGCCCGGCTTCACGATGACTGGATGCTGATCGCGCTCTTCGTAGTTGTACGCCGCCGTGAGCAACAACGCCGATTTCGATGAGTTCATCGCTCCGTAGCGGAAGTACAGCTTGGCCATGACACGTCCTTGCAGGGGTGCGGTGCGCGGGTTTCTTGACGCACCTTACAGGCACGCGCAGCACTCACGTCGCGCTTTGTGGGCACTTGTCGCCACGATTGCGTGGACACGGCCGACGTTCCACGTGCGTCAGCGCCGACGCCCCGCAAACAGCGCGTGGAGGAGCGGCACGGCAGATGCAATCATCGTCGCAGTCCCCCACCCTCCGACGTCGAGGCGAAGGACGGCTCCACCAATGAACAGGGCGGCAAAGAGGACCGCAGATGTCGTCCTCCGTGCGGCGCGTTCTTGGCGCAGCAATACACGCTCAACGCCCGGTGCTTCGACACGGACACCACTGTTCTCCGCCTGCGTGAGCAGAGCGTCGATGCGTGCGGGAAGCCCAACACTGATGCGTACGGCGTCGCGCACCGAACTGACGGCCTCCCCCACCAATCCGCCTGTCTCGTCCCGTAGCAAACCTTGGGCGTAAGGCTCAACCGAGTCCCACAGGTTGTATGCCGGGTCGAGTCCGCTGCATACGCCTGATGTGAGAGATGTCGTCCGCATCACGAGCAGGTAGTTCGCAGGCAATTGAAAAGGCAGGCTCAACATGATGTCGCTGAATTCCGCCGCGAATTCGCGGAACTCTCGCGGATCGACGTTGCGTAGCTCGGCGAAACCCATCCCGCCAAAGCGAGCGAACGCATGACTAATGACGCGCTCAAGCTCGCGTGAATCGGCACTGGGGAGCAAGACCCCTGCCTCGCTCATCGCCGCCACCATCGATCGGCCGTCCCGCAACGCGGCCGCGATGACAAGTTTGCGGAGCGCGGACTTCAGAGCGGGTGTGACCCCTCCCATCATGCCGAAGTCGACAACCGTCAGCG
>JAEYUX010000160.1 GCA_023432235.1 Actinomycetes bacterium
CGTCGGCAACGAGCCAGCACCATTGGCGCCGTCCTCCGGTCCGCTCTTGCGGTGGTGATCGCGGCAGTGCTCATCGTCATGGCTCTCGACATGATTGGGCTGCCGGTTGCGCCGCTGCTCGCCTCAGCTGGAATCGTTGGTGTGGCTTTTGGTTTTGGCGCCCAATCGCTTGTGAAAGACCTGCTTTCGGGCCTCTTCATGCTCATCGAGGATCAATACGGGGTGGGAGACGTGGTTGACCTCGGCCCCGCGACGGGCACCGTCGAAGAGGTGGGCCTGCGCAGCACGCGCCTCAGGTCGCTCGATGGCACCGTCTGGTACATCCCCAATGGCGAGATCTTGCGCGTGGGAAATATGACTCGGCTGTGGTCGCGCGCACTCATCGAGGTGCGTCTTGGCATCGAGACTGATCTCGACGCCGCGCGTGAGGCGATGCTCGACGCTGTGGCCGCCGCCCGCGAAGCGGACCCCGACGTTGACGCGGCGATCTTGTCCGAGCCCGAGGTGCCCGGTATCGAGTCCTTCGACTACTACAGCGTCTCCGTCCGCCTCCTCATTCAATGTGTGCCGGTCAAGCAGTGGGCCGTCATGCGGGGGGTGCGGCTTGAAATGCGGCGCATTTTCGCCGAGCGCGGCATTCGTTTGGCCGTGCCGGATCAGACGCTCATCATGGGCGCCACCGCGCCGGCAGAGGCTCCCGCGCCTCAAGCGGATGCGGGCGAGGACGATGCCTCGTGAGCACGCAGCCTGAACCGGCACCCGGCATGAATGTGGGCGCTGGCCCTACCCAGGAACAAGGGCAGAGCTTCTTTGATGCGGTGGGCGGTCATGCGACGTTCCGCGCTATCGTCCAGCACTTCTACCAGGGGGTGCGTACGGACCCGATCCTGGCGCCAATGTATCCGGCACACGATTTTGAGGGCGCAGAGGAGCGGCTCACGCTGTTCCTTGAGCAGTACTGGGGTGGCCCCACCACATATTCGGACCGCCGGGGGCACCCACGCCTGCGGATGCGTCACCAAGGTTTCCACGTCAACCCCGAGGCTCGCGATCATTGGTACGCGCTCATGCGTGAGGCCGTCATCGCTCAGCATCTTGCGCCCCTCCACGAGGCGACCTTGCTCGACTACCTTGAACGAGCAGCTCACTCCCTCATCAATACCTTCGACCCGACGCCTGGGACGTAGCGGACCAGAGTCGCCACGAGGTGCCGCTTGCGCCCTATAGCCTCGTGGGATGGATTACACCGAGGACCCGCGGGCTCACCAAGCCGTCACCGCAGGGCTGTCGGCGCTCACCCTGCGCCGTATGGCCGACACCACCTTTGAAGGCGACTCTCTCCCGATGCCTGGGGGCCGCGTCTTTGGGGGACAAGTGATTGCGCAAGCCGTGCTGGCGGCGGGCCACACGGTAGATCCGGACCGCGCTGTTCACTCGATGCACGGCTATTTCCTCCGCGCCGGTGATGCGCAGAAGCCGATCACCTTCGAGGTGGACATTCTCCGCGACGGGCAATCGTTCTCTGCCCGACGCACGCACGCCATTCAGGATGGCGTGCCCATCCTGTCGATGATCGCCTCTTTCCAGCTTGCGCAGGACGGGCCCGAGCATCATGTCCCCATGCCCGAGGTGCCGCCGCCAAGCGCGGTGGTCTCCGACATTGACGTCCTCACCCCGCATGCGGGACACCCCTCCGCAGACTTCTGGCTCGACTCCGCCCCATTCGATGTCCGCCATGTCGAAGGGTCGATCCTCGTCGCCCCCGACGCCCGACCCAAGCAGTATCAGACCGCATGGATGCGACTGCGCGAACCAGTCATTGCCGACGACCTCACCCATCGCGCCCTCATCGCCTTTGGCTCAGACCAGGTGATGCTCGAACCTGCTTTGCGCCGCCACGGTGCTTCATGGTCGACGCCGGGTATGGCGTTCGCCAGCCTCGATCACGCGATGTGGTGGCACCGTCCAGCACGCGCTGATGAGTGGCTGCTGTTTGTTCAGGACTCCCCCACCTCACAAGGCGGGCGCGGACTCACCGGCGCATGGGTGTTTAGCGAAGACGGTCGCCTCGTCGCCTCTGTCTCGCAAGAGGGAATGCTCCGAATGCCCGCTATCGATTGACGTCAGGCGACGGTTCGCCGTCGGGTGGGACATCGTCGGGCGGGAGATCGTCGGCCGGGACATCGTCAGGCGGTGGCTCGGCACCCTCGGAGGTGGGAGACGATTCGCGCACCCCGCGCACACCACCGCGGGTCGTGCTCGGAATATCGCTCAACGCCACCCACTCCTTGGGCTGACGTTCGCGGGTCTCAACGGTCCGCCGCCTCCACGTCGCCAGAGCGACAAGGATTGTCACGATGAGCGCCGCCACCATGATGGCGATGACAATGTAGAGCGCCGTGAACATCCAGTCTGGAGGCTCGGGCCAGTCATCCGGATCGGGCAACACCGCGTACGGGTCGAAGGTGGGTTGGGGAGACGCACACTCCCCACCGATGCAATCCTCCACGGTGGCGCCTGCTAGTCCCGGGTGAGCTTGCGGTAGGTGACGCGATGGGGCCGTGCGGCGTCGGCACCGAGTCGCTCGACCTTGTTCTCCTCGTACGACGCAAAGTTGCCTTCGAACCAGAACCACTTGGCGGGATTCTCGTCGTCGCCTTCGTAAGCGAGGATGTGCGTCGCAACACGGTCAAGGAACCACCGGTCGTGCGAGACGACAACGGCGCAACCAGGGAATTCGAGCAACGCGTTCTCGAGAGAACCGAGAGTCTCGACGTCGAGGTCGTTAGTCGGCTCGTCAAGGAGCAACACGTTGCCGCCCTCTTTGAGCGTGAGTGCGAGGTTGAGACGGTTGCGCTCACCACCGGACAACACCCCAGCAGGCTTCTGCTGGTCCGGGCCCTTGAAGCCAAAGGCGCTCACATAGGCGCGGGACGGCATTTCGACTTTGCCCACGTTGATGTAGTCGAGGCCGTCGGAGACCACTTCCCACAACGTCTTGTTGGGGTCGATGCCACCGCGGCTCTGGTCGACGTACGAGATCTTGACGGTCTCACCGATCTTGAGCTCACCGCTGTCGACAGGCTCAAGGCCAACGATCGTCTTGAACAGCGTCGTCTTACCTACGCCGTTGGGGCCGATGACACCCACGATGCCGTTGCGCGGCAACGAGAAACTGAGGCCATCGATGAGGACACGATCGCCAAAGCCCTTCTTGAGGTTCTTCGCTTCGATCACCATGTTGCCAAGGCGTGGGCCCGGCGGGATCTGGATCTCTTCGAAGTCAAGCTTCCGCATCCGCTCGGCCTCGGCTGCCATCTCCTCATAACGAGACAGACGGGCCTTCGACTTCGCCTGGCGACCCTTTGGGTTCTGGCGAACCCAATCGAGTTCTTCCTTGAGGCGCTTCGCGAGCTTCGCGTCCTTCTTGCCCTGGACCTGAAGACGCTCTTGCTTCTTCTCGAGGTACGTCGAGTAGTTGCCCTCGTATGGGTAGAGGCGACCGCGGTCGACCTCACAGATCCACTCGGCAACGTGGTCGAGGAAGTACCGGTCGTGAGTCACGGCGAGCACGGCGCCGGGGTACTTGGCGAGGTGCTGCTCGAGCCAGAGGACCGATTCTGCGTCGAGGTGGTTGGTGGGCTCGTCAAGGAGGAGCAGGTCCGGCTTTTCTAGCAGCAGCTTGCACAATGCAACGCGGCGGCGCTCACCACCGGAGAGCACCTTGACGTCGGCGTCCGGCGGCGGGCAGCGCAGCGCGTCCATCGCCTGCTCAAGCTGGCTGTCGAGGTCCCAGGCATCTGCGTGGTCAAGCTCTTCCTGGAGCGTGCCCATTTCGGCAAGAAGCTTGTCGTAGTCGGCGTCGGGGTTCGCCATCTCTTCCGAGATCTGGTTGAAGCGGTCGAGCTTCGCGTACACCTCGGCCACGCCCTCGCGCACGTTGCCGATAACGTCTTTGTCCTCGTTGAGCGGGGGCTCCTGGAGGAGGATGCCGACGCTGTAGCCGGGGCTGAGGCGCGCCTCGCCATTCGAGGGCTGCTCGATACCCGCCATGATCTTGAGGATCGTGGACTTTCCAGCACCGTTCGGGCCCACAACGCCGATCTTCGCGCCGGGGTAAAACGCCATCGTGACGTCATCGAGGATGACCTTGTCACCGTGCGCCTTACGCGCCTTTTGCATCGTGTAGATGAACTCTGCCACTGCCACTCCGGGATTCTGTTGTCTTGAGGCGGCCGATGCCGCTTTCACCGCCCACAGCCTACGCGGTTGTGCGCGGGCAGACCTCTTACCCGCAAGCGGTGCAGTACTGATGTGAGGTGCGAACGCAAACGGGGCGCCGGATCGCTCCGACGCCCCGCCATGCACACCCCGCTAGATGCGGCGGCGCGACACACTCGTCAATGCGACGATGAGTAGCGCTGCGATCACCACACCAAGCACGTAGCCAATGATCGTGCTGCCGCTACCGATGGCGGCCCACACATAGAAACCAAGAATCGTACCGACGATGCCGACCAAGATGGTGGCAACCCAATTCACGTGACGTCCCGCGACGAGCCTTCCGAGGAAGCCCACGATCGCTCCAATGAGGATCATCAAGAGAATCTCCATGGTTGTCGTCCCTTCTCCTACGGTTCAAAGCGGTGTGTCCGCTTGCCTGGTACAACTCCATTTCTCCCGCAGGATGGTCATCTTCTTTACAAAATGCCTGGTAATTCGCCGGCCGGGGTGGGAATAGGCCTCTCGCTACGGCGCAATTGAGGCGAGTTCCTCCTCCTGAGCGACCGCGTCAAGGCCGTTTGAGGGCAGAGCCGTGTCTCCACCATCTCCGCCTTCGGAATCCGCTCGGCCGGCGTCGGAATCCGCTGCGTCGGCGACGCGTGCCGCAGCGTCCGCATCATCCCCGTCCGCCACGGTTGGCGGCTCGACGCCACCGAGGTTCGGGTCGCCGACTGCACGCCGGAACGTCGCGATGCCTCGCGTCAGATCGTGGCCAACCGCAGAGGCGTCGATGACGAGGTCAGTCCGCGGCCCCGCCTCGCTCTCCCACGTATTGGTCCGGAGCCGTCCCGTCACAATGACGGGCTGCCCCTTTTCAATGGAATCGAGGACCGTAAGGGCAGCGCTGCGGAATGTGCGCACGGTAAACCACTCCGTGGGGCCGTCCTCCCACGCGTTGGCTGCGCGGTCGAAGTAACGGCTTGTCGAGGCGACGCGAAAACTCGTGAGGCTCACGTTGTTGCGCCCCACCACGTGGCGGGGCTTCGTGGCCACCCAGCCGCTCACCGTGATCGTGAGGTCGTTCATGTGGGTTCTCCTTCCGGGCGCCGCGGTCGCGAGGCCCGTCACCACGGTGCTGGCAAGGGCCGACGCTCGGCGCCGGAGGAGTCCGCCACTTGGGGATTGCTGTCCTCACG
>JAEYUX010000021.1 GCA_023432235.1 Actinomycetes bacterium
GACGGTGAGGTCGACATCTTTGTCGCGGGCATCGGCACCGGTGGCACCATCACCGGCGTTGGCGAGGTTCTCAAGGCCCGCAAGCCCGGCGTCCAGATCATCGCAGTCGAGCCCGCCGAGAGCCCCATCCTCAATGGCGGCCAGCCTGGCCCCCACAAGATCCAGGGTCTGGGCGCGAACTTCGTTCCCGAGATTCTCAACACCGAGATCTACGACGAGGTCATCGACATCGACTCGGAGACCGCCATTGCGACCGCCCGTGCAGCAGCACGCCAGGAAGGTCTGCTCGTGGGTATCTCCTCCGGCGCCGCCATCGCTGCCGCAGTGCAGGTGGCCAAGCGCCCGGAGAACGCTGGCAAGACCATCGTCACCGTCATCCCGTCGTTCGGTGAGCGCTACCTCAGCTCGATCCTCTACGCGGACTTGATGGATTAATTCCGACCGTCTTGACGCTCACTTAGTAGTGACGCCACCCGGAGGTACACATGACAGAGAAACTCTCAATCTGGGCGCTTGTTCGTGAGGATATCCGCACGGCCAGGGACCGCGACCCCGCGTGCCCCTCGGCCGCGATGGTCGCGCTCAGTTACCAGGGAGTTCACGCTGTCTGGTACCACCGGGTGGCGAATCGGTTGTGGCGCGCTGGCCGTCACAACCTTGCGCGCCTTCTCTCGCAGTTGGCTCGCAGGCGGACAGGCATTGAGATTCACCCCGGTGCCCAAATTGGCCGCCGTCTCTTCATTGACCATGGCATGGGCGTCGTCATTGGCGAAACGTCCGTGGTGGGCACTGACGTGCTCTTGTTCCACGGCGTCACGCTGGGCGGCACGAGCATGTCCCACGGAAAGCGCCACCCCACCGTCGGTGACCGTGTGGTGATCGGAGCGGGCGCGAAGATTCTGGGTCCCGTTTATGTGGGGTCGGACGCGCGCATCGGGGCGAATGCCGTTGTCGTGAAGGACGTCCCGAATGCGGCGACAGCCGTGGGGATCCCCGCTGTCATCCGTGAGCGCCCCAAGCCCATCGAGGCACATACCGCGGCGTCGTCAGTTGATGACGGAGATGCGCATGAGCACGCCCGTGGGAATGCGACCGAGCCGCAGGAGAACTTCGAACCCGCGATGTACTACATCTAGGTTCGCCGTTCCCCTGCGCCCGGCTGCGCCGATATTTGTGCAGCGCTTGTTGATATCCAGAAAGCCGCGTTACGAGATCGTCGCGCGGAGCATCCACGCCGTCTTCTCGTGTGCGGCGAGGCGTGCCGTGATGAGATCTGCCGTCGCGGCGTCGTCCGCCTCTTCGGCCACGTCAACGAGCGGGCGAAGCACGCGCGCTAGCGCCTCGTGATCGTTCGCGAGGTTCTTCACCATCGTGTCGGCATCGTCGGCCGGCTCGTAGTCCTTGATGCTCGCGAGCTCCTGGAACTCCTTGAATGAGCCCGGCGCAAGTGCGCCAAGTGCGCGCATACGCTCGGCAATCTCGTCCGCTGCTTCGCGCAATTCGATGTACTGCTCCTCAAACATCTCGTGGAGCGAGTGGAAGTTAGGGCCCACAACGTTCCAGTGGTACCCCTGCGTCTTCACGTAGAGCGTGAAGGTCTCGGCAACGGCTTGCGCCAAGCCGGTGTTGATCTCCTTGAGGTCAGCGGATTTGAGACCGATCTCGGGCTCTCCCAGGGTGTCTGGTGCCTCGGTTGTCTTGGCCATCCTTCTTCCTTCCTTTCCTCATGTGAGTGCGGATCGTGTGATGGACCGCCAGAGGCGTCGCGGCGCGCACTATCGGCCCATACTGGTAGCGAGAACACGGTGCACCGTTGTGTGATTCCACTGTGGCGACATTGCCGTTGGATGGAATGGCCCTTCAGTCCCAGGAGTTGACTCGGTATGGACATTTTTGACGTTGAGGCTGACGCTTGTCCCCTTCCGCTGCCCGCACAGGCGCCCGCAGATGAGGAACTCGCTCTCATCCTCGCCCGGTCTCGCACCGTCGCCGTGGTTGGCGCTTCTCCTCGACCGAGCCGCACATCGCACGCGATCGCCGTGTGGCTCATGGAGAACACGCGCTACGAAGTGTTCCTGGTCAACCCGATGGCGGGCGACGCGGACATTGAGGGACACGGCTTCTACGCCGCGCTTCACGACGTCCCCGTCACGCCCGACATCGTTGTTGCCTTCCGTCGTTCCGAAGACATCCCGCCGGTGGCCGACGCAGCAATCGCTTGCGACGCGGCCGTCCTGTGGATGCAGCTCGGCATCGAGAACGAGCAAGCAGCAGCGCTGGCCCGTGCCGCCGGGCTCGACGTCATTCAGAACCGCTGCATCAAGGTCGAATACGCTCGATTGAGAAAAGAGATCGACGAGCTGCGGGTGCCATAAGGCGCGGCCGACGCTTTTTTCCGCCGCCGCGCGCTCCCGCCACCGAGACGTGCCAGGATTTCTCCCATGAGTACTCCCGCTGGCTACCAGCGCGTTGACATTCCAGCCGAGCGCCATCACGACCTCCTCGAGGTCCTCGACTGGGGCTTTGCCAATCACATGCGCGCCGACGCTGCGGCGCTGACCGAGAAAACGATCGATTGGTCGCGAGCGCGCGGGGTTGAGGTGCTGGACGGCACCGATGCGGGGGCACTCGCCGGGGTTCACAGTTCATACGCATACGACATGCGCGTGCCCGGCGGCGGCACCGTCGCCACGTCCGGTCTCACCATTGTGAGCGTCCATCCCGCGCACCGACGGCGCGGCATTTTGCGATCGATGATTTCCGATCACTTTGCTCGATCACGGGCGCGAGGCGAACACGTCTCCTCTCTCATTGCCGCGGAGACTGCGATTTACCAGCGGTTTGGATACGCGCTTCCGGCGCCGTCTGTACGCATCACGTTGCCGCGTGGCATCGAGCTGCGCGACGTTGCCGGCGACGCTGACCTCTCCGCCCGTCTCGAAACGGCCGATCTCGAGCGACACGGCTCGACGGTGAGAGCCGTTCTCGCCCGCGATGCCCGTCCCGGCGCGCATGCGACGGTGAGCGATCCGCTCCTCGCGGATCAGTTCACCGATCCGGAGAGTCAACGTGGCACCAAGGAGCTCCTCCGAATCGCTGTGGTCGAGGACAGCGATGGGCCCGCTGCATTTGCGCTCTTCCAACGTGCTCTCGACTGGGGCACAAACGGTCCCAACGGGACGGGAACCGTGCGAAGTTGGGCCGCCGCCACACCGGCCGCGGCCCGCCGACTGTGGACGGTCCTTACGTCTTTCGATCTGCTGAGCGAGATGCAGGTGGATTCGGTGGCCCTTGACGACCACATCATGTTGCTCGCCGAGG
>JAEYUX010000006.1 GCA_023432235.1 Actinomycetes bacterium
GAGTTCCGCATCAACGGCGAGGACCCCGCGCGAAACTTCATGCCTGCGCCGGGCACCATTACCGCCCTGAGGCTGCCAAGCGGCCCCGGTGTGCGAGTTGATGCCGGTGTGCGCGAAGGCGACACCGTCTCAGGCAACTTCGACTCGATGGTGGCCAAGCTCATCGTCACCGGTTCCACCCGGACGGAAGCACTCGAGCGGGCGCGACGTGCGCTCCGCGAGATGGAGGTCGAGGGCATCCCCACGGTGCTGCCCTTCCACCGAGCAGTGGTGGAGGCAGAGGCTTTTGCGCCCCGCAGCGGCGCGATGCAGGTCTACACGACGTGGATCGAGACCGAATTTGCTGACACGGTCAAGGAACTTGGCGGCGGCGGTAATGGTGGCAGCGACACCGGGGACGACGCCGGGGCAACAGAACGCGTCATCGTCGAGGTAGGCGGAAAGCGCCTTGAAGTGGTGCTCCCGGCGGCGCTTGCTCAGGCCGGTCGCGCTCGCGCTCGCGCCGGAGTGCCGCAGCGACGCAATACCCGCAAGGCTGGCGCCCCTCGCGCCGCCTCTGGCAACACACTGTCGTCACCCATGCAGGGCACCATCGTCAAGGTTGCTGTTGCGGAAGGCGATGCGGTGGCCGAGGGCGACCTCATTGTGGTCCTTGAGGCGATGAAGATGGAGCAACCGCTCACCGCTCACCGTGCGGGTACTGTCGCCAAGCTGTCGGCGACGGTAGGCGGCTCCGTCACCGCCGGGGCCGTCATCTGCGACATCGTCGACGGCACTGACTAGACCTGCTCGCGCTCCGTGATGCGATGCAGTCGTCGTGCGGCCTCCGCGATGGTGCCCGCGAGCGACGGATAGACGGTGAACGAAGATGCGACGTCGTCCACGGTGAGGTGATGCGTCACCGCGAGAGTGAGCGGGAAGATGTGTTCGCCCGCGCGCGGTCCCACCACCACTGCGCCGAGCACCTGGCCGGTCACCGTGTGGCCGAAGATCTTGACGAATCCCGCCTCGATACCGAGCATCTTGGCGCGCGGATTGCGCGCGAGGTCGATGCGCGACACCTCATAGAAGATGCCCCTGCGCTTGAGGTCGGCTTCTGACGCCCCGACCGCCGCGATTTCTGGCACGGTGAAGACATTCGTCGCCACCGTGTTGAGTTCAATCGGCGATACCGCGTCTCCCAAGGCGTGCGCCACCGCAATGCGACCCTGCGCCGCCGCCACCGAGGCGAGCGGGAGCACTCCGGTGCAGTCGCCAGCGGCGTAAATGCCGCGGACATTGGTGCGCGAGACGCGGTCCACCTCAATGAATCCGTGCGGTGTGAGCCGGACCCCCGCACTCTCAAGAGCGAGGCCCTCGGTATTGGGGATTGAGCCCACCGCCATGAGGCAATGCGAGCCCTCCACCACGGTGCCGTCGTTCAAGGTCACGCGCACGCCATCGCCAGTGTTGTCCACTCGTGCAGCGCGCTTGCCGCCCACCACCGTCATGCCGCGCGCCGCAAACTCCTGTTGGACATACTCGGCTGCTTCAGGGTCCTCACGGGCAAGCACGCGGTCGCCAGAGGAAATGAGGGTGACCTCGGCCCCGAGCGTGCGATAGGCACCGGCGAACTCGGCTCCCGTCACGCCCGAACCGACAACGACGAGGTGGTGGGGCAGGTGATCGAGACCGTACAGCTGCGTCCAGGTGAGAACTCGCTCGCCATCGGGTTCGCAGCCGTCGACCACGCGCGGACGCGCCCCCACCGCAATGAGGATGTTGTCCGCGTCAATGCGTTCGCCGTTCGCCATGACGGCGTCCGCGCCGTCAAGCCGTGCCTCACCGTGGATGATCGTCACTCCACTGCGTTCCAAGCGAGACGCAATGTCACTGCTTTGCTTGCGCACCAGCTCGGTGACGCGCGCGTTGACCGCGCTCAGGTCCACCGTGTGATGGCCTGCACCGGACGTGGCCTCACCATGCTCTCCACGAATGCCAAGTTGTGGCGCGCGATCAGCGATTGCCAGCCACTCGGCGGTAGCGATCACCGTCTTCGATGGCACCACATCCGTCAGCACCGCGTTGCCGCCAAGTCCTTGGCGTTCGATGAGCGTGACCTCGGCTCCCAAGGCCGCCGCAACGAGGGCGGCTTCATAGCCTCCCGGTCCACCGCCAATGATCGCGAGGCTTGTCATAGTGACTATGGTCCCAGACGTGCACGCGGCGGTCTCGCTGGGGCTCAGGAATCGACCTCGGTCAGCATGTAGAGCGGGGCGGACGCAGTTACCCTCAATGTATGACTGCCCACGAACTCGCCGCCGCGGCCGCCGCGCTCATTGCCGATCGCACCGGCGTCGCATCCCACGACATTGCTCTCATCCTTGGTTCCGGTTGGGGCGGTGCCGCTGAACTCCTCGGAGACGAGGTGGCGTCGGTTGAAGCCGGTGACGTCCCGGGCTTCACCGGGCACACGGTGGCGGGTCACCACTCGACCTTCCGCTCGGTCCTCACGCCCAACGGCAGCCGCGTACTTGTGCTCGGCGCTCGCCAGCACTACTACCAGTCGCGAGACGCAGCCACCGTCGCCCACGCTGTCCGGATGGCGGCCGCCGCCGGGTGCTCGACGCTCGTCGTGACAAACGGCTGCGGGTCCACCCGCCCGGAGGTGGGCCCCGGTTCGGTTGTTCTCATCAACGACCACCTCAACCTCACCGGCGCGACACCTCTTGAAGGCGCCACCTTTGTGCCGATGTCCGACGCCTACTCGCCGCGTCTGCGCGAGATCGCCAAGAGCATCGACCCCACCCTCATTGAAGGCGTGTACGCCCAGTTCCAAGGCCCGCAGTATGAGACCCCCGCTGAGGTGCGCATGGCGACCATCTTGGGCGCGGACCTCGTTGGCATGTCAACCGCGCTCGAAGTAATCGCGGCACGCGAGGCCGGACTCGAGGTGCTCGGGCTCTCGCTCGTGACAAACCTTGGCGCCGGCATCGGCACCGAGGAACTGAACCACCAGGAAGTTCTTGACGCAGGTGCGGCCGCCGCCCCGCGCATCTCGCGGCTCTTGGCCGACATCGTCAAGGCGATCCCGGTATGAACGCGGAGCCCGTCCAGCGCACGATTGACCGCGCATCCGCCTGGATGCTCACTGATCCAGACCCGGACACGCGGGCCGAACTTGGAGCGCTACTTCGCGAAGCGAGCGCCGAGATTCCCGGCGCCACCGAGCGCGTGGTCGACATGTTCACCGGCATGCTTGAGTTCGGCACAGCCGGGCTCCGCGGCCCGATTGGCCCCGGCCCCAACGCGATGAATGTGGTGATGGTGCGCCGGGCCGCCTGGGCTCTTGGCACCCACCTGCTGGGCCTTCTCGACGGCGCCGCGCAAGCGCCGCGCGTTGTCATTGGTTACGACGCCCGCCATAAGTCGGAGCAGTTCGCTCTCGACTCCGCCCGCGTACTCACCGCCCTTGGTATCGACGTCACTCTTTTCCCCGCTCCCCTCCCCACTCCTGTCCTCGCGTATGCGGTGCGCGCGTGGGGCGCCGACGCTGGGGTCCAGGTGACCGCCTCGCATAACCCCGCGCAGGACAACGGGTACAAGGTCTACTTGGGCGAGCGCATCACGCCCGACAGTCCCGGTTCCCAACTTGTTGGCCCGCACGACGGCCAGATTCACGACCTTCTCCGTCGCATCGACGTGGCGGAGATCGAGGTGGCCGACGCTGGCTGGACTGTTCTCGACGCAGGCTTTGAGCGCGAATACATCGAGAAGGTTGCCGCGCTTGTTCCCCCGGCCGAAAGCGACCTCGCGGCTCGGCGGGCTGGAGTGCGCATCGTTCTCACACCCATCCACGGAGTGGGCGATGCGACCGTGCGTGCCGTGCTGAACGCGGCCGGCTTCACCGACCTCACCACGGTGCCCGAACAGGCCGAACCGGATCCCGAGTTCCCCACCGTGTACTTCCCCAACCCGGAAGAGCCCGGTGCGATGGACCTCGCGCTCAAACTCGCTGACACGATCAGCGCTGACGTGGTGATCGCCAACGACCCTGACACCGACCGATGTGCCGTTGCGACTCAGATCGATGGCGCATGGCAGATGCTGCATGGCGATGTGGTCGGCTCACTCCTTGGCGACATGATGGCCCGTCGCTTCGAGGGCACGTCAGGCGCCGTCATCGGCAACTCGATCGTGTCCTCGCGCCAACTGAGCGCGATCGCCACACGCTATGGCCTGCCGAGCACCCAAACACTCACCGGCTTCAAGTGGATCTCCCGCGCTCCGGGCCTTGTGTACGGATACGAGGAGGCACTCGGCTATTGCGTCGCCCCCGAACTTGTCCGTGACAAGGACGGCATCTCAACCGCTCTCCTCATCGCGGAGTTTGTCGCCGAGCTCAAGGAAAAGGGCCGCACGCTGGCCGATGCGATCGACGAGCTCGCCCTGCTGGACGGCGTCTACCTCACTCGCCAGGTCTCGGCACGTTTCGAGGACCTCAGCAAGTTGAGCGCCACGATGGAGCGGCTGCTTGCGTCGCCTCCCAGCACGCTTGGTGGTGAGCCCGTCACGAGTTCAGACGATATGAGCGCTGGATTCCGTGGCCTGCCGCCCACCACCGGCCTCCACCTTGAGACATCCTCAGCGGCGCGCGTCATTGTGCGCCCCTCCGGCACCGAGCCGAAGGTCAAGGCCTACCTCGAGGTGATCCGGCCTGTCGACGGGGGCGATGTCAATGCTGCCCGGGCCGCAGCGACCACCGTGATGAACGCTCTTGAGGCGGACGTGCGCGCCGCGCTCGGCGTCTAGGCCTCGCGAGAGCCTGCCTTCACGTATGCGGCGAGGTGCTCGCCGGTCACGGTGCTCGCTGCTTCCACCAATTGCGTTGGGGTGCCCTCGAATACCACCCGTCCGCCGTCATGACCTGCGCCCGGACCGATGTCGATGATCCAGTCGGCATGAGCCATGACAGCGAGGTGGTGTTCGATCACCACCACTGAGCGTCCGCCATCGACGAGCCGGTCGAGCACGTGAAGCAGGTGTGCGACGTCGGCGAGATGAAGGCCGGTGGTCGGCTCATCGAGCACAAAGACTCCGCCCTTGTCGCCGAGCCTCGTGGCGAGTTTGAGGCGTTGCCTTTCACCACCGGACAGTGTTGATAGCGGCTGCCCAAGCGTGAGATAGCCAAGGCCAACATCGACAACGTGTGTGAGGATCGCCGCAGCCGCTGGGGTATGGGCCTCGCCCTCCGAGAACAACGCAAGCGCCTCGGTCATCGGCATCTCGAGCACATCGGCGATTGACGCGCCACCCAAGGTGTAATGAAGAACGTCCTCGCTGAAGCGTCGGCCCTCACAGGCCTCGCACACAGAAGAGACCGTCTCCATCACGCCCAGTTCGGTGAAGATCAGCCCCGCGCCGTTGCATACGGGGCAGGCGCCTTCCGAGTTCGCACTGAACAGCGCGGGCTTCACACCGTTTGCTTTGGCAAATGCCTTGCGGATTGGTTCGAGCGCGCCTGTGTACGTTGCGGGGTTCGAGCGACGTGAACCTCTGATGGGGCGTTGATCGAATGTCACCACGTCATCACCCGTGAGCGAGCCGTGGATGAGCGAACTCTTTCCGGAACCAGCAACACCGGTGACAACGGTGAGCACCCCGCGCGGGATATCGACATCCACGTTGCGCAGGTTGTTTGTGGACGCGCCCCGGATCTCGATGACGCCATGTGGCTCACGGACTGCTTCCTTGAGGGATGCGCGGTAGCCCAAGTGACGACCGGTCAAGGTGTCCGAGTTGCGCAGGCCCTCGACGCTGCCTTCAAAGCAAATCTCACCACCGGCGCTTCCCGCACCAGGTCCGAGGTCGATCACATGGTCCGCGATCGCGATCGTCTCGGGCTTGTGCTCCACGACGAGCACGGTGTTGCCTTTGTCCCGCAAACGCTCCAGCAAGCGATTCATGCGAGCGATGTCGTGGGGGTGGAGACCGATCGTCGGCTCGTCGAACACGTACGTGATGTCGGTGAGGGCCGAGCCGAGGTGGCGAATCATCTTGGTGCGTTGCGCCTCGCCTCCCGACAGCGTCCCGGCGGCTCGGTCGAGCGAAAGGTACCCCAGCCCAATCTCAACAAAGGAGTCAAGGGTGGACCGCAACGCATCGACGAGCGGCTCCACCTCAGGGGCGTCGAGCTCCCGCATCCACACGGCGAGGTCGCGAATCTCCATCGACGCAAGATCGGCAATCGACTTTCCCCGAATGAGGCTCGACCGCGCCAATGCGCTCAGCCGCGTGCCGTCGCAGTCGGGGCACACCTGGAACGTGACGGCCCGATCCACGAACGCACGAATATGCGGCTGCATTGCATCCGGGTCCTTGGACAGCATCGACTTCGTGATCTTGGGGATGAGTCCCTCGTAGGTCATGTTCATGCCCGAGAAACTCACCTTTGTTGGCTCCTTGAACAGGAAGTCATCCCGCTCGCGCTTCGAGTAGTCCTTGATCGCCTTATTCGGATCGAGGAAACCTGACTCGGCATAGATCCGCACCATCCAGCCATCAACGGTGTAGCCGGGAATGGTGAGGGCTCCCTCGGCAAGCGACTTCGAATCGTCAAAGAGCTGCGCGTAGTCGAGTTCGCTCACCCGCCCGGTGCCTTCACAGCGCACGCACATGCCGCCCGTGACGGAGTACTCGCGATGCTCTCGCGCCACCGAGCCGTCCTTGCGCGTCACCGCCGCGGAACCACTCCCAGATGAGCTCGCGACATTGAAGGAGAAGGCTTGCGGCGCCCCCACATGCGGGTTGCCAAGCCGCGAGTACAGGATGCGCAGCATCGCATGCACATCGGTTGCGGTGCCCACGGTCGAGCGCACATTCGCGCCCATCGGCTCCTGATCAACGATGATCGCCGTGGTGAGTCCCTCCAGCACGTCGACGTCCGGGCGGGCCTGGCTCGGCATGAAGCCTTGAATGAACGAACTGTAGGTCTCATTGATCATCCGCCGTGACTCAGCGGCGATCGTGTCGAAGACGAGCGAGGACTTTCCGGAACCCGAGACGCCCGTGAACACCGTCAAGCGACGTTTGGGAATCTCAACGGAGACGTTCTTGAGGTTGTTTTCGCGAGCACCCTGCACTCGCATGACGTCATGGCTGTCTGCGGAGTGCACTGCCTTGTCGAAAGTCATTCGGCAACGCTACAAGCGCCCGCCGACACTGCTCAATAGGTACCGGTGCCAGCGTCGGCCGTCTCGACACCGTCAAGACCGTCCAAGACAGCCCGCGTGCCGGAAAGCCCAAGACGGTTCGCGCCCGCCTCCACCATTTCGAGAGCCGCGGCGGCCGTGCGGATTCCGCCCGACGCCTTGACGCCGATGTCCGGGCCCACCGTCTGGCGCATGAGGGCAACGGCATGGGCCGACGCTCCCCCGGCCGGGTGGAAACCGGTCGACGTCTTCACGAAGTCGGCACCGGCGTTCTTGGCTGCCGTGCACGCACCGACAATCGCCTCATCGCTCAGTGCCGCGGACTCAATGATGACCTTGAGCACCTTGGGTGCTGGCACGGCCGCACGCACGGCGGCGATATCGGCCTCGACGTCGTTGAAGCGGCCCTCAACGGCGGCAGCGACGTCAATCACCATGTCGACCTCGTCGGCGCCTTGCTCGATGCTGAGCGCGGCCTCGGCCGCCTTGATCGACGAGTGGTGCTTGCCCGAGGGAAAGCCACACACGGTCGCCACCGCAACCCCTGGCGGGGTGACGACGGGCAGCATCGACGGTGAAACGCACACAGAGAACACGCCGAGGTCGGCGGCCTCCGCGATCAGTGCCTCGACATCGGCGGGGGTGGCCTCGGGCTTCAGCAGCGTGTGGTCGACAAGCGTTGCCAGATCGGCGCGTGAAAGAGTCATGCATCCAGGGTACGCGCGAGGACCTCGGCCGACAGCGCGGGAGTGGACAATCCACTCCACCCGCTGCGTCCCCTTATGACGCGCCGTAACCGTCGATGACGAGCTCGGCAAGTTCCGCGCGCTCGTCATACGGCAAGAATGCCGCCCACGCGCCAACGAGGGTTGCCTCGAAGAAGTCCTCTTTGGTCCATCCCGCCTCGGCCAGCGCCTCGAACTCGCTCACCATGCTGACGCCCGACACAAGTCGGTTGTCGGTGTTGATCGTGACGGCAAATCCAAGATCACGGAGTTCGTGCATCGGGTGCTGCGCCACCGACGTCGCCGCGCCTGTTTGGACATTTGAGGTGGGACAGCACTCGAGCGGGATCTGCTGATCCATCACGTATTGCGACATCGCACCAAGATGCGGCTCGTCCCCACCAAAACCCGCGATGTCCTCGTGGATCCGGACGCCGTGCCCGATGCGGCGAGCGGCGCCGAGTCCCAGCGCTTCGGACATCGATTGCGGGCCGTCTGCCTCGCCGGCGTGGATCGTGACCGGGAAGTGCGCGTCGCGCAAGATCTCGAAGGCCTCCGCGTGCCGTGACGGCGGGAAACCAAACTCCGGGCCCGCGATATCAAAGCCGACGCAGCCCGCGCCCCTGTTCGCAAGGGCAAGGCGTGCGATCTCCGTTGAGCGGTCGAGATGACGCATTGCGCACAGGAGCGCCGCCGCGCGGATCCCAAACCCCTCCTCTGCCGCTGCCGCAACGCCCTCTTGAATGCCCTCGTGGACAGCGTCGACCACGTCTTGCAGCGTCAGGCCCTGCTCGAGGTGCTGCTCCGGTGCGTAGCGAAGCTCGGCGTAGATGACGCCGTCCCTGGCGTGGTCGATGACGGCCTCCCGCGCAACGCGGATGAGGTTGTCGCGCGTCTGCATGACAGCGGTGGTGTGTGCGAAGGCCTCGAGGTACCTCACCAAATCGCCGGAATCGGCGTTCTCGACAAAGATCCGCGCAAGTTCATGAGGATCCGTTGCCGGGAGCGCGTAACCAATCTCACCCGCAAGCTCGATGAGCGTGTCAGGGCGAAGACCGCCGTCGAGGTGATCATGGAGGACAACCTTGGGAAGCGTGCGAATCTCGTCTGAG
>JAEYUX010000026.1 GCA_023432235.1 Actinomycetes bacterium
CATGACGGCCGCCTTGACGGCGTCCTTTGCGTCCTTGCCGATGGTGAAGGGGCCGTGGTTTTGCATGAGGACGGCGCGGGAGCGGTGGCCCGTCAGCGTTTCGACGATGCCGCGGCCAATCGCCTCATCGCCAATGGTCGCGAAGGGGCCAATCGGAATGGGGCCGCCAAACTCGTCGGCCATCGCGGTGAGCACGCATGGAATCGGCTCGGCGCGGGCGGCCCAGGCGGCCGCATAACGGGAGTGGGTGTGGACGACGCCACCTACGTGGACCATGTGGCGGTACACGTAGGCGTGGGTGGCGGTGTCCGACGACGGGTTACGTTCCGAGCCGGGCAGCCCGGGCACTTTCTCGCCGTCGAGCGTGCAGACGATCATGTTCTCCGGGGTGAGGTCCTCGTACATGACACCCGAGGGCTTGATGACAAAGAGGTCCGCACCTGGGACGCGACCGGAGACATTGCCACCGGTCCACACAACGAGGTCGTACTTGACGAGCTCCTGGTGAAGGTCGCTCACCTGCTGGCGGGTTGCCGCGATCGCGGCCTCGATCTCAGGACTGAACACGCTCAACCACCGCTTCTCGCTTGATCGCCTTAAGGCGCTTCATCACGTCGTTTGCGCCACGACCAAAGTAGTCATGCAACGCCTGGTACTCGGCAAACAACGCGTCATAAGCGTCGGCCGCCTCCGGGTTTGGCTGGTACTTGCCGCGCTCAACCCGGCCCATTGCCTCGCCTGCGTCAGCCACGGATTCGTAGGCGCCGGCGGCGACGGCGGCGTGGATCGCACTACCGAGTGCAGGTCCCTGCTCCGACGCGATGGTGCTGAGCGGCAAGCGCAACACGTCCGCGTACATCTGCATGAGCTGCGGGTTCTTCAGGAGGCCACCCGCCACGACAAACTCGGTGACCGGAACGCCGGACTTGTTGAACGTCTCGACGATGACGCGGGTGCCAAAGGCGGTCGACTCAAGGAGGGCGCGGTAGCCCTGCTCGGCGCGCGTCGCGAGGGTTTGCCCCACGATGACGCCCGAAAGGTTCGTGTCAACGAGCACCGACCGGTTGCCGTTGTGCCAGTCGAGAGCGACAAGTCCGTGCGCACCAACCGGCTCCTCGAAAGCGAGGTTGGTGAGGTACTGGTGGACGCTCAGGCCCGCCTTCTCGGCCTCATCGAAATAGCGGCCCGGCACCTGGTTCTTCACATACCAGGCAAAGATGTCGCCGACGCCGGACTGGCCGGCCTCGTAGCCGTAGTAGCCAGCCATGATGCCGCCATCCACCACACCGCACATGCCCGGCACTTCGGCAAGGTGGTCACCATTCATCACATGGCACGTCGACGTCCCCATGATCGCGAGGAGTTGTCCCGGCGCTGTCGCCTTGGCTGCTGGCGCGGTCACGTGGGCATCGACGTTGCCAACTGCCACGGCGATGCCTTCCGGTAGGCCCGTCCACTCGGCAGCCTGCGCGGTGAGTCCACCAGCACGCTCACCAAGCTGGCCGATGCGGTGGGCGAGCTTGGTGGCGGCAAATCCCTTGAAGGCCGGGTTGAGAGCGGCCTCAAAGTCCTCACTCGGGTACTCGCCGTCCTGCAAAATGCCCTTGTAGCCGGCCGTGCATGCATTGCGGACGTACTCGCCGCACAGCTGCCAGATGATCCAGTCAGCCGCCTCGACCCAGTGGTCCATGCGCTCGTAGATTTCGGGGTCTTCCTCAACGAGTTGAAGCGCCTTCGCGTACTCCCACTCTGACGAGATGAAGCCGCCGTAACGCGGCAACCAGGCCTCGCCGCGCTCACGGGCAAGTGCGTTGATCCGGTCCGCCTGTGCCTGGCCTGCGTGGTGCTTCCACAACTTCACATAGGCGTGCGGACGCGAACGGAAGCCCTCGACTTCGCACATCGGAGTGCCATCCGCGAGAACTGGCAATGGAGTGGAAGCGGTGAAGTCGGTGCCAACACCAATGACTTGCGAGGGGTCGATACCCGCAGCCTTGACGGCCTCGGGAACGGCGCGGCGCAGCACCTCGCGGTAATCGTCCGGGTCCTGCAGTGCCCACTCGGGCGGCAAAGCCTCACCCGTTGCGGCGAGCGTCGTGTCCATGACAGCGCTCGCGTACTCGTGAACGGCCGATCCCAGTTCGGCACCATCGGCGACGCGCACCACCACTGCCCGTCCGGAAAGAGTGCCAAAGTCAATGCCGACAACGTAGCTGTCGCTCCCGGGAGTGGTCATTCGATCGCCTTCCTCATTCGCTCCATTGCGTGAGGCAACCATGTCACCCGGCCTCAGGCGGGTGGCTACGGTGCCACCGCAGACGCCTTAAGCGCCCACTCGGAATGTTACCGCTAACATTCTCACCCGCTTCTCACCCGGCGTCAATGCGAAACGCCTCTTTGGGCGACGCTTACGCGGGTGCCGTGGAGTCGCGCACCACGAGTTCGGGATCAATGAGCGTGCGCTGTGGGGCATCACGTCCTTCAATGGCCGCGACGAGCGCATCCACGGTGCGCTGGCCGAGCCGGTGGAAGTCCTGACGCACCGTTGTCAGCGGCGGTGAGAAGTGGCGCGCCTCCGGCAGATCGTCAAAACCGACAACGCTGATGTCCTCAGGCACCCGCACCCCCCTCTTTGCAAGCCCATGGAGAAGTCCAAGCGCCATTTGATCGTTCGCGCAGAACACGGCGGTGATGTCGGTGGGCCACTCGGCTGACAGTGCAAGGGCGTATCCCGAATCGGCAGTCCAGTCCCCCACGAGCGGTTCACGGACGGTGAGCCCAGCGTCGGCGAGTACCGCGCGCCACCCGCGCGCACGGCCTTGGGCGTCAAGCCAGTCCATCGGACCGGCGATGTGCGCGATCTCGCGGTGGCCGAGATCCACCAGGTGCTGCACCGCCAACTTGGCACCGAGGAGCTGGTCAACGGATGCGGTGAGCAGTTCGGTCTCCGGGTTTGACGTGACGGCAATTGCCGGAAGGGCCGACACGCGGGTCCGGATGAGATCGACCGATGAAGACCGGGGCGCGATGACGCACACTGCGTCGATGCCCTGTGCGAGCAGGTGATCAACGGCCGCGTGGGCACTGACCGAACGGTCTTCGCCCACCGTCACAGAACTGACCGAATAGCCCGCGTCGCGTGCCGACTCTTCGACTCCGCGCAACGTCGCATTGGGGCCAAACTTGATCGCCGAATCGACCACCACGCCGATGCGCTTGGTGCGCCTTGTCGCGAGCGCCCGCGCCGCCGAGTTGGGCCGGTAGCCAATCTCCTCGATGACCCGCCGCACGCGTTCACGAGTCTCCGGACGGATGCTCGTGTGCCCGTTGATGACGCGTGAGACCGTCTGGTGAGACACGCCTGCGAGCGCTGCCACCTCGCGCATGCTTGGCGGTGCGCTCTGCGGCTCAGTCACCTTGGCCTACCCCCATTGGTTGCTGTGGCACGGTTGCTGCGAGACATCGTAGGCCCTCAGCTGAATGGGGTCGATGCCTCCGATGACGGCACCTCCATCGCCTCCACCTCAGTGGCGGTCGGCGGGATGGATGCGGTGATGACCGTGCCGTCGGCGCGCAATGTGCCGTGGAACTTCGCGGGGTCAGGCACGCCATCAATGCGCGGCCCTTGCCCGTCGAGCGCCACCACGGTGGTCTCGCCTGCCAGCACGGTGTGGTGCGTGCCGCGCACGTCCACCGTGAGCGAGTTGCCCTCTTCGATATCAAACGAGATCGCCTCTGCCGTCACCGTCACCTTGATGCGCGTGCTGCGCATCGTCAGCTTGAACGTGAGTGATTGCCAGTCATCTGGCAGGCGTGGGTCGAAATGGAACATCGACCCGTGGTCACGCATCCCGCCAAAACCGAAGACGAGTGCCGACCACACACCGCCGGCCGACGCTACGTGGACACCATCGGCGGTATTGGAGTGAAGGTTGGCGAGGTCAACAAAGGCGGAGTCCCAGAAGTAGCGCTTGGCGATCTCGTGATAACCCACCTCTGCGGCGATGATCGACTGCACCACACCGGACAGCGTCGAGTCGCCTGTGGTGATCGGGTCGTAGTACTCGAAGTCGGCGCGCTTCTCCTCGAGAGTGAAGTGCTCGCTCTGCAGGAATAGCGCAAGGACCACGTCGGCCTGCTTCAACACCTGGAAGCGGTAGATGACAAGCGGGTGGAAGTGCAACAGGAGCGGGCGCTGATCCGGCGGCGTGTTTGCCAGATCCCACACCTCGCGCTCGTTGAAGAGCGCGTCTTGCGGGTGGATCCCGAGGTTTTCGTCCCAGAGGATCGCCATCGCCTCGGCCGCGCGCTCCCACTCGGTGATCTCGTCTTCCTTCAGATCGAGGCGGCGCACCATCTTTTCGTATTGGTCCGGCCAGGTCTGAGCGAGTTTGCGGACGGACTCGGCAGCACAGCGCAAATTGAAACGCGCCATGACGTTTGTGTAGAGGTTGTCATTGACAACGGTCGTGTACTCGTCGGGCCCAGTCACCCCGTGAATGCGGAATGAAGGCTCGTGGTTCTTCACCTGCCGCCAAAAGCCGAGGTCCGCCCACATCCGCGCCGTCTCGACGAGGATGTCGATGCCCTCCCGCGCAAGGAACTCGTCATCGCCTGTGGCACGAACGTACTTGTTGATCGCATAGGAGATGTCGGCATCGATGTGGTACTGCGCGGTGCCTGCGGCGTAGTACGCCGACGCTTCCTCGCCATTGATGGTGCGCCACGGATAGAGGGCGCCACGCTGGGCTAATTCAGTTGCGCGTTGGCGTGCCGCATCGAGGATGCGGTAGCGGTAGCGAAGCGCGTTACGGGCGATGACCGGAGACGTGTACGTGAAGAACGGCACCACGTAGATCTCGGTATCCCAGAAGTAATGTCCGCCATAGCCCGAGGCCGAAACGCCTTTGGCAGAAATGCCCGAGCCGTCACCGCGGGCGGCCGCCTGTGCGAGTTGGAAGAGGTTCCACCGCACCGCTTGCTGAAGCGAATCTTGACCTTCGATGCTGACGTCGGAACGCTGCCAGAACTCATCGAGCCACTCGCGCTGGTCTTGGAATTGGCGGTCCACGCCTTCTGCCGCGACGCGGTCGAGAGTGCGGTTACAGCGGTCGGCGAGCTCGCGCGGGGGCACAAGACGGGACGTGTGATAGCTGACCACCTTGGTGAGCGTGAACGTCTCGCCCGGTTGAAGGCGACCGCGGAACACGTGCTTCGCGTAGTCCTCTTCAATCTCGCTCAGCTGCTCATAATCGGCGGTGGTCTCGACGATGTGGTCCATCGCGACGGCAAGGGTCATGCCCGAGTTGGTCGTCTGGTAACCAAGAACAACCCGGCCATCGTCCTCACGGTGAACGCGGGGCACGAGCACGCGGTCGGGGAGGCGCTCCGCCTTTCGCGGGTCAAAGGAGCCGCCGGGGTCGGGAGTTGAACGGTACTCATCGAGTCCGGCTTGGCGGTTCAGCAATTGCGATGAGATCGCGAACGGTGCCTCTTTGTCGAGCAGCGTCACTTCAAAGGTCATGACAGCGAGATGGCGGTGCGTGAATGACACCATCCGACGCGAGCGCACCCGGACACGGTTACCGGCGGGCGTGCGCCACAAGAGGTCGCGCGACAGCACGCCGTCGCGCAGGTCGAGCGTGCGGTTGTACTCAACGAGATCAGCAACGGACAACAGCAACGGCTCATCGTCGATGTACAGCCGGATGACCTTTGAGTCCGGCACATTGACGATCGTCTGGCCCGTGCGCGCGAAACCGTACGCCTCCTCCGCGTGCCGAATCGGCCACGTCTCATGGAAGCCGTTGATGTACGTGCCATGGCTACTGAAGTCATGGCCTTCCTCGATGTTTCCGCGAAAGCCCAAGTAGCCGTTACCAACCGAAAAGAGCGTCTCCGACGTGCCGATGTCGGAGTGGTCAAACGACGTCTCGATGAGGCGCCACGGGTCAATTGGGTATCGCAAACGATCAACGTAGTCAGTGATGGTCGTATCGCCCCACGACTTCTGCGCCGCCTTCATCGCTCCACCAACTCTCCGAGATCCGACACCACGATGTCGGCTCCATGTGCCGACAAATCTTCTGCTCCCGCACCGCGATCGACGCCGATCACCAGGGCAAAGTCCCCGGCAGCCCCCGCCTGTACGCCAGAGATTGCGTCTTCGACAACCACGGCCTCTTGCTCCGGGACGCCAAGCTGACGCGCTGCGTACTGATACGTATCTGGGGAGGGCTTTCCAGGCAATCCGATCTGGGCGGCAACGAGGCCCGAGACCACCACCTCGAAGCGGTGTGCAATGCCTGCAGCCGCCAGAACGTCGGCCGCATTGCGAGAGCTCGACACGACGGCCATCGGCACGCCGGTCGATTCCAGGTGATTCATCAACGCGATGGAGCCCGCGTACGCGACAACGCCTTCCTCACGCAGCACCGCGTTGAAGACGTCGTTCTTGCGATTCCCCAGGGCACACACCGTCATGTCTCCGGGCGGGTCGCTTGGGTCACCAAATGGCAACGCGATTCCGCGTGACTCGAGGCATGCCCGCACGCCGTCGTAGCGGGGCTTGCCATCGATGTATGCGAAGTAATCGTCATCGGTGTAAACCGGAACCACCCCGTGCGCCCGGAAGTACTCACTGAACATTCGGCGCCACGCCGCCATATGAACGTCGGCAGTGGGAGTGAGAACGCCATCGAGGTCAAAGAGCACGGCACCGAAGCTGCGCTCGGGCAGTTGGGGAATGGTCCACGCTGTGCGGCCTGAGGTCACGAAGACCCCTCCTTGGAGTTGGGAACTGGACACGGGTCGCGCGGCGCGCACACGTTCGAGCGGGCCTACTTCATCGATGGTAGACGGGCATACCGGGGGCGTGTCCACCTCCACGGCGCAGGAAATGTAAGCGCGTGCGTAAGAGAGCGCTATCCCGCCGAGTGAAAACGCTGTTGCGCCTCGGCGAGGCCCTTCTCAATGATGTCTTCCACCGCGTCGGCGGCAAGGGCGATGAGAAGGTCAAGCTCCTTGCGTTCGGCCGAAGAGAAGGGGCGCAGGACAAACTCGGCCGCGTCCTGACGGCCGGGAGGGCGGCCGACGCCCACGCGGACCCGCACATAGTCGGGACCGCCCAATGCCTTCGTCACATCCTTCAAGCCGTTGTGGCCTGCGGAACCACCGCCACGCTTCAACTTGATCGCACCGAACGGGACGTCAAGCTCGTCATGAATCACGATGACGCTCTCGGCCGGCACCGAGTAGTACGCGGCCAGCGCCTTCGTTGGTCCGCCGGACAGGTTCATGTAGGACAGCGGCTTGCCGAGCATCACCTTGTGCCCGGCGACGCCTCCGATGCGAATTGCGGCGGTCGCGGCGTTGTTCTTCTTGTCGCGCGAGAACGAGCCGCCATAGCGTCGGGCCAATTCATCGGCGACCATTTGGCCCACGTTGTGGCGCGTCGCTGCGTACTCCGGACCGGGGTTTCCCAGGCCGATGACGAGGCTCGTCACCGTGTCCTCCTGTGCTTGGATACGCGAACGCCCGGCCGCACCCCAAGGCACGAACCGGGCGAACACGTATGTCCTTACTCGGACTCTTCAGTCGCGGCGTTCTCGCCAGCGTCCTCAGCAGCTTCAGCACCCTCAGCGGAAGCGAGGGCACGAGTGGAGGACACGGCGATGAGCACGGCGTCGGGGTCCGTGATGAGCTCGGCGCCCTTGGGCAGCTCAACCTGCGAAGCGGTGATGTGAGCGCCTTCCTTGAGACCTTCGACCGACAGGTCGAAACGCTCGGGCAGGCTCGTCGCCTCGGCAGAGATGTGCAGCGTCATGAACTCCTGAACCGCGATGTTGCCGGAGAAGGGCTCACCCACGAGGTGGATCGGGATTTCGACGGCGATCTTCTCGCCCTTCTTCACGATGAGAAGGTCGACGTGGTCGATGGTGCGGCGAACGGCGTCACGCTGAATGTCACGCGCGATGACGAGCTCGCTCTTGTCGCCAATCTTGATGGTGAGCAGCGCGTTTGCGTGCTTGAGTGCGAGAGCGGTCTGGTGAGCCGGAAGCACCACGTGGACGGGCTCAGTGCCGTGACCGTAAAGAACGGCGGGGATTTTGCCAGCAGCACGCGCACGACGCGCCGCACCCTTGCCAAACTCAGAGCGCGATTCGGCGACGAGCGTGAGGTTTTCAGACATTGAGAGATTCTCCTCGTAAACGGTCAGATGGCGGCCACAGCGAGGCAGGCCAATGGCCATCTGCCGCGTCGATCACGCCGCCCTGATGGAGGGCCAGCCTCGCCGAGGAACCCGAACAGTCTACTCCCTCACGGGCGGTGATAGTGAACAACGTGATCGTTCGCCAAGCGCAGGTGACCGTTTCATCACTACGGTGTGCCCATGAGCGTCCCCACCATCTCGATGCAGCGTCGCCGCGGCCTCGCCTTCACGGCGGTTGCGGCGGTGGCACTGCTGATTGCGACCGCGTGCTCCCCCACCGGTGGCGAAAGCGCCGGTTCGGCAAGCGCCGCGCCAAGCACCGTTGCCCCGCCACCCACCACAGATCCGCCGGTGGCACATGAACTCGTTACTGGCGAGGACGTCGCGATCCTCGACCGGCTCATGTCTCCGACCACTGGTGAGACGTGGCAGACGCCCGTCGAGATCGACAACCTCGGACTCTTCGCCTATCCGGCGTCCGAGCCGACCGACACCTACCGCTACTTCCACATCGGTGATCGGGCCGATGCCCGCATCATCGCGGTTGTCGACTCGTACTTTGATGAACTGCTCGGGGGACACACGGTCTTTGCCGTGATCGAGCATGACGGCACCACCGCTCGCATGATCACGTGTCCGTCAGCGCGCGCCAGCGATGGTTGCCTCGACTTCAGTACCGATTGGCTCACCCCGGAGCGGGCACTCGACACCGCCATCCACTACGACTCCCTCACCTACCCCTCGCAGGTCCAGCCCGCCGCGGGTTGGACGCTTCGCCTTGCTCCGTTGGCCTACTCCAGTTGGCCAGTGGCACGAGAGGCCTTTGGCGATGCGAATGACTACCCCGGCATTGGCTTGAGCGCAGACGCCCGCGCGGCCATTGGGCGTGAGGGTGAGCGGATCGTCCTCGCCGAGCTCGGCGAGTCAACGCTCGTCGAGTGGCGCAGCTCAACTGCAATGAACGGCCTTGCGGCGACCTACCTCGCGATTGAGACTCCGTATGACGGTGTCATTGCGTCGTGGCGAGCATTTGTCGCCGACTGGTACGGCGTGGGTGCCGTCACGTGGGACGACGGAGCAGACACCTTCACTCATCCGGACGTGTGGACGGGCGATCCGGTGGAGTATCAAGTTCAGGCGGCGAACCCCACCTGTTCGTGGGCGGACGAGTCGCTTGCGACGACATTCGACGCGTCCCAATGGGTCAAGGCGGGCACTCACCGTCAGGGCGTTGACGTGTACGTGCCGTCATCGGACCGCAATGCCATTGCACAACGCGTCTATCGCGCGATGAGCGAGGGGTCATGGGGCGACGACATCGATCCGGCGCTCGCGTATCCGTACGCATCGATTGATGAGTTCCTCAATGCGCGATCCATCTTCGCCTGGCAGCGCCCCGATGGCGAATGGGTCATCGCATTGGACTCGTTTGCGGCCCAGCGCGTGTGGGAGTGCGTCTAGACGAGCAGCGACTTACGCGTGGCCGTTGAAGAGGCTCGTGACGGAGCCGTCGTCAAAGACCTCACGCACGGCACGCGCGATGAGCGGCGCGATCGACAACACCGTCAGCTTGTCGAAGCGACGGTCTTCGCCAATAGGCAGCGTGTCCGTCACGATGACCTCGGAGATCTGCGACTCGCGAAGCCGCTCCACGGCCGGACCGGAAAGGAGCCCGTGCGTAGCCGCGACGATGACGTCCTTCGCGCCGTTTTCGAACAGTGCGAGAGCGGCCTGGATGATCGTGCCACCCGTGTCGATCATGTCGTCCACCAGCACACACGTGCGGCCCTGAACCTGGCCGACGAGCTCGTGAACCTTCACTTGGTTGGGCACCGAGGGGTCACGACGCTTGTGGATGATCGCGAGCGGCGCGCCCATGTGGTCTGACCACTGGTCAGCCAGGCGCACGCGCCCCGCGTCGGGAGAGACGATGGTGAGGTTGTCGGGGGCCACGCGCGAACGGACGTACTGAGCGAGCAACGGCATCGCCCACAAGTGGTCAACAGGGCCATCGAAGAAGCCCTGAATCTGCGCCGTGTGCAAATCGATCGACATGATGCGGTCCGCACCGGCGGTGCGGAACATGTCCGCCATGAGGCGAGCGGAAATCGGTTCGCGACCCTTGTGCTTCTTGTCCTGACGCGCATAGCCGTAGCAGGGCATGATCACCGTGATCGACTTGGCGGAGGCTCGCTTGAGAGCGTCCACCATGATGAGCTGCTCCATGATCGCCTCGTTGATGGGCGCCGCGTGCGATTGGAGCACAAAGGCGTCGGCGCCGCGCACCGACTCACCAAAACGTACGTAGAGCTCGCCATTGGCGAAGGTGTAACTCGTGGTGGGAACCGGCTCGATATCGAGCTCGCGGGCCACCGCGTCAGTGAGCTCAGGGTGAGCCCGTCCGCCCATAAACACGAGCCGCTTTTCACCCGCGTTCGAGATCACCGACGTCATTGCTCACCTCTGGTCGCATTGCCTTCTTGGGACGATACCGGGTTGCCGCTCGGCGCGGCTCCCGAAAGCCTTTGGTTCTGCTCGGCGCGCTCGGCGGCCTCGGCAGACGGAGTGCCGGGGCGACGGTCGCGCACCCAGCCTTCAATGACTTGCTGAGGCGCGGAGTTACGCGCCATCGCGCCCGGCGGCACGTTGTGCCGGATGATCGCGCCGGCGCCGGTGTACGCACCATCGCCGATGATGAGCGGCGCGATGAGGGTGTTGTCAGAGCCGACGCGCACGTGGTCGCCCACCGTCGTGTGGCTCTTCGTCACGCCGTCGTAGTTGACAAAGATCGTCGACGCACCGATGTTCGTTTGCTCGCCGATGGTCGCATCGCCAACGTAACTGAGGTGCGGCACCTTGGACCCGGCACCAATCGTCGCGTTCTTCGTCTCAACGTAGGTGCCGATCTTGCCTCCGTCGCCAAGGACAGTGCCAGGGCGGAGGTAAGCGAAAGGACCCACTGACGCGCCCGCGCCGATGCGAGACGACGAGCCATGCGAACGGATCACCGTGGCACCCTCGCCTACCTGCACGTCCGTGAGCGTCGTGTCCGGCCCCACCACAGCGTCGGCGCCGACGCTGGTAGAGCCGTGCAGTTGGGTGCCGGGCAGGATGGTCGCGTCTTTGCCGATGGTGACAGTGACGTCGACCCACGTGGTCGCGGGGTCAACGATCGTGCACCCTTCACGCATCCACCGCTCGACAACGCGACGGTTGAGTGCGCGGCCAGCTTCGGCCAACTGGACGCGGTCATTGACGCCTTCCACAGCGGCGGCATCGGGAGCGACGTACGCCCCCACTCGCGAACCACCGGAACGGGCGATGCCGATGACGTCCGTCAAGTACAACTCACCCTGGGCGTTATCGGTGCTGAGGGAGGCGAGTGCGCTGCGCAGGGTTGCCGCATCAAACACATACAGACCCGTGTTGATCTCGTTGATCTCGCGCTGAACTTCCGTCGCGTCTTTGTGCTCGACGATGGCGGTCACCTCGGTGCCATCGCGCACAATCCGGCCGTAACCTGTGGGGTCCGGCACGCGGGCAGTCACCACGGTGACCGCACGCTCGTTGTCGACGTGATCGCTCACCATTGCCGAGAGCAACGCCGTGTCGACAAGCGGGACATCGGCCGAGGTGACGACAACCGGTCCGGACACTTCGCTTGACAGCACCGTCTCCCGGTCATGTCCGTTGACAGTGGCTGCAGCCATCGCGCGAGCGTCAAGCGCGGTGAGACCACACCACACCGCACGGCCAGTACCGGGAATGTCGTCTTGGTCCGCCAGCAGAGCGTCGGGCGCCGCCTCAAGCACGTGCGCGCCCACACGATCACGTTCGTGCCGCACCACCACAACGAGGCGTTCAGGGTTGAGTCCTTGTGCGGCGTCAATGGCGTGATGCACCAGGGAGCGGCCGCCGATGCGGTGCAGGACCTTGGGGGTCGCTGAGCGCATTCGGGTGCCCTCGCCTGCCGCAAGGATCATGACGGCGGCCGGCCGGTTCGCGCTCACCGCGCCCCCTTGTCGTGGGTCGAGAAGTACTGCCGTTGAGGAACGGGATCAGTCTACCGGCGAGAGTTCCGCCCCTAGGATTCGAACCTAGACCGCAAGGCTCCAAAGGCCTGCATGCTGCCATTACACCAGGGCGGAACGGAGCCGAACAGACTCCCGGCGCCCCAGTCTGCCAGGATTCGCGGCACACTAGGTGCGTGAGCGACGAGCCAAAGAGGTCACCCCGGGCGCGAATGAGCGCCCGTCAACGGCGAGAGCAACTCATTGTTGTGGGCCGAGCACTCTTTGCTGAGAAGGGCTTTGAGGGCACCTCTGTCGAGGAGATCGCCGCCCGGGCTGACGTATCAAAACCCGTGGTATATGAGCACTTTGGCGGCAAGGAAGGCATTTACGCGGTCATTGTTGACCGCGAGGTAGAAGCCCTTCTCGGAGCCCTCACAGGGGCGCTTTCTTCTCGGGCTCATCCGCGTCAATTGGTGGAACGGGCCGCCCTCGCACTGCTCGGATACATCGAAAATTCTCCCGATGGATTCCGCATGCTTGTGCGCGATTCGCCCGTTGCGCAGGCGTCGGGCACGTTTTCGTCTCTTCTCGGTGACGTCGCCTCCCAGGTAGAAGGGCTCCTTGCGTACCAATTTGAACGCCGCGACCTCAACCCACTCGTCGCCCCGTTCTACGCGCAGATGCTCGTCGGCATGGTCGCGCTCGCGGGACAGCACTGGGCCGAGGTTCGCGAGCCGTCCAAGCAGGTGGTGGCCGCGCATTTGGTCAACCTCGCCTGGAACGGACTGTCTCAACTTGAGGCCGCGCCGGAAATGCCGTCCGACAACGCCTAAGAAACCACCGCACGCGGCATACTCAGCTCAGGAGGGCACCATGATCAAGGGTTTTCGGGACTTCATCACCCGTGGCAATGTCATCGACCTTGCCGTCGCGGTTGTCATTGGCGCCGCGTTCGGTGCCGTCATCACGTCGCTTGTGGGCAACGTCATCAACCCGATCATTGCTGGCGTCTTCCAGGTGCCGGATCTGTCGCAGTTCCTCACGTGGACCGTCAATGACGGCGGCACGCCAGGCGATCCCACGGACGACGCCGTCGTCTCGTTCGGTTCGCTCCTCAACACCATCATCAACTTCTTGCTGGTGGCAGCTGCCATTTACTTCGCCGTCGTCGCGCCGCTCAATGCGATCGCGAAGCGCCGCGCCAAGGATGAGCCTGCACCTGACGAGCCCGTCTCCCCCACGGAGATCGAGCTCCTCACGCAAATTCGCGACGCTCTTCAGAAGTAGAGGGACTTAACCCTCAAGGACGACTGTCCCTGAGGCGGGACCACGTGCCGTCACCACGGCGTCGGCCACCGCTCGTGAGGTGAGGTGTGCCGCGATCTCGCGGGCGTGTTGAGCGTCCGACGCGAGTGCCGCAACGGTTGGACCGGAGCCGGAGACGATCACGCCCAACGCGAGCGCCTCTTCGCATGCCTCCATGACGCCAAAGAGTCGCGGTGCCAGTTCGAGCGCAGCGTCTTGAAGATCGTTTGTGAGGGCAGCGCCAAGCAAGGCGGGGTCGCCCGCCCGGAGCGCCGCCATCACCGTGGCATTGACCTCCGGGTGGGCGGCAAAGCGACGCCCTTGGGCAACCTGGTCATCGAAGTACGCGAACACGTCAGCAGTGGACAAGCCGTGGCGTTGAAGGGCGAACACCCAATGGAACTCGCCCTTCGCCATCGCTGGCGACACGTCGTCGCCTCGACCCAAACCGAGCGCGGTATGACCGAGCAAGGCGAACGGCACGTCCGCACCAAGGCGCGCGGCAAGTGGCATGAGATCGTCCCGGCTCACGCCGCAGTCCCAGGCCTCGGCACACGCCACAAGCGCCGCGGCAGCGTCGGCACTGCCGCCCGCCATACCCCCCGCGACGGGAACCCCCTTGAGAATCTCGAGGTCGATGCCCTCCGAAATGCCGTACTCCGCCCGCACCGCTTCTGCTGCCTGCCAGGCGAGATTGCGTTCGTCAAGGGGCACCCCGCTCAGATCGCCCTCAAAGCCCGGCGCCGCATCCACAGCGAGGCTGATGAGGCCGTCGTCGCGAACCGACGCCGTCACCGTCTCGTACAGATCAACCGCTTGGAACACGGTGGCGAGAGGGTGGTAACCGTCCTCGCGACGGAGACCGACGGACAACTGGAGGTTCACTTTTCCGGACGCGCGGGTTCGCACCCTGCGCCGCGTCAGGCCGTCGATTTCTGCAAAGGCGGTCATCGCACTGCCTTGAGGTGTGGCAGCGCCTCGGCGATGCGGGCAAAGTCCGCGATCGCCAACTGCTCTCCGCGAGTGAGGGGATCGATGCCGGCCGCGCGCAGTGCTTCCTCTGCCGCGGCACCGGAGCCCGCCACC
>JAEYUX010000059.1 GCA_023432235.1 Actinomycetes bacterium
GTGGCTGGCTCTTTGTCGAAGTGGGTGGGGCTACGCCCGCCGAGGCGGAACAGACGATGGCGGCGCTCGCGGCCGACGCTGGCACGTCTGTGTACCGAGTGGTGCCTGACGCTGTGGAAGCGGCGAAATTGTGGGCGATCCGCGCAGACGGCGCGGGACTCGCAGGCCGCTCCGAGGATGGCAAAGAGTGTTGGCCCGGCTGGGAGGACGCGGCGGTTCCGCCGGAGAAGCTCGGGGCGTACCTGCGTGACTTCGATGCGCTGATGGAGCGACACGGCGTCACCGGTCAGCCCTTTGGTCACTTTGGTGACGGCTGCATTCACGTGCGCCTCGACATCCCGTTGCAGGAAGACGGCCGCCCGCTCCGCGCCTTCATGGAGGACGCCGCAGCGCTCGTCGCGAGCCACGGCGGCTCACTCAGCGGTGAGCACGGTGATGGGCGTGCCCGCTCCGAACTGTTGCCGGCGATGTACAGCGCCGAGGCGATCGCGCTGTTCCGCGAGGTGAAAGCCCTCTTTGACCCCAACGGCGTGATGAACCCTGGCGTGATGGTGGATCCCGCTCCGCTTGACGCCGACTTGCGCCGCCCAAGCGCCCCTCGCAGCCCGAGCGTCGGCCATGCCTTCACTCATGATCACGGCGACCTCACCGAGGCCGTTCACCGCTGCACGGGCGTGGGCAAGTGCCGGGCCGACGCGATCGGCACGGGCACCGGCTTCATGTGCCCGAGCTATCAAGCGACCGGCGATGAGAAGGACGTGACGCGCGGGCGTGCGCGCGTGCTGCAGGACGCGATCAATGGCCGCCTCATCGGTGGCCTCACCGCGCCGGAGGTGCGCGAAAGCCTTGACCTGTGCCTCAGCTGCAAAGCATGTTCCGCGGACTGCCCGAGTGGTGTCGATATGGCGGCCTACAAGTCCGAAGTGCTTCACCAGACCTACCGCCGCTCGCTGCGCCCGATGCCGCACTACTCAATTGGCTGGTTGCCGCGCTGGATGAAGCTCATCACGTGGGTGCCGTGGCTCGCCAATGGCGTGCTCGGCGTCAAGTGGATTCGCAAGATGGTCTTCCCTCTCGCCGGTCTCGACCCGCGCCGAGGCTTGCCGCGCTTTGCGCCAAAGCCGTTCCGCCGCAGCGCGACCGTCGCCTCCCACCCCATGCCAGCGTCGGCCGATGCGCTGACGGCGGCGCCGACGGACGGCGAAGGCTCCGCCGATCTCCGCACCAACACCGTGGTGCTGTGGGCCGACTCATTCACCGACGGCCTAAGCCCCGATGTCCCCGCCGCGATCGTGCGCGTTCTCGAGGACGCGGGATTGCGCGTGCTCGTGACGGCAGGGGATGCCTGCTGTGGGGTGACCTGGATCTCCACCGGTCAGCTCGACGCTGCGAAGAAGCGCCTCACCCATTTGCTTGAGGTGCTTGGTCCCTTTGCCGTCAACGGCTTCCCGATCATCGGCGTCGAACCGTCATGCACCGCCGTCCTGCGCGGCGACCTTACCGAGCTCTTGCCGGATGACCCGCGCGCTCACGCGGTCGCTGCCAACACCTTCACGTTGGCCGAGGTGCTGACGGGCCGTGCCACGGTGAAGCCGCGCGATGGCTGGCAGGTGCCGCGTCTCGACGGCGTGACCGCTGTGGTGCAGCCCCACTGCCACCAGTACTCCGTCATGGGCTACACGGCCGACCGCGACCTCCTCGCCCGTGCCGGGGTGACCGTGACGGAAGCGGCTGGCTGTTGCGGACTCGCCGGTAACTGGGGTTACGAGCGTGGCCATTACGACGTATCGGTCCAGGTCGCCGAGAACTCCCTGCTGCCAGCATTGCGGGAGGCGGGCCTTGCCGGTGCAGGCACTCCGGAGAGCACGTATTACCTTGCGGACGGCGTCAGTTGCCGCACCCAGGCTTCTGACCTCGCTGGCGTGCAGGGAATCCATCTCGCCCAATTGCTCGCGCAGCACCTCGAGGGGTAGCGACCTGCCTCAACCGGCGGATGCGAGCGACTTACGCAAGTGCGACGCTGACCTCGTGATCCCCGGTGGCGGAAGCATCGACAACGGCCGACGCTTCTCCCGCAGTCAGCGTGTAGCAACCAGCGATGCCGTCGATCACGATCCGGCCAGCGTCATCGGCAGTGACGGTAGTCGGCTTCATCCACCACTCACCCTTGATGAGGCCGAGCAGTGCGTCGTAGGCGGGCTTGCGGCTACCGTCTGCGCGAACGAGGCCCGATGGCGCGCCAAGCCATGAACCCGCGTCGGTGAGGCCCCAGTACGTGAGCGACTCGGTCGCAGGGTGGGCAAAGACGGTGCGGTAATGACGCACCATCTCGTCCGCCTGACGCTCCTCACCTTCGGGAGTCGAGGACCATTCGGGAATTTGGTAGTCGTTGAGGTCGACGATCTCGGGCGGCATGAGGTGACCGGAGACGAGCGTGGTCTCGGTCATCTGAATGGGCAAACCGAAGCGACCAAAGCGGTCGAGGATGCTCGTAATCTGCTCCTCGCCACGGAAGCCCTGATGCATGTGCGTCTGCACACCGAGGGCGTCGATCTGGATGCCGGCGTCGAGGCACTCGCCAATGACCCGTTCGTAGTCCTCGCTCAGGTCGAAGTCGTTGAGAACAAAACGACCGTGGGGGTTCGCGGCTCGCCCCTCTTCAAAGGCCATCCGCACCATCTCGATGCGGCCCTTCGATTGTGCGAGACGGGTCACGGCGTTTTCTTCTGCGGTGAAGACCGGAAGGATCACGGACTCATTGATTGCGTCCCACAAGTCGACCACTCCCGCAAAGGCGGAGGCATCGCGGCGGATGCGCGCGCGGATCGTCGCTTCCACCTCGGCGTCGCTCTTATCGAGGAGCCACTGTGGAGCAAGCGTGTGCCACAAGAGCGGGTGGCCCTTGATGGTGGCGCCCTTGTCCGCGAAGTACCGTGCTGCGTTCATCAGACGCTGGGTGTCCGGCTTGCCCTCGATGGGCTCGAAACCGCGCCAATAGAACGGCAGCGTCACGTGGTTGTAGAGAGCGAACCACAACGGTTCGAGGGCCTCAGCCTGAGAAGGCTTGGCGCCACCGAACTGACTTGCCGGAGCGTCGTCGTCTTCGCCGTTGGCGAGCCCCACAAAGTCAAAGCCGATGTTGCCGAAGCCGAAAGCGTGACGCTTCTGGGCGACCGTGATCTCGCGTCCGGCCAGGGGAGCGCCGGAGGCATCCGTGAGGGAGACAGTGGTGCGGGTCTTCCTGTGATCGAAATCGTTTTCGACGCGGTGGTGCGCGATGTTCATGGGTGACTCCTTTGCCACGGTTTAGGCGCTTCGACGCGGGGGTGCGGTCGACTCTCGTACGACGATCGACGTCGCGAGCTCGACTCGGGGATGGGCGAGAGTTCGCCCGCGGGCAGATTCGATGACCATGCGGGTGGCCTCACGGGCCATGTCAACGAGAGGCTGACGCACGGTTGTCAGGGTCGGCTGGACCCACTGGCACAGGTCGACGTCGTCGAATCCGACAACGGAGAGGTCATCGGGGATCGTCAGGCCGCGTTCGCGAGCTGCGAGGTAGATTCCGTATGCCTGCTCGTCCGATCCCGAGACGATTGCCGTCGGTGGCTCAAGGAGGTCAAGGAGTGCGCGGCCGTGGTCAATGCCGCCCTGAACGAGCGAGTTGCCCTCGCGCACAAGGCGAGGGTCCTCGGCGATGCCCACACGCCGCAGTGCAGCACGGTAGCCGTCGAGCCGGTCCTGGTGACTCGCGAGGTCGAGTCGCCCCGTGATGAAGCCAATGCGGCGGTGTCCGAGCGCAAGGAGGTGTGCTGTCGCGTCACGCCCACCGGCCCAGTCCGTTGCTGACACCGTCGCGAAGCCATGCGAGTCGCTACCAACCGGATCGATGAGGACCACGGGAGCATTGAGGCGCGCGATCTCGTCGCGGGCGTCTTCCGTGAGATCCGAGACAACGAGGACAAC
>JAEYUX010000129.1 GCA_023432235.1 Actinomycetes bacterium
TCCATCGGCACCGTCCGCGGGTGGACAAAGAGGTCAAGCGGATCGGACCACGTCACGGTGCGTGCGAAGAGCCCCACTGGGTCGCCACGCACGGCGGTGACAGGTCCAACCTGGAGCACCGTTCGACGGTGGGTCGGGATCGCGAAGAGTTCCTCGTGAGTCGCACCCCCGGGAAGGCGCGGCACCTGGAAGCTCGCGAGACCCTTGCCCACGGGGAGCTCGATGCGGACCGGCAACATCGCGCGCGTGCTTGGGTTCCTCAACTGCAAAGCACCAACGGCCCGCTCCCCTACGACAACGCGGTCTCGGCTGAGGTCGAGGTTGGTCACGTACCGGGTGCGGCCGACCAAGAAGATGCTGCCCAGCCCGATGAGCACGGCGATGATGCACGCGATCGTGATGAGCTCCCACCAGTCATAACGCAGCCCCGCGATCGCGGCGGCAATGCCTGCGATGACAACAGTCCAGCCAAGGCCCGTCACAACGCGCGCTACGGGCATGACAACGTCCGCCACCGGCTCGATGGTGGGGACCACAACGGCCTTCCACCACCGCACCCGCGGCGGCCGCTTTGACGGCGCAGGCGACGTCGACTGGACAGAGGTCATGTGAGTCAGGCTCGGGACTGGGGCGCCGCCACCTCGGCCAGCGTCCGCTCGATCACGTGCGGCGCGGTGGCGCCTTCGAACTCGGCCTCCGCATCGAGGACGATGCGGTGAGTCCACACCGAAGGCGCGAGTGCCTTGATGTCGTCCGGAGTGATGTAGTGACGGCCCGACGCTGCGGCCCACACCTTAGCGGCGCGCACCATCGACAGGGCACCACGTGTCGAGACGCCCAGCACGGTCTCCGGGGCGTTGCGCGAGTTCTCGGCAAGCGTCGCGACGTAGTGGAGGACAGCGTCGTCGGTATGGACAGTCGCCGCGAGGTCCGTCATGTCTGCCACGGCCTTGGTCGTGATGACAGCCGGCAGCACGGCGGATCGGTCACGCGTCGCGGCGCCCTTCAACACCTGTGCCGTCTGAGTGATGTCGGGGTAGCCGATCGAGGTCTTGATCATGAAGCGGTCGAGCTGAGCCTCAGGCAGCTTGTAGGTGCCCGCCTGTTCGATGGGGTTCTGCGTCGCGATGACGAGGAAGGGACGGCCCACAGAGTGTGTGGTGCGGTCCACCGTCACGCGCGACTCTTCCATCACCTCAAGGAGCGCCGACTGCGTCTTGGGGGAGGCACGGTTGATCTCATCCGCGAGCACGATCGACGCGAAGATCGGGCCCTGGTGGAACTCGAAGTCACGCTGGCGTTCGTTCCAGATCGAGCTCCCCGTCACGTCGGATGGCAACAGGTCAGGCGTGAACTGGATGCGCGAGTGCGTGCCGTCGATCGAGGCGCCAAGCGCCTTGGCGAGGCTCGTCTTGCCCGTACCCGGTGCATCCTCAAGAAGCACGTGTCCCTCAGCGAACAGTGCGGTGAGGACCAGCCGAATGACCTGGTCCTTGCCGAGAACTGCTTGCCCGATGCTGTTTTGAATGGTGCCGAAAGTCTCGGCGAACCACGCCGCCTGCTCGGGTGTCATTGTCACTAGTGCTCCTCTTGATGTGGTGTCACCACGTAAGCCTGCTCGAATCGAAAGGTGCTCCTGGGCCGCTCTCCCACGTGATCCACACCTGGCTGCCCGGGTATCCGAAGAAGCAGCCGAGTTCGTGAGAGCCCGACGAACTGTTCACGTTGACCGTGTATCGGTACTGCGTGATGTAGTCCGAGTCCCCATAGCTGTCCCGACATGCCACGGTGTAGGTGCCGGTGGCGAACTCAGACCAGTTGATTTCAAGGTGGTGACTGTTCGCGTAGCCGGGCTCCTTGTCACCCTTTGTCACCCACGACTTGCGCGGCTTCGAGGTGCCCGACGCCGATCCAGTGCTCGAGGTCGGGGTGTCTTGGGCGGTCACTCGCGCCTCGAGCGACGCGGAGATGCCCGGCCCGCTAGTGCCGACACTGAAGGCCTTACTGCCCGACGTAAATCCGGCATTCGTCCACCCGGACCATCCACCGGAGCCCACCTTGGTGCGGTACTCGATGGATTGAATCGGGCGACCATTTGTCGCGGGCGCCGTCACCGTGAAGTTGACTTGGCCGCTGCCCTGGCTTGCCGAGACCGACGGCGCACCAATGGGACCGAACGGAATGCGCGCGGCCGACGGCGACGAGGCGCTGCTGTTGTACGTTGCCCCGTCCGCGGTGGTCTGGGCACGCACCCGCACTGTGTACGAGGTGCCATTAGACAAGCCGGTAATGACGCCGTTCGCAGGCAACGCGCTCCATGAATCGGAACCGTTGAGCGCGTACTGGTACTTGATCCAGCTCGCATCCGAACCGTTCGACGCGCCCGGGGTGAACGACACCGTGAGGGACCTATCACCGGCAACCGCACTGACGCCTGTGGGAGCGCCGGGGGCAACGAACGCCCGCCGGGGATCAGACGGCTGGCTCGGGTTGGATGCGCCTGCCTTGTTATGCGCCACCACCGTGAAGGTGTAGTCGCTCGACGAGGGATCGAGGGCAAAGGCGACGTTCGTGACACCTGCGCCGACGTCCTGGCTCGACACAATGGACCCGCCGCGCACGGCGTTGACAGTGAATGAACCAACAGCGTCACCGTTGCCACCCGGGACCGTCCAATTCACGCCGATCTGCGCACGGTTACCCACAGGTGCAAGGCGCGTGGTTGTCGGTTTGGAAACGCGCTCTGGCACGCCAGCGGGAACCTCGCTTGCAGAGAAGTCCGACCATGACGACGGGTCAACGGCGTCGTTAAATGCCTGCACTCGCACCTGGTAGGCGACGCCATTTTCGAGACCTGTCCAGCGGTAGGACGTGCCCGTGAGGTTCGCCACCCTGGCACCCGACGCTGGGGCCGGAGAAATCTCCAAGGTGTAGGAGCGCACGGGCGAACCCTTCGACTCCGGCACCTCCCACTCAATATCAAGCGCCTTGTCACCGAAGGTGAGGACGGGCGCATCCGGCTGCTCGGGGTGAA
>JAEYUX010000146.1 GCA_023432235.1 Actinomycetes bacterium
ACGTGCGAGACCGCGCCAAACAACACGGCGCGCATGAAGAACACGATGAGAGTCGAGACCACGGGGTTCTCACCAAAACTGATGTAGGCAACGTTGAAGCCGTACAGGATGTCCTCAGTGAGCGTGAAGCCGAGACCCGCGAAGCCCGCAATCAGCGCGCCGTCCATTGGTGTGCGTAGTTTCTCGCGCGTCACCGCAAGGATCATTGCGATCGCAAAAGCTTTACCGACCTCTTCGGTGAGCGGCGCAGCGAGCGCGGGGCCCCATGCTTGGGCGAAGTCGATACCCACGCGCTGGCCAAGAATGGTGATGAGCGCGCTGTTCGAGGGCAGGGCGTAGATGCCGGTGGCCACCACCGCGCCCCACCCGAAAGCGACCCACGCAGTTGAGCGCCGAATGCGCACCCACAACTGGGGCAAACGCAGGAGCCACCACCACGCAATACCGAGCGGCGTCGCGAGCACCACACCGAGCACGCCCACGGCAGGGAACGTCACGATCCCGTCCCACAGGGCCCCCACGTAAAAGGCGAGCCCAAGGGCAAGGATCACCACGAGCATCCACCATGAAACGCGCGCGAACGCGAAGGCAGGGACTGCGAAACGGCGCCTTGTCAGCTCTTTCATGGGCGCGGCTCCAAACCTGGCTCGGCGCTAAAGAAGGTGACCGAGTCCACGATGGCCCGGACGGTATCGAGTTCTCTCTCCACACCATCGGCATCGCCGCGCACAAGGACAAAGATGACTGACTCCCCGTAACGCACCACGTCCACAAAGCGCGGTTCGTCTGGGCCAGCGTTGACTCCCGCGGTGATGCGGAACACGTCGCGCGTGGGCTCGTACTCGTCGGCACTGTTACTCAACGGGTCAGCAAGGCCGCTGAATAACCCGTCGTCATCAGGAGCGGGAGGTATGACGGGCGGGGTGTCGTAAACCAGCTCGGCAATGTTCTCTAGGAGGCCGGCGGAACCCTCAAACCACACACCGTCTCCGACACCGATCGTGACATCTCGCTTGCGCACGACCGGACTACTCGAGGCAGCAGCGGCAATGTCGAGATCCCACCCGGCAGGTAGTGTCACCTCGCCATACACGGTGCCAACGACGGTGTCCTCTGAGAGCCGCTGAGTTGACGGCCCCTGCTCGGCAACAATCGGGATCACGAGTCCAAAGACGACCAAGGTCACAAACGTGGCGCCAACGAGGCTGGCACGGTTGAGTCGAGTCACGGGAACACACTAGCGAGTCACAAGTTTGCTATACCCCCGGGGGTATCGTAAGGTAGGTGCAGTCTTCCCACACTGGGACGGGTCAGCCGATCAAAGGATCAGCGGGTCAGCGGGTCAAAGGATCAACGGGTCAAAGGAGTGCAGCATGCGCATCGTCATTGTCGGCGGCGTCGCAGGAGGAATGTCCGCGGCCGCGCGGGCGCGCAGGCTCGACGAGCATGCCGAGATCATCGTGCTCGAAAAGGGGCCCGATGTCTCTTTCGCCAACTGCGGCCTGCCGTATCACGTGAGCGGCGACATCACCTCCCGCGATTCTCTGTTGCTCCATACCCCGGCAACGCTTCGCTCGACGCTCAATCTCGACGTCCGCGTGCACACCGAGGCCACGGCAATTGATCGCCAGGCACGTGCTATCACGGCGAAAGGCCCGGATGGCGAGTACCAGCTGACGTACGACGCACTGGTGCTTGCCCCAGGAGCGTCGGCCGCCGTACCGCCCATCCCCGGTATTGACCTCCCTCAGGTCACCCACTTGCGTACGGTCGATGACGCGACCGGCTTGGCGTCACGTGTCGAAAACGCCCGCAGCGCCGTCGTCATGGGTGCCGGTTTCATCGGACTGGAGACGGCGGAGGCGCTGCGCACGCGCGGGCTCGACGTCACGGTTGTCGAGTTGGCGCCGCAGGTACTGCCGCCGCTCGCCCCTGAGCTTGCCCACCTTGTCGAACAAGAACTTGTCTCCAATGGCGTGAGCGTCCGGACCGGAGTTGCTGCAACTGCCATCACCGCGCAGGGCATCGACGACGCCGAACCTGTCATCGTGTCTCTCGGCGACGGCACAGCGGTCCCGGCCGACATCGTTGTGGTCTCGGTGGGCGTCCGGCCGAACACGGCGCTCGCGAAGGCGGCAGGTCTCGACCTCGACGAACGTGGTGCGATTCTTGTCGATGCGGAGCAACGCACGAGCGATCCGCACGTGTGGGCGGTGGGTGACGCGACCGCCGTACCTCACGCCATCACGGGCACCACCGCCCCGGTGCCGTTGGCAGGGCCCGCTAATCGCCAGGGTCGCCGCGCCGCCGAATCCATTCTGGGCGTCGCAACTCCCGCAAAGCCCGTGTTGGGAACCGCGATCGTGCGGTTGTTTGGCCTCACCGCGGCGCTCACGGGTGCGAGCCCGCGGATGCTCGACGCCGCCGGGATCGAATACGTCCAGCATCACACGCATCACGCGAACCACGCCGGGTACTACCCCGGCGCGCAGCAGATGCACATGCTTGCGACGTTTTCGCCAGATGGGACGCTCCTTGGCGCCCAGGGCGTCGGCCGCGAAGGAGTCGACAAGCGCATCGACGTGCTTGCAACGGCGCTCCGAGCAGGCTTCGGTGCTGACGACCTCGCGGAACTTGAGCTCGCGTATGCGCCGCCTTATGGCTCGGCAAAGGACCCGGTCAACATGCTCGGCTTCATGATGCAAAATCACGTCTCGGGCATTCTCACCACGTGGGGAGCCAGCGATGTCGAGTGGGCGCGAGCCAACGCATTGATCGTTGATGTTCGCTCGCCTGCTGAGTTCGCCCGCGGTCACCTACCCGAAGCGATCAACGTGCCTCACACTGAGGTCCGTGCACGGCTCGATGAGATCCGCACCGCGGCTGCAGGCAAGCCAGTTCGGGTGCACTGCGCCTCAGGCTTCCGCTCCTACCTCGCGCACCGCATTCTCACTCAAGCAGGCATCGACTCCGCGAACTTCGACGGCGGCATGCTGACGATGGCCGCAGCGTTGCCACACCTCCCGCTCGTCCGCGCGGACGGCGCGCGCTAGCCAAGATCGATTGGGGCCTTCACCAGTTCCAGTTCGCCGTCGGGGCGCAGCGACGCCGCCAATCGCACCCGGAAGCGCTCGTCGTCAGTCTCGGGGAAGTCCGTCCGTTGGTGACCACCGCGGCTTTCTTCACGGAGATACGCCGCCTCCGTGATGAGGGACGCACATGCGAGCACGTTTGACGTCTCCCACTCGGCAACCTGGGGCATGACGGCGGGGCTGTCTCCCGTTTGGAACAGCGCGCGCGCTCCAGCAAGTTTTTCTTGGGCCGACGCTAAACCGGCGGCGTCGCGGAAAGGTCCGGCGCCTCGGTGTGCGACTGCTTGAATACGCGGACGCATCGTGGCAGGCACCAAGATGGCGTCGCCCGACCGCTCGACCGGTTCGGCATGCGCAAGTGTGCCGTCGTCGACCAGTCCTGCAGCGTCGGCCGCGGAACGAGTCGCAAAGACCAAGCCCTCAAGAAGTGAGTTCGATGCCAAACGGTTAGCGCCGTGGACTCCCGAGCATGCGGCCTCGCCAATGGCATAAAGACCGCGTAACGTCGAGCGGCCGTTGAGGTCGGTGAGGATGCCTCCCGAGTGGAAGTGCTGCGCCGGCGCGACAGGGATGAGATCCGTCGCCATATCGAGACCGTGTTCCTCGAGCCGCTCCCAAATGGTGGGGAAACGTTCGCGCAAGAACTCCGCCCCCAGATGACGGCAATCGAGGAAGACGTTCTCAGAGCCCTCCTCCTCCATCACCCGCACGATGTTGCGCGACACAACGTCGCGCGGCGCAAGCTCCGCGAGTTGATGGCGGCCCACCATGAAGCGTTCGCCGGACGCGTTGAGCAGGTGTGCGCCTTCGCCCCGCACCGCTTCAGAGATGAGCGGAAGTTGCCCGCGAGCACCGGCACCCTGCCACAGCACCGTGGGGTGGAACTGCACAAACTCCATGTCCGCGATCGCGGCTCCTGCGCGCAAGCCCGCAGCCACGCCGTCGCCGGTGGCCGACGCTGGATTAGTTGACGAGACGTACACCTGGCCGATTCCGCCGGTAGCGACCACCACCGCCTTGGCAAGAGCCGCGCCGATGCCGTCGCGAGTCCCCTCGCCGATGACGTGAAGGGTGACGCCGCACACCGGGCCAGGACGGCCGTCGGGCCCCGGCGCTGCAGTGAGAAGATCCACCACCATCGCGCCTTCAAGAATCTCCACATGCGGGTCTTGGCGTACGGCCTCAAGGCGCGACACGAGGGCGCGCGAAATCTCGGCTCCGGTGGCGTCGCCACCGGCGTGCGCGATGCGGTCGCGGTGGTGGCCACCCTCGCGTGTCAGCGTGATGCGGCCGTCCGCCTGCATGTCGAAGTTCGCGCCGCGGTCAACGAGTTTGCGCACTCGCTCGGGGCCTTCGGTGACGAGAGCGCGTACCGCCTCCCGTGAGCACAAGCCAGCGCCAGCGACAAGGGTGTCCTCAAGGTGCTCATCAGGCGTGTCTTCGGGATCAAGCGCCGCAGCGATTCCGCCTTGCGCCCAGACGGTGTTGCCGGAACTGAGTTGCCCCTTGGTGACAATGAGGACCTTGCCCACACGGCGTCGCAACTCAAGAGCAGCAGTGAGGCCCGCTACACCGGATCCCACGACGATGACGTCGGCCTCAACGGTCCAGCCAGGTGACGGAGCCGAGAGCCGCTGTGCGAAGCGAGTCATGCGCACAGCCTAGAACCGCGCGAGGCGAGGCATGTGCACAGCCTCGATGGCGCGTCCTTCGCTAGGCGTCCCGCTCGGTACGGCCAGCATGAGCGTGATAGGCATCCCAGCCCTCAACGCGAAAGTGGTGAATGTCGAGGCCAGACGGTTCAAGGCCAGCGCCGGGCGGAACTTGGCCGGGCTCGTCACTTAATTCGACGATTCGATTGTGCTCGTCGACAAAGACGACGTTCGGCGCGTACGCCCGTGCGTCAGCGTCGGACATCATGCCGTACGCGATGACGATGACAAGGTCGCCCTCATGGATGAGGTGAGCCGCGGCACCATTGATGCACACGATGCCCGAACCGGCCTCGCCGGGAATGGCGTACGTCGTGAGACGGGCGCCATTCGTCACGTCCACCACGTCAACTTGCTGGCCTGGCAGGATGTCTGCGGCCTCCAAGAGCGTCGCGTCGATGGTGATGGAACCCACGTAATGCAGATCCGCCTGCGTCACCGTCGCGCGATGGACCTTTGAGATCATCATCGGGCGCTGAAGCGAGTGAGGGGTCACGATGCGTCGTCCTCCTCGGACGGTTCGGGAGCGGGACGCGGTCCGGCCCACCCCACCACGTTGTCAATGAGTCGCGTCTGCCCCACACGTGCGGCAATCGCGATCACTACCTCACCACGGTAGTCGTCCGCGACGGGTGCTGCCGACGCGGGGTCGAGCGCCCCCACATACTCGACATCGACGGCAGGCACCTCGGCGAGCGCTCCGCGGGCGACGGCAACGGCAAGCGCAGCGCCGCCGCCTTCCCGCAGCACCTGACCCGCCTCCCCCAATGCACGGCTCAGCACGAGCGCGTCGGCACGCTCTTCGGGAGACAAGAACACGTTGCGGCTCGACATCGCGAGGCCATCCGCGTCTCGCACCGTGGGGACCACCTCAATGCGCACTGGCACATTGAGATCACGCACCATCGAACGGATCGCGATGACCTGTTGCGCGTCCTTTTGGCCGAAAAACGCGATGTCAGGCTTGGTGAGGTTGAGGAGCTTCAGCACCACGGTGAGAACACCATCGAAGTGACCTGGCCGGGCCGCGCCTTCAAACACCGCGTTGATCGCACCTGCGTTGACCGTCACCGTGGGCTCGCCACCTGGGTACACCTCGGCAACAGCAGGGGCAAAGATCACGTCAACGCCAAGGGGTTCGAGCAGCGCGGCATCGGCCTCAAGATCGCGTGGGTAGCGTTCCAGATCGGCCGGGTCATTGAACTGAAGCGGGTTGACGAAGACGGTGACGACCACTTGGTCCGCCAGGTCTCGAGCCGCGCGCACCAATGCAAGGTGCCCCTCGTGCAACGCGCCCATCGTCATCACCACGGCACGCGTGCCGGACGTGGCAAAGGCAGAGAGTTCCGCCGCTGTGTGCACGATCCGCATGGTCACTTCTCTCCAAGGGCGGCGACGATTGCCGCATACGGCGCGGGGCCGAGTCGGCCCCCCGCAAGAGCGAGGTCAGCGGTGGCACGTGCCATCGCACGATACGCCGCGAGCGCCTCTGGCTGATGCGCCAGTGCCGCCACGTGCGCGGCGACAGTACCCGCATCACCCCTCACCACCGGACCGGTGAGCGTGTTGACGGCTCCCGGGGCATCCCCGAGCGCGCCGTCAACTGACGCGTGAACTAAAGGACTCAACACTTTGCCCGGCTCCTCGATTCCCGCAGCGGCAAGCATTGCTGAGGCCTGGGCGACGAGCGTTACGGCGTGATTACCAGCATGAACAAGAGCCGCGTGGTACAGCGGCCGGGCAGCGTCGGCAATGACCACGGGGTCCGCGCCCATCTCGACAACGAGCGCCTGCGCGATCGGCACAAACGGTGCCGGCGCCGTCACCGCCCACGTCGCTCCTGCCATTCTGTCGAGGTCAAGCGATGTGCCGGTAAAGGTCATCGCGGGGTGAATCGCCATCGCGATGGCGCCGACGCTTGACGCTGCTTCGAGGGCGGCGAGGCCTTGGGTGCCTGAACAGTGAATGACGATTTGTCCTTGGCGCCACAAGCCAAGCCGTGCGAGGCCGCTTGCAAGCTCAGCCACGGCGTCGTCCGGCACCGTGAGAAAGACGACCTCCGCACCTGCGACCACGTCATCCGCGTCAAGGCGAGGCACTCCCGGCAAGAGCGTATCGATGCGACTGCGGGATTCCTCGGAGACTCCCGAGGCCCCGACGACGCGGTGGCCTGCACGAGCAAGGGCAGCGCCGATAACCGCGCCGACCTTGCCGGCGCCCACGATGCCGACGCTCAGGCGGGCGGGGCGCTCACTGCTCATTAGCAGGGTCCTCGGCGAGGCCCACCTTCGCCATCCACTGCTCCGGCGTCTGAAGCTGGCGGCGTTGCCGGGCGCGATGTGCTTGCGACTCGAGGAGGTCGATCGCGTCCGCGACTGCAAGGTGTGCCGCGACCGGACGAACCATGCCGCGCGTCGAGTGAACGTGGACGCTGGCGAGGCCAAGGAGCCGGTCAAGAGGCCCCTGGGTGAGGGCGAGCGACTGGGTGCGCTCGTGGGGGACAACGATCAACTCGCGAACGAGCCTGCCGCGCCGGATGAACAGTGCCGTCTCGGTAGCCCGCACTCCGCGCTGGCGCCACTGCAAGGGGTCAACCCACCGCGAAGCACGCGGGGATGCGGTGAAACCGCCGTCGTCTCCAGAACCCGACAGCGCGCGCGACACTGTCCCCTCCGCGTCCGGGTCCCCGAGATCGGGCAACACGGTCCACAGGGCGAGGAGCGCCTCATCACGGGTGCCAACGGGCAGGAGCGTGGACACCGCGATTTGATTGTCTTGATAGCCGGCGACGTTGATGACGATCTGCCACCAGTCACGCCGTCGCCACAACAACGACTGCTTGAAATGGACGGCCTGCACCCGGCCCGGCGGCACCGTTTGGCGTCGAGTCTCAAGCAGGCCGTGCGCGAGGCGGACGCCGTCTTGCGAAATGCCGAGCCGGAAGTTCATCCCGCGATTGAGGGTGGCGAATGCGTACGACGCGGCACCCAACAGGCCGGCAAGACCACCAGTGAGGCCGCCTCCGAGCACGGCAGCCATGACGTCGACATCTGGCGCGATGAAACCGATGACAACCGCGCCACTGAAGAAGATGAGCATCGAAACAACGACACCCACCGCGCCCCAACTGAAGAGGATCGACAGCAGGAGACGCGGGATTGGCACCGTCACAAGACGACGCTCCGGCGCGGCGCCCACAGCGGTGTGAGCACTGCCTGGAGCGGGGGCGAGTTTGAAGGACTCGAGTTCTTCCTTCAGATGGAAGCCGTTCGTGCCTTCCCTCTTCGCCGCCACTTCGGCCTTGAAGCCTGCGGCAAGAGCGAGCACCTCGTTACGGAGAGCCTCAGCGTCGGCAAGCCTCAAGAACTGAAGCTGAATGCCGGAGTTCTCGCCCCCCGCAACCTCGATCGACACCTTGCCAAATCCGAAGATGCGCCCCAACAGCGGCTGCACGACGTCCACCGCCTGAATGCGATCGAGCCGCGCTTGCCGGTGTTGGCGGAACAACACGCCCTTGCGCTGCTCGATCGCTTCATCGGTGATTCGGTACGTGTGAAACCACCAGAACAGGTAGCCAAATGCGACCGCGACGAGCGCGCCAAGAAAGACGAACAACGCCAAGCGCGAGATGGGGAGATTGATGTCGAACGACGCCGACTCGTCATCGTCGCCGGGCGCGCCCGGACCAGCGGTGAACCAATAGCCGACAGCACCTGCCATGACGGCCCAGCCGCCAAGCAGTGGAGAAACGGGGTGCACATGCGCCCACTCGCGCGGGGCCGTGTACACGCGGTCGGTCGACTCGCTCATAGACCCGCCAACTGGGCCTCTCCGCGTTCGGTCAAGCGGTCCCGCAGCCGCTCGCCTTCGGCCGCAGGGACACCGTCCAGTGTGGCATCGGTGCCGGGCGATGCGGTGTGAAGCTTGATCGAGCACAGCCCGAAGGCGCGGGCGATTGGCCCAGCGATCACCTCGACATATTGCATCCGGCCGTATGGCACCACGGTGACACGTCGTACGAGGCGCCCTCGGCGCACGAGCAGGTCATCGTCACGTTCTGCCCAACCGTGAACGAGCACGAGCCGCACGCCAACCCATACGCTCCACAGCATCGTGATGATGCCGCCACCAACCGCCCACCACAGACCGGGCGCCACCGTCATCGACAAAATAACGAGCGCCACGAGCGGGGGGACATAAACGATGGCGATGGTAATGAGTCGAACCGGGATCAGCCGGGTGGAGGCCGCCGTCCAGGTCACGCCTTGCGGGCTGTACCAGGTCATGCGACTAGTGTGCCACTCCCGCGGCGGGCCCCTCGGGGATGTCGTCCTCGTCTGACGGACCGATACGGCACCACCATTCGGCCACGGCGCCCGCAATGAGCATCGCGAGCCCGCC
>JAEYUX010000018.1 GCA_023432235.1 Actinomycetes bacterium
CTCGTCGACCACGTGGAGTGCGTGGTCAAGGAGGCTCTGGCCATCCGGATGCCCCGCGGCAGTCGCAGAGGACGCCGCAAGAACCGCGAATGCGTGGGCATAGAACGCCTTGGAGTGGTCGCTACCCGCACTCCCCCCGATGTGGGCGAACCAGCCGCCGTGTTCATGGTCGCGCAACGGACCGACCAGCGCTTCCATCCCATGGTTCAGAAGGTTGAAAGCGCCCTGACGGCCACGCAAATGAGCGAGCGCGAAACAGTGCGTCATGCGGGCGGTGATCCACAACTCGACGCCACGCTCATCGTCAACGTTGCCATTGTCATCGAGCCAACCAAAGCCGCCGTCAACCGCGCTGTGCTCGGCAAAATCGAGCAAGCGCGTCCCTTCGCCGTTGAGCCAACGGCGGTGGGCTACTTGCTCAGCAACCACGGCTAAATCGCCACCCTCGCCGGATCGATGAGTGACGTGAGCACGTCAAGCACGCCGTCCTCTTCAACATGTCCAATGCGCGCCTTGGCGGCTGCTGCGACGTGCTCAGGCGCGTTCGCCATGGCGTACGAGCGTGCAGCCCAACGCAGCATGTCGACGTCATTGTTGCCATCCCCCACCGCAACCGTGTGCTCCGGGCGGACGCCGAGCTGTTGGCGAATACGCTCGAGGGCCGACGCTTTGGTCACCCCGGGCGGTGTGAGGTCAAGCCAAGCGGTGTACCCGACGGCGTACGTGACATCCGTGAGCCCGAGCCGTTGCACGATCGCGTCAAAGTGACTGACGTCAGCACCGGGCGCCCGGATCACAACGCGAGTGACGGGGTGTGCTGCGAGCTCATCAAAGCTGACGATGCGTTGTTCACCCGTCAACTCACCCATCGGGAAGTGCCGCGTCACTCGAAATCCGGTGCCGAGATCCTCAACCGCAACCAGAGCGTCGGGCATCTCGACACGAATCGCTGCCAGCACGTCGGCGGGATCGAAGGTGACGGTTTCCACCACCTCATAACCATCCCGAGCCGCAGGGTTGAGCTTGAGCGTCAGCGCACCGTTTGAGCACACGACGTACCCACGCTTGATCCCCAGGCGGTGCGCGACGGGAACCGTGGCAAGAATGTTGCGCCCCGTCGCCAGCACCACGTGATTGCGGCTCATTCGCGCCTCGGCGATGGCGGTGGCAACCGGCTCGGAGATGTCTCCTCCCCAGTGCATGAGAGTGCCGTCGATGTCGAGACCGACAAGGCGCCAATCGTCATCGCCGAGCGTGGTGTCGACGGGCTCGGGAAGAAAGGCCATGCACTGACCTTACGACGCGGGAGTGACGCGCCGTCCAATCCGCACGTGACGTTCTGGTGAACGCGGCGTCACTCAGGTGACGGGCTCGAGCACCTCAAGTCCGCCCAGGTACGGGCGCAACGGTGCGGGCACATACACCGAGCCATCCGCCTGCTGGTGATTCTCAAGCAGCGCGACAATCCAGCGCGTGGTGCCGATGGTGCCGTTGATCGTCGCGACCGGTTGGGTTCCCTTCTCGACGCGTTCGCGCACTCCCAACCGGCGGGCCTGGAACGTGGTGCAGTTGGAGGTCGACGTCACCTCAAGCCACCGTTCTTGGCTGGGTAACCACGCCTCGCAGTCGAACTTGCGGGCCGCGCTTGACCCGAGATCGCCCGCCGCGGTGTCGATCACGCGGTATGGCAGTTCAAGTCCCTGGAGGAACTCCTCCTCGATCGTGAGGAAGCGTTCGTGCTCGGCAGCGGCGTCGGCTGGGCGCGTGAAGGCGAACATCTCCACCTTGTGGAATTGGTGGACGCGAATGATGCCACGAGTGTCGCGGCCTGCCGAGCCTGCCTCACGGCGGTAGCACGCGCTCCATCCCGCGTACCGCAAAGGTCCCGCCGAGAGGTCGATGATCTCGTCCGTGTGGTAGCCAGCAAGGGCGACTTCTGACGTTCCCGTGAGGTAGAGCTCGTCGCGTTCGAGGTAGTAGATCTCATCCGCATGCTGACCCAAGAATCCGGTGCCGGACATCGTTTCCGGGCGCACGAGCGTCGGCGTGATCATCGGCGAGAACCCATGGCGCAACGCCGTGTCCATCGCCGCGTTGAGAATCGCTAGCTCGAGGCGGGCGCCGATGCCCGTGAGGAAGAAGAAGCGCGAGCCGGACACCTTCGCGCCGCGTTCCATGTCGATCGCCCGCAGACCCTCGCCAATCGCAAGGTGGTCCTTCACCTCAACGCCCTCGGCCGCAAAATTGCGCGGCGTGCCCACGGTCTTCACCACGGCGTAATCGTCGGCGCCACCGGCCGGCACCCCCGGCTCAGGGATATTGCCGATGCTCATGAGAAGCGACTTGGCGGCAGCGTCGGCTTCATCGGCCTCGGCCTGGAGGGCCTTCACCCGCTCGGCCAGCTCCTTCGTCTTCGCGAGCAGCGCCGTCTTCTCATCGCCCTGCGCTTTGGCCACATCGCGGCCAATCAACTTTTGCTCAGCCCGGGCCGCTTCGAAACCTGCGAGAGCGGCCCGGCGGCGCTCGTCAGCGGCAAGCACCTCATCAACCAAGCCGGGATCCTCGCCCCGCGACACTTGCGCGGCACGGACAACGTCGGGCTCGGTACGCAAAAGTGCGAGGTCAATCATGCGACGAGTCTATCGACGGCGTCGTAGGCTCAGGGCATGGCACCTCTTGTGGTGGCGTACGTCATCGCCAGCGTGGCGCTTCTTTCGGGCATCCTGGCATTTGTACTTGCGGCAACCATTACCCGGCGGATCGGCACACGCGATCCCATTGCAGTACCGCCCTTTTGGCGACGCGTCCTCGGCATTCGGGCCCTTCCCGTTGCCCAGATGGGCGACTTCGCTCCGGCTGAGCGCGGAATCGAGCGCATCGCCTTCATCGCCAATCCCACGAAGCCGGGCATGGCCGAAGCACGCGAGCAAGCGTTGCGCGCATGCTCCATTCGCTACATGCCGCAACCGATGTGGCTCTTCACCACGCCCGAGGACGCGGGCAGCGAGGCGGCGCGTCAGGCGATCGAGGCAGGGGCCGACGTTGTCGTCGCGCTGGGTGGTGACGGAACCGTCCGCGCAGTGGCGGCAGAGCTCGCGGGAACAGGTATTCCACTCGCGATCATCCCGATGGGGACCGGCAACCTCTTTGCACGTAACGTCGAGTTGCCGCTGGGCGACATTCCGTCGCTACTTCGCATCGCGCTCGAGGGTGAGAACCTCTCGATGGATGTGGGCTGGCTTGACCTTGAGCGCGGGCCACGCGGCGATGACTCACGGCATCTCTTCCTCGTCATGGCAGGCGCGGGCATGGACGCCGAGATGGTCGCCGGAGCCGATGAGCGTCTCAAGCGCCGTCTTGGCTGGGTCGCCTACTTCTTCGCTGCGCTCAAGCACATGGGCGAAAAGCGCATGCGCGCGACAGTGAGCGTGGACGGCTCTCCCGAAGTGCAGGGCCAGATGCGGACGGTGCTCTTCGCCAATGTCGGCCGCCTTCCTGGAGGGCTCACCCTGGTGCCCGATGCATCGGCAACCGATGGCACTCTCGACGTCGTCACCCTTGATGCCCGCGCGGGCATCGTCGGCTGGACCGAGCTCTTTGGCAACGTCATCGCCCAGGGCGCTGGCTTCCGTCAGCCCGACGTGCTGAAGGCGTACGGCGCCTCGCGCATTGATCACGCCCGGGGGCAGAAGTTTGTGGTGTCAATGGACCACTTGCGTCCCGTCCAAGCAGACGGCGAACCGCTCGGCCTCGCGAGGAA
>JAEYUX010000037.1 GCA_023432235.1 Actinomycetes bacterium
CCCCGTCCTCCGTCCCGCCCCTCCCGCGCCACTGTCCCGCCCCTCCCGCGCCACTGTCCCGCCCCTTCCCCTGCGCTGGAAGGCAGCGAGGGCTAGCACCACGACCAGATCGACCCGCAGTGCCTTCTGTGGGGTGGAGGGAGGCGGGTGGGGTGGAGGGAGGCGGGTGGTGCAGCGCGCGGCAGGCACACAAAAGGGCCGCCGCTGGGCGTCGGCCCTCTGGTGGTTCATGCTGGGTCGGGGTGACAGGATTTGAACCTGCGGCCTCTTCGTCCCGAACGAAGCGCGCTACCAAGCTGCGCCACACCCCGTGAAAAGCCTGCTTAGGATATCTGACCCGCGAGGCTCCCGCGAAATCGGCTCCCGCGAAATCGGCTCCCGCGCTTCAGGCGCGAGGCACCAATGTCAGCACCGTTGCCTCGGGTCTGCACGCAAAGCGCACAGGCGCAAACGGCGATGTGCCTACTCCGGCGCTCACGTGCAACCACGGTGAACCCTCATCGTCAACGTCTCCAGGCCATCGCGAGAGTCCCTTCACGCGAGCGGTGTCGAGATCGCAGTTGGTCACGAGCGCTCCGTAGAACGGCACGCAGACCTGGCCGCCATGTGTGTGACCCGCAAACATGAGGTCCACGCCATCCGCAACGAGAGAGTCGAGCGCGCGGGCGTACGGGGCGTGGACGACGCCGACGTGGAGGTCCCCTGAGTGTCCGGCGGAATCGGGCATCTCGTCTCGCCCAATGTGCGGATCATCCATGCCCACCGCGGTCACGCTAAGGCCGTTGACGGAAAGCGATGCACGCGCGTTGTTGAGGTCATGCCAACCAGCGTCGAGAAATACCCGACGAAGGTCGTCGACTGGCAACGCGGTGCGCTCGAGACGCAAACGTGACGGGCCACCAAAGTATGCAAATGGGTTGACGGGCTTGGGTCCCCAATAGTCATTCGAGCCGAACACAAACAGCCCAGGGATCGGCAAGAGCGACGCGTATGCTTCCGCAACCGTCGGGACCGCGTCGGCGTGAGCAAGGTTGTCACCAGTCACGACAACAAGGTCGGGCTGTTCCTCCTGCGCAAGAGCCGCCACCCACTCAACCTTGTCGCGTTGGTTTGGCGTGACGTGCAGGTCCGACAGGTGGAGCACAGTCAACGGTGAGGCACCGCTGGGAAGCACGGGCACACTCACGCGACGCACGGTGAAGGCATGAGCCTCAATGAGGCCCCACGCCAGCCCCGCAGCACCCGCAAGCGCGACGCCGCCCACGATGCGGCCGAGTGCACTCACGGCTTAGCCGCCACCGCCGCCGCCACCGCCGGGGCCACCGCCACCGGGACCACCGCCGCCACCGGGACCACCGCCGCCGGGACCACCGCCGCCCGGATCAGGGTCGGGCGTCGGGTCCCATCCATTGGACGGGTTGTTCGGGGTCCAGCCGGTTGGCGGCCATGCGCCGCCCCACCAGTCAGATGGTGCCTGCAGCGGATCCCAGCCGGATGGCCAGTTGTACCACCAGCTCGGGTATGCGTCCGTTGAGATGTAGTACGTGACGGTGCTACCACCGAGCAGGAGCGTTCCCGCGGCTGGCTCCTGATGAACGATCGTTCCCGCAGGCACGCCTGGACGGTAGAGGAGCTCCGCTGACTTCGCGTAGTTGAAGCCTGCGTCGTTGATGAGTACCTGTGCGTCCTTCTCGCTGAGACCGCCCGTCACCACGTCCGGGACCGGCTTCTGGATGCCATTGAGGATTTGCGACGTCGGCTCCGGGAAGCCCTCTGCGGGGTACTTCTGGGCTGCGCGGACCATGAAGTCGTACCAGACCGGCCCACCGAGGTCAGCGCCGTACCAGTAGCGCAGGCGCTTGCCGCCGATGGTCGTGCCCTGCAGGGCCTGGTCCACCTCGGCGTTGCCACCCCATGCCGCAGCGACCAGGTAGGGGGTGTAACCGACGAACCACAGGTGCTTGTTCTCCTGCGACGTGCCCGTCTTGCCAGCGCTCGGCATGCCGATGTTGAGGCGCTTGCCGGTGCCGTAATCCATCACCTTGCTCATCGCGTAGGTGACCCCGTCCGCCACGTCTTGACGGATCGCCTGTGTACACGCGACGTCCGGTGGCTTCACCTCGTCGCCGTTGTCGAAGTACGCGGGTGTGCCGTCGAGGTTGGTGATCTCAAGAATCGCACGCGGTTCGCAGTGGACACCACGGTTGGCGAACGTCTGGTACACCGAGGCCATCGTCAACGGCGAGGCGTTCTGGGTTCCAAGGGAGATTGACGGCACGGTCTCGATCTCCGCGCCGTCAGCACGCTCAAAGCCGAGCGCCACTGCCATATCGCGGATCTCACACAAGTCGAGCGCGTGCGCCATTGACACATACGCGGTGTTGACGGAGTAGGCGGTGGCGTCGAGCACGGACGTCTGGCGGTTCTCGGAAGCCTCGACGTTGCCAGGGCTCCAGCGCAGCGGGGTGTACGGAGCGCCACATGCACGGAACTCACCGTCCGTGTAGGTGCGCTGGTAGCCGGAGACGTACTCCCGCAATGCGCGCCCAGAGTCGAGCCACGCTGCGAGGATCACAGGTTTGAACGATGATCCTGGCGAGAAACCTCGCGAACCGCCGAGGTCACGGGACACGGACAGGTTGATCGCTGTCGAGTACGGCGCCTTGGACGTCGGGTCAAAGTAACGGTTCTGCGCCATCGCGACGATGTTGCCGGTCTTCACATCGAGCGCAGCGAGCGCGTCCTCGATGCCGGACGGGTCGTCAATCGGCGCGTGCTTGCGCACCGAATCGTTCGCGTACGTCTGCATGTCGACGTCCAGCGTGGTGATGATGCGGAGTCCACCGTTGTAGAGCAGACGCTTGCCCTCGCCGCGGAACGCCTCGTGCTGCGTGATGACCTTGGTGACGTAGTCACAGAAGAACGGCGCGAGATCGGATGCGGCGC
>JAEYUX010000075.1 GCA_023432235.1 Actinomycetes bacterium
AGCCCGACGTGCTGAAGGCGTACGGCGCCTCGCGCATTGATCACGCCCGGGGGCAGAAGTTTGTGGTGTCAATGGACCACTTGCGTCCCGTCCAAGCAGACGGCGAACCGCTCGGCCTCGCGAGGAAAGTGACGGCGTCTGTCGATCCCGGTGCGTTACAGGTTCGCGTTGCCAAGAACCGCAAGGGCAACCGCGAGCCAGAAAACGCGGACGGTTAAACCTCACCGCGACGCAGCGATTCAACCCACGCGTGAGCGTCGGCAAAATCGGCGTCCGATGTGCCCTCCTGCACCGGCGTTTGCACGCCACCTGCGATCGGGTACGAGCCCAAGAACACGACGAGTGGGCATGTGCGCTTGAGCCCCACCATCGCCTCCGCGAAACGCGCCTCCGCCACGTGGGCGAGCGCATCGATCGAGAACGAGTACTCGCCCACCTTGTCGCCGCGCGGGCGTGACTCGATGCGTGAAAGGTTGATGCCGCGCGCGGAGAACTGCTCAAGCATTTCGAGGAGTGAACCGGCACGGTCGGTCGACAAGTGAACGACGAGCGTCGACTTGTCGGCTCCCGTGGGCGCCGGAAGCGGGCCGGGCTGAGCCACGCAGACAAAGCGCGTGGCGGCCAAGGCGTTGTCTGCGACGTTGTCCGCGACGAGTGCGAGCCCCAAGCGCTCAGCAGTGCCGGGGGGAGCAAGCGCCGCATCAAAGTCGGCCGTACCCTCCGCGAGCGCCACTGCCGCAGCGGCATTCGACGTCGCCGAAATCTGAATGACGTCACCGAGGTGGGCGGCGATCCACCGTCTGCACTGTGCAAGGCCGTGCGAATGGGCACTGATGCGCTTGACGGACTCGAGTGTCATCGGCTCTCGCGCAACGAGCTCGAACGCGACGGGAATGACGATTTCCTCAACGATCCGCAGCGGCGCGCCTTCGGCCAAGGTGTCGAGAGTGGCGGTGACGCCGCCTTCAACGGTGTTCTCGATGGCGACGACGGCGTAATCGGCCTCACCTTCACGGACCGCGGTCAAAGCGGCCGGAACGTCGACCATCGGAATTGCTTCGATGTCGAGCCCGCGGGTCATCGCCCGTAGGGCAGCGTCAGTGAACGTGCCCTCGGGACCGAGATATGCGTAACGCGCGCGGCTCATGACTCATCGCCCGTGGCGGCCGAACCGCCGCGTCGTGCCCGGCCCGCATTGCTCGCGACATGGAAGGTGTCTTCTACCGCGTGTTGGGTTGTCTTCAAGGACGTGCGCACACGCCGAGAACTGATGGCCATCATGACGTCACGGTACTGGCCTGCGCGCACCATCGGCTTCGCTCCGGCGGCCGACGCGCGGTGGCGGATATCGCATGCGACCTCCGTGACCGTGAGGCCGGCATCGATCACGTCAAGGGTGAGGCCAGCCTCGAGACCAGCGCCGCGCGCGAGCGGCAACGCGACTTCGAGGGCCTCGCGCGTCAGGCATCGGACTTTGCTGAGCGGTTGCAGAGGACTCCAACCTGACAACGCGGCGACCGCCTTGCGGGCGGTGCGGGCGGCGAGGTGGTGGTGACGAACAGCGTCGTCCGCAAGCGCCACCGCCATGTCTGCCACTCGTTCAAGTACAGCCTCAACCACAGGCGCGGCCGCAATTGCGGCATTGCCCAGACCTGGTTCCATCAGGAGGATGACTCGCGGCTCAGCGCCTTCCTCATCACGCATCGCGATGACGGCTGAGCCCGTCTCGATAGAGGCCGAGCGCCCGCGTCGATGAGAATGGCGCACCACTACTGCCCCGGCCTTGCGAGCGAGGTCCTGTGTGTTGTCTTGGGAACCGTCGTCAACCACCAGAACAAACTCGATACCAGGGATCACACGGGTGGCGCGCACGGTCGCGGCGATGCGCCGCGCTTGGTTGTGGGCGACAATCAGCGCCGCCGCCTGCCCGGAAGTTTGGGCGCCGTTGACGGAACGGCGCGCGACATCGCGCTGCTGCTGTCCCGAGGCCTGTCTCGCCACGGTCCCAGCCTAGCGACCTCAAGGACGTCTCAAGAACCGTTCTTTACCATTTCGTGAGGTAGGCGTGACCCTCTATCCCTGACGAGCCCGGTCTTCAAGTGACACACTTGCCCCATGCATGAACGCGCCGGCCTTGTTGCCCAACCAGCGGACCTCATTGACGTCGACGCCCTCTTGGGCGCCTACTTTGACCTCGTTCCCGATCCGGCGATCGCCGAGCAACGCGTCGCCTTCGGTACGTCCGGTCACCGCGGATCCGCCTTCGACACTGCGTTTAATGAGGCGCATATCGTCGCGATCACAGCGGCCATCATCGAGTACCGCCAGTCGCAAGGCATTGCAGGGCCTCTCTTTATGGGCAAGGACACGCATGCGCTCTCCGCTCCGGCGCACGACACTGCGCTCGAAGTGCTTGCGGCAGCGGGGGTCGAGGTCCGCATCGACGCTCGCGATGGTTTTGCGCCGACGCCGGCGGTGTCGCTCGCGATTCTTGTGGCGAACGGGGCAGTTGACCAGTCCGGCTTGCGCACGTCTGGGTCTGCTCGCGCGGACGGCATAGTCATCACGCCAAGCCACAACCCACCGCGCGATGGCGGCTTCAAGTACAACCCGCCGCATGGAGGGCCCGCCGACACCGACGCGACAAGTTGGATCGCCGCACGTGCGAACGAGCTCCTCAGCGGCGGCGCGTGGAAGCAGGTGCCGCGCCTCCAGCTCGCCAAGGCGAAGGCGGCCGACACGACGAAGGGCTTCGATTTCCTTTCCCTCTACTTGGAGCACCTCCCGAGCGTCATCGATCTCGAGGCCATTCGCTCTGCAGGCGTGCGCATCGGCGCCGACCCGCTTGGCGGTGCTGCCGTCGATTACTGGGGCGCGATCGGCGAGGAGTTTGGGCTCAACCTCACCGTTGTCAATCCCACAGTGGACCCACGCTGGGCGTTCATGACGCTCGACTGGGACGGCAAGATCCGGATGGACTGCTCCTCTCCATACGCAATGGCGAGCCTCCGGAGCCTCATGGCCGGAGAGTCGGCGCCGTACGACGTAGCGACTGGCAACGACGCCGACTCGGATCGCCACGGCATCGTCACGCCCGATGGCGGCCTCATGAATCCCAACCACTACCTCGCCGCGGCGATCTCCTATCTCTATGGGGGTGCGCGGCCCGAGTGGCCTGCGGGCGCCAAGATCGGCAAGACGCTCGTGTCGAGTTCACTCATCGACCGAGTTGGCGGCGAACTTGGCCGCACCGTGGTCGAGGTCCCGGTGGGCTTCAAGTGGTTTGTGCCGGGGCTCATCAGCGGCGAAGTGGCCTTTGGAGGCGAGGAATCCGCTGGGGCGTCGTTCTTGCGTCGGGACGGGCGCGTGTGGACCACGGATAAGGACGGCATCATTCTTGCGCTGCTGGCATCGGAGATCACCGCGACCACCAAGGCGTCACCCTCGGCACTTCACCGCGGTCTCACCGAACGGCTGGGTGAGTCCTGGTACGCGCGCGTCGACGCGGCCGCAACTGCTGACGAGAAGGCACGACTGGGAGCACTCAGTCCGTCGCAGGTCACGGCTGATGAACTCGCCGGGGCACCGATCCTCGACAAGTTGACCACCGCACCGGGAAATGGTGCCAAGATTGGGGGCCTCAAGGTCACCGCTTCGGATGCCTGGTTTGCCGCCCGGCCATCCGGGACGGAGGACGTCTACAAGATTTACGCGGAAT
>JAEYUX010000121.1 GCA_023432235.1 Actinomycetes bacterium
GGTCGACCGCAGTCCTGCGTCTGCGCCATATCCGTCGGCGAACGCCGCGAGGCCGCTGGCCGCCTCCGCGGGCGCCCGTGAGGTGTCGTTGAGAGTGAATGCTTGCGCGGCGTACGCAAGATCCCACAAGCGCGTGCTCGGAGCCGCCGTGTCCCAGTCGACGAACACCCACCGTTCGCCGATGAGAAGGTTCCACGGCGCTAGGTCGTTGTGGCACATCAGCTCAGCGCCGGGGGCAGGGATCGCGCTTGCCCATTCAATGCCAGCAGGAATCTCAAAGGACTCGCTCGCATCGTGAATAGAGCGCACGAGCGCACCGATGCGTCGCAGCGCGGCGTGATCGAGTTGCGGCACGGCCATTGCGGGCGTGCCGTCGATGAATTCAAGGAGCTGGCGCCCGGCGCCATCGCGCCCGTGGGGTAGCGGAACATCGATCCCGGCTTGGTGGAGAGCGCCGAGGTAGCGGTGAACGGCATCGGTTGACGGGGTCGCGTCCTTGACGATGAAACCGCCGTCACGCACAACGCGGCTTCCCGAGTTGCCGCCGGGCAGCGCCTCGCCGTCCGGGGATGTCACTGGCTAGACCTTCGTCGACGCTTCTGCATCGATGAGCCACAGGGTTTCCTGGATGCCGTGGACGGCAGCGCCGGGCAGGTCTGGATCGCCTGCGAGGCATCGCGCGACGACGTCCGCCTTCGCGTGTCCCGTCGCAACAACCCAAACTCTCTTTGCGCGGTTGATCGCAGGCAAGGAAAGGCTCGTGCGAGTGGGCGGAGGCTTGGGTGAGTTGTGCACCGCCCGCACATCCGCGCCGGTGCGGCCGTCAAGGAAAGAGTCATGTCCCGGGAAGAGCGAAGCGACGTGACCATCTGGACCCAAGCCAAAGAGCGCGACATCCCATGCGGGGTTGCCGTGGTCCGCCATCTTGCGTGAGTAGGCAGCGGCCGCATCTTCCGCAGTGGCGTACACATCCGTCGAGCCCATCCGGTGGATGTTCTCCTCGGGAAGCGGCACATGGCGCAAGAGCGCATCGGCGGCCTGCAGAGAATTGCGGTCCGCATCGTTGGCGGCGACGAATCGCTCATCACCCCACCACACGTGGACACTCGTCCAATCGACGAGGCCGGACAAAGCAGAAGCTGCGAGGCTACGGAGCAGGTCGATGCCTACCGTGCCACCGGTGAGGACGACGTCGGCGCGGCCTTGCGTCGCAACGGTGTCAGACAGCAACAGACCGAGGCGAGCGCCGGCAGCATCGGCAACAGCTCGGTGGTCGGGGTACACAAATACGTGTCTCATGAGCAATGCACAATCTCGTGAAGCGCCTCGCCATACACCGGGTCTGCATCCATGCGGCGCAGTTCTTCGGCCAGGCACTCACCAAGAGAGCGCGACGGCAAAGCGATGACGTGGTCCGGCTGGCCCGGTTGGCTGAGTGTGGCGTTGTGGCCATCAGGTCGACGAATCGCGATCTCGCCTGCAGACGTCTCAAGAACGACGGACACGAGGCCGGTCGCTTCTGGGTCGTACGTCGCTTCGAACTCACATCCGAGAGTGCCTCGCAACCACGCTCCGAACAGGAGAATCGATGGCGAGTTGACGTCTCCACGTACGTGGGCGCGTGTCACGACAGCGTTGGGCACCTGCTCCAAGGCCGACGCGAGCAGGGCACGCCAGCGCGTGAGGCGCGTCCACGCAAGGTCGGTGTCGCCCGCGCGGTAGCCATCGGACAGGCCGCACAACACGGCTGCCGGGTTCGCCTCGCCCTTTGAGTCCGTGATCCGTCGCTGCGCCATCGCGCCAAGACCCGTCGCGGATGGCACAAGCGGCACGAGCGCTGGCCACCACGTGACGATCGGCGCGTCGGGTAGCAAGAGCGGAGTGACGAGGGTGTCCGCGTGATCCATCGTGGCGGCCGGAGGGCGCAAGAGCACGACTTCAGAGGCGCCTGCGTCGCCACCGACGCGAATCTGTGCGTCGAGGGAGTCGCCGCCCTCGCGAGGCGACAACACGATGATGCGGCAAGGGTGTTCCCGTGACGCCGTGTTCGCGGTCGCAATTGCCTTCTCAGCGTCGGCGTCGGTCGCATCGATGACGAGGGTCATGACGCGACCCAAGGTGATGACGCCACCCTCTTTGCGCAGCTTGACGAGCTCAGAATTGATGTCGCCCGTCGTGGTCGACGGCAGGTCGATGATCATGGACGCCTCCATACTCGGCCATCTCGAGCCATCATCTCATCGGCACTCGTTGGGCCCCATGTTCCCGAGCGGTACTGTTCCGGCTGACCCTGCGTTGACCAGAACTCTGTAATGGGGTCGAGAATCTCCCATGACAATGCCACTTCCTCGTGACGGGGAAAGAGCGGCGGGTCTCCGAGCAGCACGTCGAGAATGAGCCGCTCGTACGCCTCAGGCGACTCGTCGGTGAACGCGTTGCCGTAAGCGAAGTCCATCGTCACGTCGCGCACTTCCATCGTGGTGCCCGGCACCTTTGAGCCGAAGCGGAGCGTGACGCCCTCATCTGGCTGTACCCGGATGACGAGCGCATTCGTGCCCACATCGGAGCCCTGGATCTGCTGGAAGTACGGCGATGGCGCCTTCTTGAACACGAGTGCGATCTCGGTGACGCGACGGCCTAGCCGCTTGCCGGCACGCAGGTAGAAGGGTGTGCCGCTCCAGCGTCGGTTCGGGATCTCGACCTTGATCGCAGCGTATGTCTCCGTGATCGAGTCCGGGGAAATGCCGTCCTCGTCGAGAAAGCCGCCCACCATCTCGCCGCCGCGCCAACCCGCAGCGTATTGCCCTCGAGCTGTGGACGCGGCTAGATCGGCGGGCAAACGGACCGCACGGAGAGCCTTTTCCTTCTCGGTGCGGAGATCTGCTGCGTCGAAGGACGCAGGCTCTTCCATCGCCGTCAGTGCGAGTAGCTGGAGCAGGTGGTTCTGGATGACGTCGCGAGCGGCGCCGATGCCGTCGTAGTAGCCCGCGCGTCCGCCGATACCGATGTCCTCGGCCATCGTGATCTGGACATGATCGATGTACTGGGAATTCCAGATCGGCTCGAA
>JAEYUX010000180.1 GCA_023432235.1 Actinomycetes bacterium
TGCCGAGCAGCAGCCACCACATCCGGGTGGTGAGCAACTTGCGCCATTCCGACAAAATGAGCGTTGTCATGCGGCCACCTCCTCCGGTGTCGTGTCGGTATCCGATGCGGCATCGTGGGCGTCGCCTTCGGTCAGGCTGAGGAACACGCTTTCGAGGCTCTCGCCGCCTTCGGAGAGTTCGTGAAGCTCAAGGCCTGCCTTGTGAGCCGCCGCACCAGCGTCGGCACCAGAAATATTGGCCAACCGGGCGTGACCGTCGCTCAACTCGACCACCGCGTCGGCAAATTGGGAGGTGACGAGCGTGCGCAGGCCCTCGGCATCGGGGGATCGCAGCGACACCGTGGGAGTGGCAAGACTGCGCAGATCGGCAAGGCTCGACTGGTGGCGCAAGGTGCCCCGGGAGACGATGATGACATCATCGACTGTTTGCTCGACCTCGGACAGTAAATGGGAGGACAGCAGGACGGTGCCGCCGTCTGCCGCGAAAGCGCGGAGGAACTCGCGCAGCCATCGCACTCCGGCAGGGTCAAGGCCATTGGCCGATTCGTCGAGCACAAGGACGCGCGGACGGCCGAGCAAAGCGGTGGCGAGGCCGAGGCGTTGCTTCATGCCGAGAGAGAAGCCGCCAACGCGGCGCTTAGCGGACTCGGTGAGCCCGACGGCATCGAGGGCTTCGGCGCACCGGGCATCGTCGACGCCCAGGAGAGGTGCGTACACGCGCAGATGATCGATCGCGGTGCGGCCGGGGTGAAAAGAGCCGCCAAAGTGAGTGCCGACGTGACCTGCCGGGTTCTCGAGGTCGGAGTACTTCTTGCCGCCGATAGTGACGGTGCCGGACGTGGGCCGCACGAGGTCGACGAGTGCACGCAGGGTTGTCGACTTGCCTGCACCGTTTGGCCCTAAGAAGCCGGTCACCCGGCCGGGCTCTGCGGTGAAGCTGAGGTCATTCACTGCGACGATGTTGCCGAACCGTTTGGTCAGGCCATCAACTCGGATGGTGCCGTCCACGTGCATCCCTTCGTCGATTCAACTGTTCTATGGAAAGTAGAATACTTTCATCCGAACGGTAGGGGTCCGCTTCGAGTACAGTAGTCGCACCATGGACTCCGACAGTCATAGTCACACCGGATGACCGCCTGGCTACTTGTCGCGCTCGGCGTCGGCCTCACCATCGGCACGGCGCTGTTTGTTGCCGCCGAGTTTGCGCTTGTCGCGCTTGACCCTTCCTCCATTACGGAGGCGACGCCAGGCAAGCGCAGGATTCGCTCCGCACTGAAGTCGCTGTCCACCCAGCTGTCGGGCGCCCAAGTCGGCATCACCCTCACCACGGTGCTCTTGGGCTACACCGCCCAACCTGCGCTTGTCAGCCTCTTCGAAGGCCCCATTGAACGGACCCCGCTCGCTGACGCGGCGGCGGTCACAGTGGCGACGATCGCCGCGCTCATCGTCGTCAACTCGTTCTCGATGATCGTGGGTGAACTCGTACCCAAGAACGCCGCGATCGCCAACCCGCTCGCGACCGCGCGTGCCGTCACTCCCTTCATGCTCGGCTTCACTGCCGTGTTGCGCCCGCTCATCGCCGGGCTCAACGGCGTCGCCAATGCCATCCTCCGGCTTCTCGGCCTTGAGCCTCGAGAAGAGCTTGCGGGTGGCCGTTCTCGCCAGGAACTGGCCGCGCTTGTGCGGCGCTCGGCGGAGGCAGGCACCCTCGCTCCCACCACGGCGCTCTTGCTGAAGAACACGCTCGAGATGGATGACCTCGCGGCAGTTGACGTCATGACCGACAGAACGCGCGTCCACACCGTTCCGGTCGATGCCACGGCAGCGGATGTCTTGTCGCTCGCGCGCGGCACGGGACACTCGCGCTTCCCTGTGATTCGCGATAGCAACGACGATGTGGTGGGCATTGTCCACATCCGCCACGTCATCGCCGTCCCCGCCCATGAACGAGACGACACCTCCGTGCGGACGCTCATGGTCGATGCGCCGCAGGTCCCCGAGACGATGCCATTGCGCCCGCTCCTCGTCGAGTTGAAGGACCTGGGAATGCAGTGCGCGATTGTTGTCGACGAGTACGGCGGGACAGCAGGCTTCGTCACGCTCGAAGACGTCGTCGAGGAGCTTGTAGGAGAGGTTGCCGACGAGCACGACTCGCGTCGCGCGCACGTGTTCCGGGCCGCTGGGGGAGCGTGGGTGATCCCCGCTGTCTTGCGCCCCGATGAGGTAGCCGAACTCACCGGCTTGCGGTTGCCCTCATCCCACATCTACGAGACGGTGGGCGGTCTCATCATGGCGTCCCTGGGCAGGCTGCCCGCGACAGGTGACGAGGTCGTGACAGACGGCATCACATTGCGGGTCGAGCGCATGGACGGGCGTCGGATTGACCGCGTGCGAGCCACTCCAATCCCCGACGCCGACGTTGAGGCCGGGGGCCGCTCATGAGCCCGTGGATGATCGCCGCCGTCGCTGGATTGCTTCTCGCCAACGCGTTCTTTGTTGGCGCAGAGTTCGCGATCATTTCCGCACGCCGGAGCTCGATCGAGCCCAAGGCCGAGCAAGGCAGCCGCGCTGCCATCACGGTGTTGTGGGCGATGGAGAACGTCTCTCTCATGCTCGCCACTGCTCAGCTCGGCATCACCGTGTGTTCGGTGTCTCTCGGTACCGTCGCGGAGCCCGCGATTGCCCACGCTCTTGAGGGCCTCTTCCACCCCTATCTTTCGGAAAGCGCATCGCACATCGTCGCTGTCGCGATTGCCCTGCTCATCATCGTTGGCCTTCACGTCATCGTGGGCGAGATGGTGCCGAAGAACGCAGCCGTGTCCAGCCCTGACCGAGCGGCGCTCGTATTCGGCCCGCCCCTTGTGTGGATTGGCAAGGCGGTGCGCCCGCTCATTGGCGCCCTCAATGCGTTCGCCAACGTGCTGCTGCGAATGGTGGGCATTGAGCCTCGAGATGAAGTGACATCTGCCTTCACGGCGGATGAGGTCCAGTCGATCGTGGCCCGCTCGAACGAGGAGGGTACGTTCGCGGACCCCGAGGGCCTGCTCACAGGTGCGATCGAGTTTTCGGATCACCGAGCGCACGACGTGATGGTGCCGTTCGCTGATGTCACGTGCGTCAAGCGCGGTGTCTCGGCTGATCACCTTGAGCGCATGGCGGTCGAAACCGGCTACTCACGCTTCCCCGTCTGTGAAGCCGACGGCAGTGTCGTCGGGTATCTCCACATGAAGGACGCCCTGCAAGTGCGGCCGCATGAGCGCGAGGAGCCTCTCGCGGATTGGCGGATCCGAGACATCTCTGTGGTGCCTGTCGATGAGGAGATCGAAGACGTGCTCGCGGCAATGCGACGCTCCGGTGCGCACGTCGCCTTGGTGCGCTCAGACAAGGCCATCGAGGGCGTTGTCTTCCTTGAAGACATCATCGAAGAACTCGTTGGCGAGGTGCGTGACTCCGTTGCGCGATCTGAGGGCGATTCGCTTTAGGGCTAGCCCGAAGATAACGGATTGGTTACACTGGCACGGTGCCACCGGGTCGTACGTTGATCCTGGCGCAGGGGGCTGGACGATCTCGGAGGACGTGCGTGACCGCAGAGACTACGCTGCCGAAGCGCGCAAGTGACCCTGCAGAATCCTCCCAAAATGGGCTGATTAGCTCGCCTTTTAGTGGAGAGATCCCTGGTCACGCGGCGCATCTTGACCCGCACATCGCGGCTCATGCCCGGGCCGTCGTTTCTCGCCGAATCAAGCGCCTCACGGAGACCCGTGAGATCCGGATCCGCACCACCCACCGACGCCGCAAGTTTTTCGCGCGCGGGGGAGTTCTTGGCGGATTCGCGTTGGCGATGGTCGTGTACCCCGTGGTGGGCACCGTGGTCGCCTACCAAAGCCCCGTGGCCAATGTCCCCGGAGTCGTCATGGGCGAATCGCCCACCACCGGCCACGCCCTGCTTGGCGACGGACCTCAACTGATCCCCACTGTTGTCGACATGCCCTCGGTGGACGATCAGGCACAGGCGCTCGCCGTCGCGCGTGCGGCAACCCCGTATGTGCTGATCGAGGCGCTTCCCGACTGCCTTCCCCCCGCGTCGTACAACACGACTGACAACGGCAATCTGCCTGCTGACCAGTTGTGCACCATTTGGGGTGGTGCGCAGATGCGGGCCGACGCCGCGATCGCTCTCGCTCAAATGAACGAGCAGTTCAAGGCCGCCTTTGGGCGGGACATGTGCATCCAAGGCGGTTACCGCTCGTATGCGGATCAGTCGCGCATCAAGTCGCTGCGTGGTTACCTTGCCGCGTCTCCCGGCACATCGATGCACGGCTTCGGCCTTGCTTTTGACCTCTGTTCCGGTGATGACTCCGGTAAGCCGTTCAACTGGCTCAAAGAAAACGCAGCGGCCTTTGGTTACTTCAACCCGGACTGGGCGAAGTTCCGCAAGTTCGAGCCGTGGCACTGGGAGTACGCCCCCGGCGTCAACGCAATTGGCCACTATGGCAACTCCTCGTGGGCCGATGGTGCATCGGAGGCGGGTGAGGTTGTCCTGTCAGACACTGCGCCCGAGACGCCTGAGACGCCCGAGACCACCGCACCGTCCACGTCAGAACCTGCCGACGACGCCGCGGCCAAGCAAACGTCTCCTCCGGACTCGTCGGCCCCGTGAGCGTGAGGCGCCTTCCTCGCGTGTCACGCGTCGCCCTTTTCGACGCTGCCTGAGCCGGACACGTTCTGCGAGACGGCGGGATCGCCAAAGTACGTGACATGACCAGAGCCCGACACGCGCGCATCGAGGCTGTCGCGGGCCCGCACTGACACATCGCCAGAGCCGGATACGGTGACCGTCGCCTCACGTGCCGTGAGGTTCTCCCCGTTGACAGCGCCTGAGCCGGACACCGAGAGGGTCGCGGTGGTGACAGTGCCGTTCGCGGTGATGGTGCCCGAGCCACTCACCGACAATGCGAGGGCCGTCGCGTCGGAACGGAGGTCGACTTGCGCGGACCCGCTCACGTTGACGTCGAGAGTTGCGGGATTGGTCACCCGGATTGATGCATCAGAGGATCCGCTGAGAGAGACCTTGGCGAGCGCAGGCATCGTGACCGCCACGGAGACACGGGGCGGAGTGCCAAAGTAGGAGTACTCCTGGTTGATCTCGAGAGTCGATCCCTTCACACGGGTGATCACGTGCTCTTGGAGATTCTCGTCGGCGGTGACCACCACTGAGAATTCTTCGCCTTCAGTCACCGTGAGGTCCGCGTAGCCGCCTACTGCGATGCCGGTGAAGCTGTCCACATCGCGCACCTCATCGGTGGTGTGGCCCGCGAGATCGTCCTTTGTGAGCAACGGTCCCGATCCCGTGTACATGCACGCGCTCAGTGCAAGGACAGCGGCGACTATGCCGAGCGCAGCGATTCGTGTCCGCATGATGACTCCCTGAAAAAGTTCCTCGTCCCGACGCTAGGGCCGCGGGCACACCGGCGGCATCACCCATGCGGCTGATCTCGGGGCGCGCGTGCTCGGGGTTGTCCCCCAGGGTCCCGTCAGGGTGTGCGTATTGAGATGGGGAGGTCTCTTTCCGCTGCTTCCCGGCCTAATTCGACAAGATGAGGCAGGTCGCGGGCGATCCATTGGGAGCGGGTGCCAAGCCGCGGCCGTATGACGGTGACGTCGTTTCTTATCTCAAACTCATGGACGTGCGTCGCTGTTCGCATCACCGGCAGTGCGTCCCATTCCGGTGCGAGGCGCACGCCAATGACGTAGTCCGCACCAAGAGCGAAAGCGGATTCGAGAGGGAGGTTCTGCAGGACACCGCCGTCGACATAGAGGTGACCGCCTAACCGCGTGGGCCGAAAAAGCCCTGGCACGGAGCATGAGGCGGCGACAGCGTCGGCCACAGGGCCTGAATCGATAATGACGGGCGACCGCGCCGCGAGGTCCGTCGCGATGGCCGCGTAACGAATCGGCAAGTCTTCGATGAGGAGCTCGGTTCCAGCAATGCGCGTAATCGAGTCCTTGAGCCCGGCAGTGTCGAGAATTCCGAGGCCCGGCAAGAGGTTGAATGCGCCGAAGTCGGACCACGCGGCTTCGAGGGTGTGGGCCTTGAGGTCGGCGAGCGGCATGCCCGCGGCATAAGCGGCGCCGACGAGAGACCCAATGGAGGTGCCGACGACGATGTGAGGGCGGATGCCGCGCTCTTCGAGAACCTCAAGAACGCCCACATGCGCGGCCCCCAACGCGCCTCCGCCACCCAGCGCAAGGCCGAGCGTCGGTGTTGATGAGCTATCGCGGGTCATAGGGCCATCGTAGGAAGAAGCCCAGGAAAGGGCGTGAGATACGTCTCGCGAGGAGTGCCCCCGACAGGAATCGAACCTGCGACCTACGGTACCGGAAACCGGCGCTCTATCCGCTGAGCTACGGGGGCCTGCGGACTCGTGCCCGCGAGGGTCAAGGGTAGCAGGGAGGTTTCGCTCATTGCGGCGCGCATCTGTCAGTGGCCGACGCTAGCGTCGGCGGTATGAGCACCTCACTTCCCCACATCGAAGAATGGATTGCCGACGCTGTTGCAGGGCTTCCTGGCGCGGACGTTGTGCCGTACCCCGATTGGGGTGCCCAGACCTTCCAGGTGGGAGGTAAGCATTTTGGTCGCGTGGGTGGTGGTCGGGACGGTGGCAGGCTCCTCACCGTCAAAGGAGATCCGGACGACAACGCGGCGCTCGTAGCGGAGTACGAGGGCGCCGTGCCCGGCTACTACGCGAACAAGCGGCTGTGGGTGTCGATCGATCTTGATGGGGACGTGCCCCGCGACGTGAGCCTCGAGGCATTGCACTCGGCCTACTCGATTGTGCGGGGATCGTTGCCCAAACGAGTTCAAGCAGAGTTGGGGGAGTGGTCGGGCTAGCGGTCGCCGCTGGCCGCGCCCGGGCCGCGCGGGTCCTGGGGGGTCGATAGAATCCGGGAGTGACTCCCGAAGAACTCTCCGCCACCATCGCCGTGTGTATCGAGGAAGGCATCGCCGCTGGCGATATTGCCCTCACTAACGAAGACGTCGTGGATGTGCGGGTGGAGCGACCCAAAGTGCGCGAGCACGGCGACTGGGCGACCAACGTCGCGATGCAATTCGCGAAGAAGGCGGGCACCAACCCACGCGCATTCGCTGAGTTGCTCGTTGCCCGGCTCATCACAGTGGACGGCATCGACTCCGCCGAGGTGGCAGGCCCGGGCTTCATTAACATCCGCCTTGCGGCTGGTGCCGCTGGCGAACTCGCTCGCACCATTGTGAGGTCCGGGGAGGACTACGGTCGCGGCGATTCCATGAGCGGCCTCCACGTCAACGTCGAGTTCGTGTCCGCAAACCCCACGGGCCCGATTCACCTTGGCGGCACTCGCTGGGCTGCAGTAGGGGATTCCCTGAGCCGCCTCCTCGAGTTCCACGGCGCCAAGGTGACGCGGGAGTACTACTTCAACGACCACGGGGTCCAGATCGACAACTTTGCGGCATCGCTGCTCGCGTTCCTGCTTGGCGAAGAGACGCCGGAAAACGGCTACGGCGGCGCCTATATCCAGGAGATCGCTGACACCGTGCTCCAGGGCGCGATGGAAACCGGCGAGCGCAACCCGCTCGAGTTGCCCCGCGAGGAAGCGCAGGAGTTCTTCCGCTCGCGCGGAGTGAACCTCATGTTCGAGCAGGTGAAGGAATCGCTGAAGAACTTCGGTGTCCACTTTGATGTGTTCTTCCACGAGGACTCGCTCCACAAGACCGGCAAGGTCGACACGGCGGTTGCCGAACTCAAGGAGTCCGGTGCGCTGTACGAGGCCGAGGGTGCGTGGTGGTTGCGCTCGAGCGCCTTCGGTGACGAGAAGGACCGCGTTGTCATTAAGTCGGATGGCCAGGCCGCCTACATTGCGGGCGACATCGCCTACATCCGTGACAAGCACGAGCGCGGTGCGGATTTGTGCATCTACTTGCTTGGTGCCGATCACCACGGCTACATCGCGCGCCTCAAGGCAGCAGCCGCCGCGCTTGGCTATGACCCCGACTCGGTGGAAGTGATCATCGGTCAGATGGTCAACCTCGTGAAGGACGGCCTGCCCGTACGTATGTCGAAGCGCGCCGGCAACGTGGTGACGATGGAGGACCTCGTTGACGTGGTGGGGGTGGACGCGGCCCGGTACGCGCTTACGCGCTCCAGCGCCGACTCGACGCTTGACATCGACCTTGACGTACTTGCCTCGGCGACGAACGCCAACCCGGTCTTCTACGTGCAATACGCCCATGCACGGAGTGCGGGTGTCGCTCGCAACGCCGCAGAGTATGGAATTCGCCGTGAGGACGCCTTTGACGCGTCGTTGCTCATTCACGAGTCGGAATCTGCGTTGCTTGGAGTTCTCGGCGAGTTCCCCCGCGTGGTGAGCCAAGCGGTCGAGTTCCGCGAGCAGCACCGCGTTGCTCGCTACCTCGAAGAGGTGGCGGCCGCCTTCAACCAGTGGTACGACCGCACCCGCGTCACACCCCAAGGCGACGAAGAGGTCACCGACCTTCACCGCACCCGATTGTGGCTCAACGACGCCACGGGGCAGGTGCTCCGTAACGGGCTCAGCCTCCTGGGCGTGAGCGCGCCCGAAAGGATGTGACCATGCCGGTCTGGTCTGCGACGTGCAACCGCACTCCCGACGGCGCCTTGTCGATCGGAGGCATCGACGTCCGCGACCTCGCCCGCGAGCACGGCACTCCGCTGTATGTGGTGGATGAGGCCGACTTCCGCGACCGGGCGCGCGCTTTCCGTGATCACTTTGGCGAAGCCTTCGCAGAGCACGGCACCACGTGCACCGTGTACTACGCATCAAAAGCCCTGCTCAGTAGCCAGATTGCGCGGTGGGTGCATGAGGACGGCCTCGGCATTGACGTCGCTTCCGGGGGCGAGCTAGCGATCGCTCTGCGGGCGGGCGTTCCCGGTGAACTCATCACGTTGCACGGCAACAACAAGTCCGACGCTGAACTCACGCGGGCGCTTGAGGTGGGGGTAGGCCATATTGTGGTCGACTCCCTCACCGAGATCGACGTGTTGAGCAATCTCGCCGCCAAGGCAGGGGTTGAGGCGCCGGTCCTTGTGCGCGTGACGACGGGTGTCCACGCGGGCGGACACGAGTACATCGCGACGTCGCACGAGGACCAGAAGTTTGGGCTCTCGCTTGCGACCGGTGCGGCTTTCGAGGCGCTCCGGGCGGTGCATGCCTCTGCGTCTCTCGACCTGCGCGGCGTTCACACGCACATTGGGTCCCAGATTCTCTCAATCGACGCCTTCCGCGAGTCCGCACGTCGCATGCTGCAGCTGCGCGCCGACTTCGCCGCTGAGACCGGCTACGAGATGCCCGACGTTGACTTGGGCGGTGGCTACGCCATCGCGTACACGCCCGACGAAGAAGCGATGGACGTGGAGAAGGCGGCCCGCGAGATTGCCCACGTTGTCGCTCAAGAGGTTGAGGCGGCGGGCGCTGGATGGCCGCGCATCGGCATCGAACCTGGCCGCGCGATCGCTGGCCCGGCAGGCACCACCCTCTACAGCGTCGGCGTCGTGAAGCACGTCAAGCTCGATGGCGGTGGCGAGCGTCAGTACGTGGCCGTCGACGGCGGCATGAGTGACAACATGCGCACCATCACCTATGGAGCGACGTACACGGCCGCGCTCGCGTCCCGGACGTCGAGCGCTCCGTACGTGCTCTCTCGCGTGGTGGGCAAGCACTGCGAGTCGGGCGATATCGTCGTCCGCGACGTGGACCTGCCTGCCGACACTGCTCGTGGAGACCTCCTCGCGGTGCCCGTCACCGGCGCCTATGGCAGGTCAATGGCGAGCAACTACAACGCCTTGTTGCGTCCCGCCGTGGTGGCAGTGAAGGACGGCGTAAGCCGCGTGCTCATCCGTCGCGACACTATCGAAGACCTTCTCTCGTGGGACGTGCCGCCCACTGATTAGTGGCGGATTCCGAGACTCCTATTCCCGGCGTCGGGCCTGCTGAAGCGGTGTTTTTTGGGCGCCCGCGCGCATTCCGGCGTTGACGAAGTACGCGACGAACCGCGTCGCTGATATTCAACGAGGAGTGGAGCGATAACCATGAGTGAGTCGGCACCCTTGAATGACGACCAGAAGTTTGAAGAAGGCACGAGGGCCCTCCACGAGATCGCGGAAGAGGTCGAGAGAGAGCGTGCCGAACGCGGCCGTGCCTCAGTTGATGGCGCCCCGGTGAGAACCGCCGAGGAGCAAGCGATGGCGGACGCCGCGGCGACCTCCGAAGACAGCCATGACGTCGACAACGACACTCGCGAAGACCACAGCCCCGGCACAGGTGATTTCACCCGCGGGGGAGATCGCGACGTCGAGGCGAACTTCGGCGTCCCCGGTGGGCGCGACCAGATGCCCCACTAGGCGCACGGCACGTGACCGTGAGGTAGGCGCGGCCGTCAGCCCAACCGGGCCCAGAGCGTCAAGGCGCTGATGTCGGCAACGATCTCGGCCATGACGCGATCAAAGACGTGCTGGGAGTGACCCCACGGATCATCCAAACTTCGCAGCGGCGCAGGACCCTCAGCCTGTGCCGCTGCGAGTGCGGATGCGGCATTGCGGAGGCGCTCGGCCGGAGTATCGCCCGGCGGGGTGCCGGCCCGAGTCGAAAGTTCCGCGGCCTGCCTGATACCGAACACATGGTCTGGCATACCGCCGCACTCATGGGCGATCCAACGGGCATGAGTCTCAGTAGCGACGAGGACTAGATCGGCACGCGCGACGAGCTCACGCGACAGCTGGGTGGGGCGATGACGCGGCATCGTCACGGCATAGTGGTCAGCGGCGCGGCGCATCTCGCGGGTTGCATCCATGCCGATCTCGGCGTAGGTGCCCGCAGACGTCACCTCAGCAGCGTCGCCCCACTCACGTTGGGCGAGATAGTGCATCGCGGGGGAGCGGCAGATATTGCCGGTGCACACCATGAGGACGCGAGCAGGACCAGACACATGACGAGGTTATCGGTACGCGTGCATGGCGAGGTCTAGCCGCTCGGAGCGCCCGCTAGAGTTGTCGGCGTGTCTGACAAGCCCGTGAAGATTGCCCTGTTCGGTCCTGGCACCGTCGGTTCCGAGGTGGCGCGCCTGCTCACCGCAAACGCTGCCGACCTCGCCTCCCGCGTTGGAGCGCCCGTCCAGATCGAGGGCATCTATGTGCGGGACCTCGACAAGCCTCGTCCCGAGTCAATCTCGCGTGACCTCCTCACGAATGACGCTCATGGCCTCATCGAACGCGCGGACGTTGTCGTCGAGTTGATGGGTGGCATCGAACCTGCCAAGAGCTTCGTGCTCGAGGCGATTGGCGCAGGCTGTGGCGTGGTCACGGCCAACAAAGCACTCCTCGCCGCTCATGGTCCCGAACTTCATGAAGCGGCAGACGCCAACAAGGTTGACCTGTACTTCGAGGCCGCCGTCGCTGGCGCGATCCCACTCATCCGTCCTTTGCGTGAGTCACTCGCCGGCGACCACGTGGTGCGGATCCTCGGCATCGTTAATGGCACCACCAACTATGTACTCGACGAGATGACCTCACGCGCGCTTGACTACGAGGTCGCCGTCAAGCAGGCGCAGGAGCTCGGCTACGCCGAGGCGGACCCGACGGCCGACGTGGAAGGTCACGACGCTGCCGCAAAGGCCGCGATCCTCGCCTCTCTTGCTTTCCACCAGCGCGTACGCCTCGACGACGTCTACCGCGAAGGCATTTCCTCAATCACCGCTGCAGATGTTGCGTCGGCGACGGAATCGGGTCATGTCATCAAGTTGCTCGCAATCGCCGAGCGTGTGGGTACCGGCGCCGACGCGGGGGTCTCCGTCCGCGTCCACCCCGCCTTGGTTCCTCTCGGCCACCCCTTGGCGGGCGTCCGCGGAGCCTTCAATGCGGTCTTCGTGGAAACCGAGGCCGCTGGAGAGTTGATGTTCTACGGCCAAGGTGCCGGAGGCACGCCCACAGCGTCGGCCGTGCTTGGCGACATCGTGTCTGCTGCACGCCACATCGCCCAAGGCGGGCGGGGACCGCGCGAATCGAACTACGCGGACCTCCCGGTGTTGCCCATCGAGTCCGCGACGTCCAGGTTTGCGCTTCGCATGACGGTGCCGGATCGCCCAGGCGTGCTGGCCAATATCGCGGGAATCCTTGCGGAGCACGCCGTTTCTATCGAGACGGTGCGCCAAAGCGTTGGCGGCGGTAAGGGCCAGGCGACCCTCGTGATCGCGACCCACCGGGCCTCTGAGCGCGAGGTCTCCCGCGTCCTTGACGTGCTGCGGGCCTCCGCCGCCGTCACCGAAATCCGATCTGTCCTCCGCATCGAGGGCGACTAGCCGAAAGGGGCGCGCGCGTGGCGCACGTGTGGCGCGGCATCGTCCGCGAGTACTTGGACCACTTGCCCTTCGATGAGGGCGACCGCATTGTGTCGTTGGGCGAAGGCGGCACGCCGCTCGTTCACGCGCCGTCAATCTCCGCGCAGGTGGGAGCCGACGTCTGGGTGAAGGTCGAAGGAATGAACCCCACCGGTTCGTTCAAGGACCGTGGCATGACCTCCGCGATCACGCAGGTGGTGAAGGACGGCGATCACACGGTGGTGTGCGCCTCGACCGGCAACACCTCGGCCTCGGCCGCCGCGTACGCGGCTCACGCCGGTTTGCGCTGCGTCGTCATGATCCCTCAAGGCAAGATAGCCGCCGGCAAGATGGCGCAGGCGATTGTGCATGGTGCGGACCTCGTCCAAGTGGATGGCAACTTTGATGAGTGCCTTGACATCGTTCGCTCGCTGTCAGAGAACTACCCGATCGCGCTTGTTAACTCCGTCAACCCTTATCGCCTCCAGGGTCAAAAGACGGCGGCCTTTGAGATTGTCGACCAGCTGGGCGACGCCCCCGACATCCACATGCTTCCCGTTGGCAACGCGGGCAATATTTCGGCTTACTGGATGGGCTTCACCGAATACGCCGACGCTGGGATCGCCTCGCGACGTCCTCGCATCTGGGGCGTGCAGGCTGCGGGCGCTGCCCCGTTTGTCGAGGGCCACCCGATCAAGGACCCCGAGACCGTCGCAACGGCGATTCGCATTGGCAAGCCCGCCTCATGGGACCTCGCCATTGCCGCGCGCGATGAGTCCGGTGGTTGGATTCGCGCGGTGAGCGATGAGCAGATTCTTGCCGCGCAGGCGCTCCTCGCCGCGGACGTCGGCGTCTTTGTTGAGCCCGCTTCTGCCGCGCCGATCGCCGGACTGCTCGCAGCGTCGGCCGCAGGTGAGGTGCCTTCTGGCGCGAAGATCACGTGCACCGTCACGGGCAACGGGCTCAAGGACACCGCCACGGCGCTCGCGGGCCGCGAGGTTGAACCGACCGTCATCCCCGTCGATGTCGACGCAGCCGCGAAGGTGCTGGGGCTGTAACGATGCGGTACGTGCGTGACCACGTGAGCGTGCGGGTGCCCGCGACGGCGGGCAACCTCGGGCCAGGTTTCGACGCGCTCGGGATGGCGTTGGGCGTGGCGGATGAAGTCGACGTGTGGGCGCTCGGTTCGCCCGCCGTCGAGATCACCATTGAAGGGGTGGGTGCCGACACGCTGCCCCGTGATGACTCTCACCTCATGGTGCGTGCCATGCGCGCCGCCGCCGACGCTGTTGGAGTGCCGCACACAGGTTTGCGGATTGTGGCACGCAACTCGATTCCACACGGGCGCGGACTTGGGTCGTCGGCCGCGGCGGTCGTGGCCGGTATCGCCGCGATTCGCGCTCTCATTGACGAGCCAGAGGCGCTGAGCGACGAGGTCATGCTGCGCATCGCCACGGAGTTTGAGGGGCACCCGGACAATGCGGCGCCCGCCATTTGGGGTGGCGCAACCGCCGCATGGGTGGATGACGAGGGCGCTCACGCGGTGCCACTCACGTTGGCGGACGGTCTCGAGACCGCCGTGCTCATTCCCACTGCTGTCCTCGCCACCCACGAGGCGCGAGCGGTGCTTCCCGACGCCGTTCCTCACCGCGATGCGGCGTTCAACGTGGGACGTGCCGCATTGCTTGTCGCTGCGCTTGCCCACGCGCCCGAGCGCCTCTTTGCGGCCACCGAAGACCGACTTCACCAGTCCTACCGCGCCCCCGTGATGAAGTCTGCCGCCGCGATGATGGGCGCCCTCCGGGCACAAGGATTGGCCGCCGTCGTGTCCGGCGCAGGCCCGTCTGTACTTGTCATCGGCCGTGACCTCGCGTCGTCGGGGCTCGTCGAGGGAGAGCTCGCCTGGGCGGATGGCATCGGGGACGACACCTGGCGCTGCGTCCACACCGTGGGACCCGTGGCAGGCGTTTCCGTCACCTAGAGGCACAAACTCAGGCCAGCGTCGGCCATTTTCGCTGTACGCGAGGACGCCGTGATCTGGTTGCGCGTGCCAAAAAAACTGGCTTAGCCTGACGAGGTGCGTTTCACGCTTGCACACCCCATCGTGGGGAAGCGCGAGTTGTGTAGCTCGCCGTGGCGCACCAGATGGTGAGTGGGAACGCAGTGCTGTGGAAACTCTTGGTGCGCTCAATCGCGCCGTATCGCGCACTCCTGATTGGCGTGGTGCTCTTTCAACTCGCCCAATCGATTGCGAACCTCTACCTGCCCGGACTTAACGCTGACATCATTGATAACGGCGTTGCCACCGGTGATACGGGGCACATTTGGCGAGTGGGCGCCATCATGTTGGCGCTGTCGCTCGTGCAGGCCGCTTGTGCGATTACCGCGGTCTACTTTGGCGCGATGATGGCGATGCGCGTTGGTCGCGACGTACGCGCTCAGGTCTTCGCGCGTGTGGGGACGTTCTCTGAAGTAGAGGTTCAACGCTTTGGTGCGCCCTCTCTCATTACCCGCTCAACGAACGACGTTCAACAGGTGCAGATGCTCGTTCTCATGGGCGCCACCTTGCTTGTGTCGACACCATTCATGGCGATCGGCGGCATCATCATGGCGCTCCATCAAGACATTGGGTTGTCGTGGGTGATGGTGGTCGCGATCCCTGTGCTGCTTGTGGGCGTCGTTGCCGTCATCACGCGGATGATGCCGTACTTCCAGCGCATGCAACGGCTCATCGACCAGGTCAATCGCGTGCTTCGCGAGCAGCTCGCAGGCATCCGGGTGGTGCGCGCATTTGTGCGTGAGCCGCAAGAAACCGCGCGCTTCGCGAAGGCCAACGCCGACGTCACGGACACGGCCCTCAGGGTGGGGCGCCTCATGGCCGTCATGTTCCCTTTCGTCATGGTGGTGATGAACGTCGGTTCGGTTGCCGTGCTGTGGCTCGGGGCTGATCGGGTCGACGCTGGTCAAACCAAGGTGGGGGCGCTCACCGCTTTTCTCACGTACCTCATCCAGATCCTCATGTCCGTCATGATGGCGACCTTCCTCTTTGTGCTGGTGCCACGCGCTGCCGTCGCGGCTGATCGCATCGGCGAGGTCCTTGCCACCGCCACCTCGGTGGTGCCGCCAGCGAACCCCGTCACCCACATGGACACCCCAGGCACCGTCGAGTTCCGAGGCGTCAGCTTCGCCTACCCGGGTGCGGAGGAGCCGGTGCTCGACAACGTCTCTTTCACCGCCCGGCCGGGGACAACGACGGCGATCATTGGGTCCACGGGCGCGGGCAAGTCGACGTTGCTTAGTCTCATCCCGCGTCTCTATGACGCGACAAGTGGCCAGGTGCTTGTCGGTGGTGTGGACGTTCGGGAACTCGACCTCGACGTGTTGTGGTCGGAGATGGGGATCGTGCCCCAGCGCCCGTACCTCTTCACCGGCACCATCCGTTCGACGCTTCGCCACGGCAAGCCTGACGCGACGGATGACGAGGTGTGGGAAGCCCTCGCGATCGCCCAGGCACGCGACTTTGTGAAGGCAATGCCCAATGGCCTCGACACACCGGTTGCCCAAGGTGGCACCACCGTCTCGGGCGGCCAGCGTCAGCGGCTTTCCATCGCGCGCGCCCTCGTGCGCTCGCCGCGCATCCTCCTCTTCGACGATTCGTTCTCCGCTCTCGACACCGCAACCGACTCGCGCCTGCGAACCGCACTGAAGAAGTCCGTCACCGATGCGACTGTCATCGTCGTTGCCCAACGGGTGTCCTCGATCATCGATGCCGATCAGATCCTCGTCATTGAACATGGTCGAATCATCGATCGAGGCACGCATGCTGAGCTCCTTGCTTCATCAGAGACGTACCAAGAGATCGTCTCGACTCAGCTGCGAGCGGAGGAGGCGGCATGAGCGCGAGCGAAAAGGCGTCGGCTTCTGCCCCTGCCACCGCGCCTGCCCCGGCCCCGCGTCGCGGCCCCGCCGGCCACGGACCGATGGGTGGCATGGC
>JAEYUX010000139.1 GCA_023432235.1 Actinomycetes bacterium
GCCTGCTGCCAAGCAGCCGGACCGTCGAGCTCACCACGGTCGAGCGCGTTGGCCGCGGGGCCAAAGACGTTCTCCTGGATGAGCGAGTCGTCCGGACCCTTGAACTGAGCGACAACACCCTGGGCACGGCCAGCGAGGAGCTGACCAACCGGTGCGTTGTTGAAGAAGGCGTTGGGCTCACCGTTGGCGGCCAGCTCCTCCTGCGCAGCCAGCGTCGACGGGAACGAGCCCGCGGCGTTGAACTGCTTGATCTGCTGCTCGGGCTCGGTCAGCCAGGAAGCGAGCTTTGCAGCCTCTTCCTTGTTGCTCGAGTTCGAAGCGACGGCGAGGAATGCGCCACCCCAGTTGGCAGCGCCACCGGGGAACACGTCCGCGAAGTCCCAGCCAGTGGTGGCGTCGCCGCCGCCGGCCTCGGTGTTGCCCTGCACGACACCGAGCATCCAGCCCGGGCACATGAAGGTCGCGAAGGTGCCGTCAACGAAGGACTTGCCACCGTTCCAGTCCCACGGGGACTGAGCAGCGGACAGACCGTTGGCTGCGCCATCGGCGAGAACGCCCCACAGAGCCTCAAGCTCCGCGTTGCCCTCGACGTTGAGCGAGCCATCCTTCTTGTAGTAGCCCTCGTCAAGCTGGTTGACCATGGCGTTCCACACGAAGCCGGAGTGGTCGTACCAGGCCTTGCCAGTGGCCTCCTGGTACTGCTTACCGATCTCCATGTAGTGCTCCCAGTCGCCCTCGAGGAGGTCAGCGACCTCTTCGCGGTCGCTCGGGAGACCAGCGGCTTCGAACAGCTTGCCGTTGTAGCAAATGCCCTCGGGGCCGATGTCCGTGCCGTAGCCGATGACGCGACCCGACGGGTCGGTGCCCTGGGCGTACTTCCAGTCAAGCCAGTCCGACTTGCGGTCTTCGATGCCGTAGTCACGCAGGTCCTCGAACGAGTCCGAGACCTCCATGATGGCGCCGAGCCAGCCCTCTTCGAGAGCAACGATGTCGGTGAGGCCGTCGCCACCAGCGGCGATCTTGGTGAACGTGTCGGTACGAGCGTTACCACCCGTGTCGATGTTGGTGGCCTCGATCGTCACGTGAGGGTTGAGTTCCTGGTACTCGGTGTACAGGTCCTCGTAACCAAACGTTCCGAAGGTGGTGATGGTGAGGGTGACCGGCTCAGCGGCGGCCGACGAACCGGCACCGCTCGAGGCGGGGCTGTCGTTCTTGTCGTCCGAACTGCTGCAGCCCGCCACCAACAGGGCGAATGCCGTGGCACCTGCGGCGATGCCGAGGATGTTGCGGCGGCGTGAGAAGCTCACGTTCACTCCTTTGTGAGTTAGGGATAGTGAAGATTCATGAGAGCGCTCTACTCCCGTGTGAGAGCGCTCCCCCGAATCGCCATAACCGTAGGTCTGCGTCACTGACTGAGTCAATCGAAGCGACCACTTGGGAGCCGTTTCGTCACCGAATCGTTACCAACAAGATCACTATGTCCGGAACGGGCATTCATTGACCCGGTTCGAGGACACGGACGGCATTTTTTGCAGCGTCACGATGTAAGCGCTGGCATTTCGGGCGGGCTCGAAAGTGGCATCGCAACCTCGCTTTCGGGGCACCACACAAGTGGCCAAAACCGCTCCGGGAGCCACCTCTAGCGGTCGATTGTTGCCTGGCCGAGAACGCGTGTTCCGGTGTACACCACGGCGCTCTGACCCGCCGCCACACCGCGCATCGGCTCTTCGAGCTCGATGCTCACGCGGTCGCCTTCACGCACGACCATCGCCTCCACCGCCGCTCCGTGGGCTCGCACCTGAACCAAGCACGGCGTCGGGGTTGAGGCAGGCACGTCGTCAGCAAGCCATACCGTCTTGCTCCCCCGGAGTGTGCGGACGCTAAGGAGTGTCTCGGGCCCCACGGTCACGACATTGCGCGCCGTGTCCACGTTTGTCACATAGCGCGGGGCGCCGTCGGCAGCCGGTCGCGGAAGCCGCAGACCCTTGCGCTGTCCCACCGTGAATCCGTACGCGCCGGCGTGCGATCCGACCACCTCACCGGATTCATCCACGATGTCGCCCGGACGCGCGCCGAGGGCCCGCTCAAGGAAACCCTTCGTGTCGCCGTCCGCCACAAAGCAGATGTCGTACGAGTCAGGCTTGTTGCTCACACCCAATCCGCGCACGGCGGCTTCTGCTCGCACCTCGGCCTTGGAGCGCATCTCGCCCAAGGGGAACATCGCGCGCGCGAGTTTCTCGGGCCCCATCACCGCGAGGACATACGACTGGTCCTTATCGGGATCGTTGGCCCGGTGGAGCTCACGCCCGCCATCCTCACGGATCACAATCCGTGCATAGTGGCCGGTCGCAACAGCGTCGAAGCCGAGCGCCTGAGCGCGCTCGAGCAACGTGTCGAACTTGATGTGCTCATTGCAGCGCACACAGGGGTTCGGGGTGCGGCCAGCCTCGTACTCGGAGATGAAATCCGTCACGACAAGGTCATGAAACTCGTCCGAAAGGTCCCACACGTAATACGGGATCCCCAACTTGTCCGCGGCGCGACGCGCATCGTTCGCATCTTCAATAGAACAGCATCCGCGTGAGCCCGTGCGGTACTCATCGCGGTTGCGGCTCAGCGCCATATGGACGCCCACCACGTCGTGACCGGCCTCCACCGCGCGCGCAGCAGCCACCGCGGAGTCGACTCCACCGGACAACGCTGCGAGAACTTTCACCCAACCAGGGTAAAGGTCCTAGACGGGTCCCCGGGTCGCCCGTGCGGCGTTGACAGCGGGGCCGAGGGCGTGCTCAAGTGCCGCGATGTCATCCTCTGTCGAGTTCCAGCCCGTGGACAGCCGGAGCGTTTGCGAGGCGGCAACAGCGCCGTAGCCCATCGCCTCGACCACATGGCTTGGCTCAATAACCCCCGCCGTGCACGCTGCACCAGGCGACGCATCAATGCCCGCCAAATCCAATGCCGTGAGGAGCGCCTCGCCGGGGGCGCCGGGGATGATTGCGTGGACGATGTGCGGGGCCGCATTGGCGCGTGACGGTCCGTGCACAACCGAGTCAGGAGCGGCGGCCACGACGGCCCGCTCGATGCGGTTGCCCAGGGCGGTAAGGCGCGCGGTTTCCCGATCAAGCGCACGTGTCGCCTCATCGAGCGCCACCGCAAACGCCCACGCGGACGGCGCGTCAACAGTTCCAGAACGCAGCCGACGCTCTTGTCCCCCGCCGTGGACAACAGGCGCCAGTTGCGCGTCGCGGCGGGCAAGGAGCGCTCCGATACCGACGGGCCCGCCCACTTTGTGGGCACTGATGGCGGCCGACGCGAGGCCCGAGGAGGCAAAGTCGAAGGGGAGGTGCCCCACGCCTTGAACAGCGTCGGCGTGGACAGGGATCCCGTAGCGCTCGGCGAGTTCGACGATGTCGCTGAGCGGCTGAATCGTGCCCACCTCGTTATTGACCCACTGGAAGGACGCAATGGCGACGGACTCGCGATGGGCGGCCACCGCGTCGGCAATCTCCTCGAAGCGGAGCGCGCCGTGCTCATCCACGCCGATCTCGACGGTGCGGGCACCGTGGCGGCGAGCGAGCCAGCGAGCCGGGTCAAGCGCGGCATGATGCTCGACCGCGCTCGTGAGGATCACGGTGTGGCCTGGCTGCGCGTCGCGCCGAGCCCAAAACGCCCCCGTCACGCCGATGTTGTCAGCTTCGGTTCCGCCAGAGGTGAGTACCACCTCGGTGGGATGAGCACCCACGGCCGCTGCAATGCGTTCGCGCGCGTCTTCAACAAGGCCTCGGGCGGCCCGGCCCGATGTATGGAGGCTCGACGGGTTTCCTACGCGCTCAGATGCGTCAAGCCACGCCTCGCGAGCGGTAGGGCGAAGCGGTGACGTCGCCGCATGGTCGAGGTAATGCCGCACGTGCCCATCGTAGGCGTGCGGCACTCCTCATCCGCGTGGGTCTAAGAAGCCTTGTGCTCGCGCAAACGCTCGATAGCCTGCGGCAACACGTCGTTGAGGTCGCCCACAACGCCGAAGTCGGCGATCTCGAAGATCGGCGCCTCGGGGTCGAGGTTGACGGCCACGATGGTACCCGAGGCCTGCATACCGCCACGGTGGTGGACAGCCCCCGAGATTCCACATGCGACGTACAGCGCCGGGGTGACTGTGGTGCCGGTCTGACCCACCATGTGTTCGTGGCCAATCCAGCCTTCATCGGTCGCGTCACGAGAGGCGCCAACGGCGCCACCGAGCACCTCCGCGAGTTCGCGCACAAGCGTGTAGTCGCCGCGCGTGCCACGGCCACCAGACACCACCACTGACGCCTCGGACAGCGGCACACCCTCAGTAGCGGCTTGCGGCGCCACCGCGACGATCGTTTCGCGAGTTGCCGGCACCTCCACATCGACCGCCACGAGCGTGCCCGCACCAGGCGTTTGCGCAAGCACAGCCTGAGTCGTGTTGGGACGCACGCCCACAATGGCTCGCTCCGCGTTCACACGCGTCCGGATGTTCCATGTTGCAGCAAACACGGTCTGCTCTGTTTCGAGGCGACCCTCGGCCCATGCGGCACCCGCCGCGTCGACAACCATTCCCGCGCCGGTCGCGATCGCAACACGCGTGGCGATCTCCTTGTTTGCGAACGTCGAGACGACAATGAGCACCGATGCGTCGGCCGTGGCCGCCTCAAGCGCCGCCGCCGCAACCGCTGGCAAACGGAACTCGTCGCCGCCCACCGCAAACCGGACTTCATCTGCGCCATACGCAGCAAGCTCACTCACCGCTTCTGGGCCAGGCTCGTCACCGAGCCACACGGCAATCGGGCGGCCCAGCGTCCGCGCCAATGTCAGCGCTTCAAGCGTGGGTTGCGCGATATGCGCACCGCGGCGCTCAACAAGAACAGCCACAATCGCGTCGCTCATGCGAGCCCCCTTTCGATGAGGAAGTCAGCGAGGGCACGGCCCGCCTCCCCCGTGTCGGTGACGATGGTCCGGTTCTCGCGCGGGGGCCGAACGCTTGCCTCCACCACTGAGGTGCGCGCGGCCATCGTGCCAACGGACGCCGGATCAACACCCACATCGGAGAGGGTGTACGTGGTGATCGGCTTGGAGCGTGCCGCCATGATGAGCTTGAAGTTGGGGTAGCGAGGCTTGTTTGCCTCATCCGTCACCGCCACGAGCGCGGGCAGGGGTGCGGACACGGTCACGTGCGCATCGTCAAGGTGGCGCTCGATGGTCGCGGTGCCGTCGGCCACCGTCAGCGATGACGCAAGCGTGAGCTGGGCGACGTCGAGGTACTGAGCAAGAGCTGTCGGCAACATCGAGGTCAAGCCGTCGAGCGCCGCCATCCCCGTGATGACGAGGTCAACGGGAGCGTCTTCGCCAATCTTGCGAATCGCGGCCGCGAGCACCGTCGCCGTACCAAAGACATCAGAGCCCGCAATCGACTCGTCACTCACGTGAACGGCATGGTCGACGCCCAACTGAAGGGCCTTGCGAACAGCCGCAACAGCGTCGGGACCGCCTACCGTGACGGCCGTAATCTCACACTCACCCTCCGGGAGCGACTCCCGGATCTGCAGTGCGGCTTCGACGGCGTTCTCATCCAGTTCGTTCATCGTGCCGTCGTCCGCGGTACGCGTGACGTAGCCCTCAGTGAAAGACCGGGTGGACTGCAGGTCGGGGACAAACTTGACGGTGACCACAATTCGCATGGACAAAGCCTAGCGAGTGATCACCATGCGCCCGACGCTGGGAAAAGCCTCCACGAAAGCGCGCCGCCGCGTGGGTTCAGGGGCGATTGCGGCGGGCTTCACGTTCCGTCTCGCCAATCTCCTCGCCGAGCTCATCGACAACGAGCAACTTCTTCTCATAGATGTCGGTTCGGTATGCAGCACGGCCCACCATTTGTGCCGCAATCGGTTGGGTGAGCATTTGGAAGGTGACGATGAGCGTGGCGAAGGCGATGACAGACAGTCCCGGCTGACGCAACACGAGTGCCGCGGACAACGCAATCACACCCAGCACCTGGGGCTTGGCGCCGGCGTGGAGCCGCTGCAGGGAGTCGGGGAAGCGGAGCAAGCCGATCCCGGCCACCGCTGACATCGCTCCTGCCAGGATGACGAGCGCGATCGCTGCGATCTCACTGAAGTCCTCAAAGAACGTGACGACTGCGTCCATTACTCGTCCTCTTCTCTCGGCAAGAATCGCGCCACACTCACGGAACCCACCATGGCAAAAAGGGCGAGCGCGAGCAGCACCGGCATCAGCACAGTGGTCCGTTGCACCACCATCCAGGCACCCAACCAACTCATCAGCGTGGCCGTCAGCACGTCCGCAGCGACCACCCGGTCAAGGGTGGTGGGACCACGCACAATGCGAATAATCGCGGCGATTGCGGCGAAGCCGAGAAAGATTCCGGTGACGAGTAGCACGAGGTTCATGTCGTCACCTTCTTTGCGCGCCGACGCTCTTCGGCCGCGAGGCGTTTGACGTCCCGCACCGACCCAATCGCACGAATGGCGCGTGCTTCGATCGCAAGGGCATCGGCCCGGGCCCTGTCAACGTCGTCCTGTGACCTCACCGAAAACACGTGGAGATAAAGATCGCGAGCCTCCCGGTCCACGTCAATGACAACAGTGCCCGGGATCAGCGTCGACGCTTCCGCCGTGGCGGTGAGGATCAAGTCCGACCGCGAGCGCAGTGGCACGCGAATCACCGCGGATTTGTCGGAATAGCCGATGCCGATCGCTTGCCCCGCGACAATGAAAGAGGAACGCGTGATGTCGATAAAGAGGCGCATGACAAACCACAGCGACCACCCCAGGTGGAAGCGACTCAGGCTCTCGATCGGCGGCAAGTAGAAGATCAATGGGATGACGGTCGCGACGATTGCTCCCGTGAGAATCGTCGATGCGCTGTAACTACCCCAGAGGAATACCCACAGGACGAGAAGGCTCAGCTGCATCGGCACAAGGCGGCGCAAGGCGAAACGCTTGCCGCGACGCATCGCGTGGGCTTTAGCCATTCGTCGCCTCCTCCATGAGCACCGTGGAGATCGTGTGATCCCGATCAGCAATCTCGGACGCCGTCCGATCGCCGAAGGCATAGAAGTTGCCGGCAAAGATGGTGAGCGCGAGCGTCACCGTCACCATTCCGGCGGTGGCTGCCACCATGAGCCGCGGCGTCGACTCCTCCGTACGGACCTCGCCACCGTCCTCTGGGTTTTCGACAAGGGTGTTGATGTATTGAGAGGAGTACCCCTCCTCGAGTTCCGCATCGGAGCGCCAGAACGCCATGTTCCACACGCGCATCAGGGCGTAGAGGGTGAGCAGCGACGTGGCGACCGCGCCCGCGATGACCACCCACACGACCCAGCCGCCTTGCTCAGCTCCCGCGAGGAGCAGGCCTGCTTTGCCCAAGAACCCCGAGAACGGCGGGATTCCACCGAGATTGAGCGCGGGAATGAAGAAGAGGAGTGCAACGAGCGGAGCTCTCCTCAGAAGACCGGACAACCGCGAGATTGACGTGGTACCGCCGACGCGTTCGACGAGTCCGACGGCGAGGAACAGTGTGGTCTGCACGGTGATGTGGTGGACCACGTAATACACGGTGGCGTTGAGCCCGAGCGGAGTGCTGAGCGCGATGCCAAAGATCATGTAACCGATGTGGCTCACGAGAGTGAAGGACAGCAGACGCTTGATGTCCGCCTGCACGGCCGCACCGAGGATTCCGATGACAAGCGTGGCGAGCGCAACCCACATCATGGGAGTCCGTAAGTCGCCCCCTGGCCCGTCGTCGGGGAACAAGAGCGTCTCGGTGCGAACGATCGCGTAGACACCCACCTTGGTGAGCAAGCCCGCAAACACGGCGGTGACGGGCGCCGGCGCCGTTGGGTACGAGTCAGGCAACCAGAACGACATCGGAAACAGCGCCGCCTTGATGGCAAAGCCGAGCAGGAGCATCACGTGGAGCAACAGCGCGGTGTCGTCCGGCAAGTCGCCGATGCGTTCCGCCACCTGTGCCATGTTGACGGTGCCCGTCGCGCCGTAGACCATCGCGATCGCCGAAAGAAAGAAGATCGACGAGACGAGGCTGATGACGATGTAGGTGACGCCCGCCCGGATCCGCGCTCCTGTGCCGCCCAAGGTGAGCAACACATAACTTGCTCCAAGCAGAATCTCGAAGCCTACGTAGAGATTGAAGAGGTCTCCCGTGGTGAACGCGACGAACAGACCTGCGGCCAGCATGAGGTACGTCGGGTGGAAGATCGTCACCGGTGTCTCACGGTTGCCATCGGCAATACCCTGCCCCACCGCATATACCAAGACGCTGAGGAGGACCACTGACGAGACGAGCAGCATCATTGCGCTGAATCGATCGACCCAGAGCGTGATGCCCCAGGGCGCGGCCCAGTTGCCTACTTGGATTGCCACCCCACCGTTGGAGTCCGTCTGCCACACCAAGAGACCCGCGATGATGGTCGAGGCGCTGAGTGCGCTCGAACTAATTGCGATCTGCAAACGCGGCGAACGGCTCGACACGAGCGCCAATGCAGCGCCGAGAAGAGGGACCAGCACGATGAGCGGCACGAGTGTGCGCATCATGACTCCTCCCCTCGATGCCGGTCAAGCTCGCCCAGCTGAGGCTCGTCCCGATCCGCTGAGGCCGCGACAATCGCGTGCTGCTCCGCCTCGGCCTCCTCCACGTACTCTTCTGAGGCGTCGAGCGCCTCGTGGAGAGCGTCGTCATCCTCGGATGTCTCGGAGAAGACCTCCTCGGCAAGCCCTGCATCTTCTTCGTGTTCAAGCACCACGGTGTCGCCCTGATCACCAAGGCGAGCCAACCACCACGAGCGGTAGATGAGTGCAAGCAAGAAGGCCGTCACACCAAAGTTGATGACAATCGCGGTGAGGATGAGCGCTTGCGGCAATGGGTCAGCGAAGGTCGACGGATCGGCATCGTCCGACATCATCGGCGCCTGACCCGCACGTCCGCTCATGATGAGGATGAGCAAGTTTGTTGCATTACCCATCAGCATGAAGCCGATGAGCACGCGGGTGAGTGAGCGCTCGAGCAACACGTACACGCCGGCCGCGTACATGACCGCCATGACGACGATGAGACTGAGGGAGGCACTCATGATGAACTCCCGGACTTCGACGCGAGCAATTCATCTTGGTGGCGGTCCACCTGCGCGCCAAGGCTCCGCAAAATGTCGAGGACAACGCCGAGCACCACGAGATACACGCCAATGTCGAAGAGCGTTGAGGTCCCCATGCTGATGTCGAACACTCCCCACGAGCCTTCAAACCACGTCGACTCAAGCACTTGCATCCCGAAAAGGAGTGACGAAGCGCCTGTACCCGCGGCCAGGATGATGCCGCCGCCCAGCAGCCAGCCGGCGTCGATCGGTGCGGCCTCTCCGAGTTCGTAACGACCGCCCGCGAGGTAGCGGGCCACAATGGCGAGACCTGCGAGCAGACCGCCCGCGAATCCGCCGCCAGGGGCGTTGTGTCCCACGAAGAGCAGGTACACGGATACGACGATCGCGGGGTGGAAGAGCAACCGCACCAGCACCTCGAGAAGAATGGAGCGGTTGGCTGCCGAGAGCGTGCGCCCCGCGAGGAGCCACGAGCGCCGGGTTGGGGCGCGGTCTTCACCGGCAGAAAAGTCCATCTCAAGCGCCTCGTCGGCGGCAAAGGACTTGGCGCCAAGTTTTGTCACGGGCCCGGTCTGGACCGGCTCGAGAACCGCATCTGCCGAGAGTGCGCGGCGCCTGTCGCTGCGTACTCGCCCAGGTCGCGTGAGACGAGGCGCTTGGCCTTCGCGCCCCGTGACGAAGAGCAAACTCGCAACGCCCGTCGCGACTGCCACGAGGACCGAAATCTCGCCCATCGTGTCCCACGCACGGATGTCGACGAGGATGACGTTGACGACGTTCTTGCCGTGGCCCTCGACGTAAGCGAGCTCAGGCAATTGCTCGGAGATCGGCTCCGCAGTGCGCGAACTGAGAGCAGTGATTGCTACGGCCGCCATTGAGACGCCCACCAAGATCCCGAGCAACGCTCGTGGGACTCGATGCGTGGGCTTGTGCCGATCCGCGATCTTGTGCGGCAAGCGACGCAAGACCAACACGAAGACGACAAGAGTGACCGTCTCAACGAGCGCCTGCGTGAGGGCGAGATCCGGGGCTCCGTGGAACCCGAAGAGGGCGACCAAACCGTAACCGGTCATGCCAACGAGGAGCACCGCGGTAATGCGCTGGCCCACCATGGCGGAGGCGATTGCTGCCCCACACATGACAACCGCGACGATGATCTGGAGTGGGTAGTCCCACGCCACGACGTTGCCCGGTGCGCCACGACCAAAAGCGACGACGGCCGCTGCGGAAAACACAAAGACGAGCAAGATCATTGTGAGGTAGCCGGGCAGACCACGCCTCTGCAGGAGCCGCGTCGACAGCAATCCCGTCGCGTCGACAATCCGGACCATGGCCCAATACCCGCGCGATGCTTCGGGCAAGCGCGGAAGCCGCGCCTGGGCCCGGAGGATTGGTGCGCGCCAGAAGAACAGTCCGGCACCCAATGCAAAGACGAGCGCCGTCACCCCGAGAGCAGGCCCGATGCCATGCCACAACGCTAGGTGGTACGTCGGCGCCTCACCGAAAGCCGATGCGTACGGCTCAAACACCGGGCTGAGGAGCCACGGCGCGATCCCGGTGATGAGGCCGAACAGCGCCAACGAGGCGGGAGCAATCAGGATCGCCGGATGTGAGGGACGCATCGGGGTGGGCTCGAGGCGCGCTTTCGTCCCCAGCGCGCCGAAGACAAACCGCGCTGAATAGGCGACCGTCAGCACCGACCCCGCAATGGTGCCGATGAGTGCGACCCATGCCCACAGCGGCTGGGCGGAGATCGATTCAATGAGTGTGCTGATGACGGCTTCTTTCGCCACGAAGCCCACGAGCGGCGGGACACCCGCCATCGAGGCGGCAGCGAGAATCGCGACAGCACCCAGCACGGGCCGCGACCGGCCGACGCCAGCAAGCTCTCGGATGTCTCGGGTGCCGGTGTCGTGGTCAATGATGCCCACCACGAGGAACAACGTGGCCTTGAACGCCGCGTGCCCCGCGAGCAGAGCCATACCGGCGAGTGCGACATTCGAATTGCCGAATCCCAATACGAGTGTCAAGAACCCGAGCTGGCTCACGGTGCCGTATGCAAGCAACAGCTTGAGGTCCGTCTGACGCAAAGCGCGCCAGCCTCCGATCAGCATCGTCAACACGCCGATCACAACAAGTGAGCCGCGCCAACCAGGCATGTCGGCAAAGCCAGGCGCGAGACGAGCAACGAGGTAAATGCCCGCCTTCACCATTGCCGCAGCGTGCAAGTACGCGCTCACCGGCGTTGGCGCCGCCATCGCGGACGGGAGCCAGAAGTGGAAAGGCAATAGCGCACTCTTGGAGATCGCGCCAACGAGCATGAGCATGACCGCGGTGATGGTCATCACGTGGTCGAGACGGGGCGGTTCGCTCACGATTGCGGAAATCGACGTGGTGCCCGTCTGGGCGACCACAATGACGATGCCGACAAACATTGCGAGACCACCAAAGGTGGTGACCAAGAGCGCTTGGAGAGCGGCACCTCGGGATTCGCGCCGTCCCGTGAAGTGGCCAATGAGCAGGTAGGAAAGCACTGAGGTCGCTTCCCAGAAGATGAACATGACGATGATGTCGTCGCTCACCACCAGCCCAAACATCACGCCCGCGAAGCTGAGAAGGAACGCTGCGAAACGGGCGAGACCCTTCGACATGTCGGTGAAGTACCAGGTGCAATAGATGAGCACAAGCGCACCGACCACCGACACGACCATCGCCATAACCCACGAGAGCATGTCGAGCCGGAAGGAAAGCTCGATGCCGAGGTGCGGAATCCACTCATGCGATTCGGTGATCGCGTCCCCGGCTCGCACACGCTGCGCCTGCTGCGCTGTCCATACCGCCGCTGCGATCGGTGCGACCGCCAACACAAGGAAGACCTTGCGACCCATCAGCCGGGTCAATGTGGGGGTCGCGAGCGCCAGAGCAGTAAAGACAAGCAGCAGTACTGTCATAGCGCTCCTCGCGGGCCGGGACGGTGGTCAGGGCGAGTGGCTCGCCGCCGAGACGGCCGCAAGCGCCCTGGCGAGGCGCTTACGAGCGAGGAGTGAGGCTCCCCGTGCACAAAGTATACGGGCCAACACGTGGCCTTTCCCTCGATTCACTGAAGGTGAACGGCGAGCGTTCCACCCTCTCCAGAGTGCTCTTCGATTCGCTGCAACTGGGCTCGCAGAGCACGAACTTCGTGGAGAAGCTGAGTGTGTTCGTCGAGCTCCGGTTCCACCTCTTCACCCCGGAACTTCGCCTCGATCTCATGGCGACGATTCATCGCCTCAACTGTCACCGCGACAAAGAGGTTGAGCGCAATGAATGTGGTGACCACGGTGAAGCACACGAAGTACATACCCGCCCACGCATGCTCTTTCGCGAGAGGTGTTGCGACGTCAGCCCACCCATCAGACACCATGACCCGGAAGAGGGAGATGGATGAGGTCCACAAATCTCCAAACGCATCGGGGCGCTCCTGGGCAAAGAGCATCGTCGAGCTGACCGAGAACATGTACAGGATCATGATGAGCAATGCGCCGATGCTGAGGATTCCGGGAATCGCCGCCCCCAGCGCATTGACGACCATCCGCATCGAGCGCACCGCGCTGAGGAGTCTCAGGACACGCAAGAGACGCAGTACGCGCAGCACACCCGATCCCGAACCAGACGGAATGAGCGCGATCACGACAACGAAGAGGTCGAAGAGGGACCAGCCATCCTTGAAGAACGCGGCGCCGTTGGCGTAGATGCGAAGGATGATCTCGATGACGAACACCGCGAGAATCCCGTAGTTGAGGCCGTGGAGCCAGGTTCCCCACGTCTCCATGAGGCCTGGATACGTCTCCGCTCCAAGGATCACGGCATTGACGATGATGAGCGCGATGATCACTCGCTGAAACGCAGCGGATTCGGTGAGCGCCTTCACGCGAGCGCGACTCATCCAGGTGGGGGTGCTGAGGGACATGCGAGCACAGTAGCGAAAGCGCGAGTCTCGCGCCTCCTGCACAATGGGCCCATGGCTAACCCGCCCATCTCCGCACCCCCCTCCCCCTCACCTCACCGACTTGGTGTGCATGTGGTGGACGGAGGTGTCATTGCCGCCGTATTCGCCGCGCACGCCACGAGCGTTGACCTCTGCCTCTTTGATGAGGCCGGCGACGAGGCACGGGTCGCGCTCAATGGCCCGACGCACGGCGTCTGGCACGCCTTTGTCCCCGGCGTCGGCGCTGGTCAGCGCTATGGCTTCCGCGCGGCTGGCCCCTGGCAGCCAAAGCGAGGCCATCGGTATAACCCCGCGAAGCTTCTCCTCGACCCGTACGCGCGTGGCATCACCGGCGAAGTAAGCCCCTCGACCGCCCCCGGCGCGTCGGTCCTGCGATCAAACCGCGACGGAACCGACTCTGCGCCTCTCGTTCCTCGCGGGGTCGTGGTGCCCGATCCCGCTGCACCCTTCAGCCACCCCAAGCCGTCGGTCCCGTGGCGTGACACCGTCGCGTACGAAACGCACGTCAAGGGCTTTACCAAGCTCATGCCGGGTGTGCCCGAAGAACTGCGGGGCACCTATGCCGGGCTTGCTCACCCGGCGTCGATCGAGTACCTCACGTCGCTTGGCGTCACCACGGTCGAACTGCTCCCGATTCACGCCTTTGCCTCCGAGCCCCATCTCGAGGACCTCGGGCTCACGAACTATTGGGGTTACTCGACGCTTGGCTTTTTTGCCCCGCACGCGGCATATGCGACGAAGGCCGCACAAGAGCGAGGGCCCGAGGCTGTGCGTGATGAGTTCCGAGGCATGGTCGACCTGCTTCACGCAGCGGGCCTCGAAGTGGTTCTCGACGTCGTGTACAACCACACATGCGAAGGCGGATGGGGTGATCGTGTCATCAGCTGGAAGGGGCTTGATCACTTCACGTACTACCGCCACCAACCGATGAATCCTCAGCATTACGACGACGTCACGGGCACTGGCAATTCGCTCGACTTTGGCCACCCCGCCGTCATCAAGATGGCGCTCGACTCGCTCCGCTACTGGATCGACGTGATGGGGGTCGACGGTTTCCGTTTCGACCTTGCAGCAACGTTGGGGCGCACAGCGAATGGCTTTTCGACGAACCATCCGTTCCTCGTGGCGCTGACAACCGATCCGGTACTCGGCGGCTCCAAGCTCATCGCTGAGCCCTGGGATATTGGGCTCGGCGGGTGGCAGGTGGGCAACTTCCCTGTGCCCATGTCCGAGTGGAACGACCGCTTCCGGGATTACGTGCGGACCTTCTGGCTTGAGTCTGGCGCTGCGAATCCAGGTCACCGCGAACATGCCACGGCTCCCGAACTCGCGACGCGACTTGCCGGTAGCGCGGATCTCTTTGCCCATACGGAGCCGTATGGCGTGCGTGGACCTGTCGCGTCAATCAACTTTGTGACGGCACACGATGGTTTCACCGCGTACGACCTCACGGCCTACCAACACAAGCACAACGAGGCCAATGGCGAGGACAACCGGGACGGCACTGACAACAACCGCTCGTTCAACCATGGAGCGGAAGGCCCCACTGACGATCCCGCCATTCAGGCTGCGCGTGAGCAGTCGGTGCGCAACCTGCTCGGCACGCTCTTGCTGTCAGCAGGGACGCCGATGCTGCTCGGTGGCGATGAGATCGGCCGTAGCCAGGGCGGGAACAACAACGCGTATTGCCAGGACAACGAGATCTCCTGGTTCAACTGGAACCTTGAGCCGTGGCAGGAGCAACTGCGCGAGACGGTTGCCTATCTCATTGACGTGCGCCGTCGCCATGCCGTGTTGCGCCCTACTCGCTTCTACGACGGTGTGGATACAGATCCTCGTGATGAACAGTTCCGCGCCGATTCAGCGTGGTTCACGGCGCAAGGCGAACCCGAGAACGAGGACTGGTGGGAGGACCCCCATACCCGTGCGGTGCAGTTCATGCGCTCGCTGTCCGACCCCGACGAAGCCGACGCTCTGCTCATCGTCAATGGCGCAGCAGACGTCGTCCCCGTGACGATTCCGGATGATGACGGCGCGTACTGGCATCTTGTGTGGGATTCGACGTGGCCGACGCCGCAGCAGCGCACCGACGAACTCACCCGCCCCGGCGCCACAGTGGATGTGCCTGCCATGTCGTTGCGCCTCTACATCAGCGAGCACTAGCCACAGGTGGTGACTGTCCCGCCGCCGGCGCGCGCGGTCCACCTTTGTTGGCCCACTAAAGGCAGGTAGGTTCAGTCCTATGGACCAGCTCCGTGACACGTCTGTTGGCCGCATCCCCATTGTGGGTGTCTCTCCGTCCCTTGAGGAGGGCCGGTGGCCCGCGCGAGCCGTGGTGGGTGAGGCTGTGCCCATCACCGCGACGATTTTTCGCGAGGGCCACGACGCCGAGGGGGCGACCGTTGTTGTGCGCGCGCCCGATGGCCGCGAGCATTTCATCCCGATGCCACAAGACGACTGGGGTAACTCGCGGTACCGCGCTGTCTTTATCCCCGAGGTAGAAGGGCTTCACACATTCCGGGTCGAGGCATGGTCTGACCCAGTGGGCACGTGGGCTCACGCAGCGGAGGTGAAGATCCACGCTGGGGTCGACGTCCAACTCATGCTCGACGAAGGCGTCGAGGTGTTGACCCGCGCACTCAAAGAAGTTCGCCGCTCCCCCGCCACCAAGAAGCTGCTCAATGAGGCAATCGCGACACTGGCGTCGGCAACCGGCAAGCCCGAAGCACGCTTCCACGAGGCGATGTCGGATGAGGTCCGTGCCGTGTTGAAGGAAGCACCGCTACGCGACTGGGTGACGGCGTCCCGCGAGTATCCCCTCCTCATTCAGCGCGAAAAGGCCTTGGTGAGCGCGTGGTACGAGATCTTCCCGAGGTCCGAAGGCGCACGACTCGTGAAGAAGACGGGCGAGTGGAAGTCCGGCACCTTCACGACGGCCGCAAAACGTCTGCCGGGGATTGCCGAGATGGGCTTCGACGTCGTGTACCTCACGCCGGTCCATCCAATTGGCGCTACGCACCGAAAGGGCCGCAATAACTCTCTCGCGGCTGAACCCGGCGACCCTGGCAGTCCCTATGCGATTGGCGCAACCGAAGGCGGTCACGACGCCATTCACCCCGACCTCGGCACGTGGCGTACGTTCGCGGCATTCGTATCGAAAGCCCGCAGCCTTGGCATGGAGGTGGCGCTTGACCTCGCCCTCCAGTGCTCGCCTGATCACCCGTGGGTCACCGAGCACCCCGAGTGGTTCTCGACCCGTCTTGACGGCACGATCGCCTATGCCGAGAACCCGCCAAAGAAGTATCAGGACATCTACCCTCTCAACTTTGATAATGATCCGGAGGGTATTTACCAGGCGATCCGCGATGTCCTTGAGGTGTGGATTCGCGCGGGCGTCACGCTCTTCCGCGTGGACAACCCGCACACGAAGCCGCTCACGTTCTGGGAGCGCCTGCTCCGCGAAATCGCGACAGAGCATCCCGATGTCATCTTCCTATCCGAGGCCTTCACCCGCCCCGCGATGATGCACACACTCGCCAAGATCGGCTTCCACCAGAGCTACACGTACTTCACGTGGCGGCAAAGCGCAGAGGAGATGGGTGAGTATCTCGAGGAGGTTTCGGGGGACTCCTCCTTCTACATGCGGCCGAACTTCTGGCCCACCACGCATGACATCCTCACCCCGGATATGCAGCGCGGAGGCGCGCCGTACTGGAAGATGCGCGCCGCGCTCGCCGCAACCGCTGCTCCGTCTTACGGCATCTACACCGGATACGAGTTCATCGAGTCGGTGCCGCGGCCGGGCGTCGAAGAGCAGATCGACAACGAGAAGTACGAATACAAGCCGCGCGACTGGGCGCGCGCTGACGACCAGGGAATGGTGACGCTCCTCAGCACGCTCAATTCGCTACGCGCCGACCACGTCGCGCTCCGTCGCCTCCGTGGGCTGACGGTTCACCGGACCACCAACCCCAATGTGCTGTGCTTCACCAAGCATGTGCCTGCCGCGGAAAACCCCGCCGGGAAGACCGATACGGTGATTGTGGTTGCTTCTTTCGATCCACATTCCGTTAACGACGCGGTCATCACGCTCGACATGAAGGCAATAGGGCGTGAAGACGGCGAGCGGCTCCGTGTGCACGACGCAATCTCGGGAGAGGACTACACGTGGGAAAGAGAGTTCTTTGTCAGATTGGATCCAGCGCGCACACTCGTCCACGTGGCGGCGGTGCGGTCATGACGATGAATGGGGTGCCCCATGGCGCGTGAACTGAGCGCTGCCGTGATCGCGGATATCGTCGGCGGCACACACCACGAACCGCACGCGATCCTCGGCCCGCACGTCGAGGACGGCGCGGTGGTGATCCGGGTGATCCGGCCCTTGGCCAAAACGGTCGATATCGAGACTCTCGACGGCACGTTC
>JAEYUX010000156.1 GCA_023432235.1 Actinomycetes bacterium
CAAGGCGCAGAACGACGGATTCACCGTCTCGACGGTCGCTGAGGCCGCTCAGTGGGCCGATCTCATCATGATCCTTGCGCCCGACCAGCACCAGCGCACCATCTACGCCGAGGACATCGAGCCCTACCTCGCTCCGGGCAAGACCCTCGCCTTCGCCCACGGCTTCAACATCCGCTTTGGCTACATCACCCCGCCTGAGGGCGTCGACGTCATCCTCGTTGCCCCTAAGGCCCCCGGTCACACGGTGCGCCGCGAGTACGTCGCGGGTCGCGGTATCCCGGACATCATCGCGGTCGAGTCCGACGCGTCGGGCCAGGCGTGGGAGATCGCCAAGTCCTACGCAAAGGGCATTGGTGGCACCCGCGCAGGCGTCATCAAGACGACCTTCACCGAGGAGACCGAGACCGACCTCTTTGGCGAGCAGACCGTGCTGTGCGGTGGCACGTCCAAGCTGATTCAGTACGGCTTTGAGGTGCTCACCGAGGCTGGCTACCAGCCCGAGATCGCTTACTTCGAGGTGCTTCACGAGCTCAAGCTCATCGTTGACCTCATCCACGAGGGCGGCATCACCAAGCAACGCTGGTCCGTGTCTGACACGGCTGAGTACGGCGACTACGTCTCCGGCCCGCGCATCATCACGCCTGACGTCAAGGAGAACATGAAGGCGGTGCTCGCTGACATCCAGTCGGGTGCCTTCGCCAAGCGCTTCATTGACGACCAGGACGCCGGCGGTGTCGAGTTCAAGCAGCTGCGTGAGGCTGGCGAGACGCACCCGATCGAGACCACGGGCCGCGAGCTGCGCAAGCTCTTCGCGTGGTCGGCATCGGGCACCGACTCGGACTACGTCGACGGCCGCACGGCCCGCTAAGGGGATTGTCACTGTGACGACGTACAAGCTCGCCGTCGTCGCAGGCGATGGCATTGGTCCGGAGGTGGTGGCGGAGGGGCTCAAATGCCTCGCCGCCGCCACCGAAGGCACCGACATCGCCTTCGACATCACGGAGTTCGACCTGGGTGCCAAGCGCTGGCACGCCACAGGCGAGACCCTGACCGACGCGGACCTCGAAGCGATCCGCAGCCACGACGTCATCCTGCTCGGCGCCATTGGCGACCCGAGCGTGCCGTCCGGCGTGCTGGAGCGCGGTGTGCTCCTGCCGCTGCGTTTTGCGCTCGACCAGTACGTGAACCTCCGCCCCTCCAAGCTCTACCCGGGCGAGGTGTCTCCGCTGAGCAACCCCGGTGAGATCGACTTTGTGGTGGTCCGCGAAGGCACCGAAGGCCCGTACGTGGGCAACGGCGGTGCGCTGCGCGTCAACACCCCGCACGAGATCGCTACTGAGGTGTCGGTCAACACTCGCCACGGCGTCGAGCGCGTGGTGCGCTACGCCTTTGGTGTGGCCGCCGGCCGTGCCCGCAAGAGGCTCACGCTGGTCCACAAGCACAACGTGCTTGTCCACGCGGGCCACTTGTGGCGTCGGACGGTGGAAGAAGTGGCGCCCGAATTCCCCGACGTCACGTGGGACTACCTCCACGTGGACGCGGCGACCATCAAGATGGTGACGGACCCGGCGTCGTTCGACGTGATCGTCACCGACAACCTCTTTGGTGACATCCTCACCGACGAGGCGGCCGCGATCTCTGGCGGCATTGGCCTCGCAGCGTCGGGCAATGTCAACCCGGACCGCACCGCACCGTCCATGTTCGAACCCGTGCACGGCTCTGCGCCGGACATCGCGGGCAAGGGCATCGCGGACCCCTCCGCCACCGTGCTGTCGGTGGCGATGCTGCTCGACTTCCTCGGTTACGGGGAGCTCGCGGCTCGCGTGGAGAGCGCTGTTGCGGCCGACGCCGCGGCTAAGGGAGATGCACAACGGTCCACCTCCGAGGTGGGCGACGCGCTCGCGGCGCGTATCAAGGGATAGATCACTGACAACACGGAAGGTTCATTTCGATGGTTGATATCACTGCCGCACAGGCACCGTCGGACGCCGGAGCCTTCCGTGTTGTCCCTAACCCGGCCCCAGCGTCGGACGCCGAACGCGCGGCGGCGCTTGCGGACTTGAAATTCGGAGTCCAGTTCACCGACCACATGGCCCACATGCAGTGGACTGTGGACGGCGGCTGGAGCGACCGGCGGGTTGAGCCGTATGGTCCGCTCACGTTGGACCCGGCTGCGGCCGTGCTCCACTACGGCCAGGAGATCTTTGAAGGTCTCAAGGCGTATCGCTGGGCCGATGGCTCGGTGTGGCTGTTCCGCCCGCTTGCGAACGCGGAGCGACTCAACAAGTCGGCATACCGCCTTGCACTGCCGGAGCTGCCCGTTGAGGACTTCATGGAGTCAGTGCGCGCGCTGCTCGCGGTTGACAGCGCGTGGGTGCCGGATGTCGATGAGTCGAGCCTTTACCTGCGACCGTTCATGTTCGCGTCCGAGGCGTTCCTTGGCGTGCGGCCCGCGAAGGTGGTCGATTACCTCCTCATCGCCTCGCCGGTGGGTCCCTACTTCCCAGGCGGCGTGAAGCCGGTGTCGATCTGGGTGGCGCAGGGCTTCCACCGCGCTGGACCGGGCGGCACGGGCGCGGCGAAGTGTGGCGGTAACTACGCCGCGTCGCTGTTGCCGCAGCAGCAGGCGTATGAAAAGGGCTGCCAGCAGGTGCTCTTCCTTGATGCGCGCGAGGACAAGTACCTCGAAGAGCTGGGCGGCATGAACGTGTTTGTGGTGCGCCGTGACGGCACTATTGAGACGCCGCGCCTCACCGGGACGATCCTTGAGGGCATCACGCGATCTTCCGTGATCCAGCTGCTCGAGGACGAGAACTACAAGGTGATCGAGAAGGACATCACGGCTGACGAGGTGGTTGCCGGCATTGACGGCGGCGACGTTGTCGAGGTGTTCGCCTGCGGCACGGCTGCCGTGGTGACGCCGGTGGGCCGCCTGGCTTCGCCTGACTTTGACGTGACGATCAACCGGGGAGAGGCCGGCGAGTTGACGATGCGCATTCGCAAGGCGCTCACCGACGTCCAGTACGGCCGCGCGGAAGACCGCTACGGCTGGATGGAGCGGGTGGTTTAGGCCGTCGCGATCTGATTTGGCGGGACGGACTCAC
>JAEYUX010000181.1 GCA_023432235.1 Actinomycetes bacterium
GCACTGCCGGTCGGTTCCGTATCACTGCCACTACAGCCGACCACAAGTAGCGCCGAGGCGACGGCGGCGACCCGTGCGATATGCGCCCGCGTCATACGATCCCGAGCCTGCGGAGCAGGTCATCGGCAGCGTCTTTCATGCCGGCGAACACGCCGTCCTGCCGCAGGTGAAGGCGTGCTTCAAGAGGCGTGCCGTCTTGGACGAGGCCGTTGTCGGCGCCCGCGACGAGTTCGTCGGTGGCGATTTCAACGGTCACGTGAGCGCGGCCGTCAATGGTCTGCACGGACAAACTCGAGACCGTCCCTTGGGCAACGCGGCCGTTCGGCAAGATGAGGTCCACTGTCGCGTTGTCTTCGATGCGACCAAAATCGCGAGGTGCGAGCACAAAGACAGCGGTTGCGCTGAGCGCTTGGTCGCGCTCAATGGTGGCGACGGGAACGCCCGACGCGACATAGGTTCCCTCGTTCACGTCAAGAGACTTAACGGTGCCGGCCACGCTCGCACGCACCGTGAGTTCACCTTGCTCCGTCACGTCGTTGTTGCTCACCGTCAGTGCGCCGGTGGAGACGTCGCGCGCCACCTGCAGGCTGTCGACAACAAACAGCGGGTCACCGGGCGCCACATAGTCACCAGGGTCCACAAAGCGCCGGGTGACAACGCCTGCGTAGTCGGCCCCAACGTCGTACGTTTGCGCCTCGACCTGTGCGCTCATGCTGACCGCTTGGCCTTGACGGAGGGTGAACACGTATGTTGACGTGCCCACAATGAGGAGGACGGCAATGACGCCGATGAGGAGCTTGAGTCGGTTTCGCCAGGTCACAGCATTGCCTCCTTGGAGGACGAGGTCCGGGCCATTGCGGCCACCGGTTCACGTGTAGGGGTGGGGGTAGGCGACGGCGCCGGGAAGAAGGTGCGCGAGTCCTGAGCGGGGCGTGCCACAACGGTTCGCGGTTCTTCTGGCGCGGTGGGAGCGGGGGCGGGTGCCGTCGCAACGCCGCGGCGCAAGAGGCGGGCATCGCGTGCCACGGAGATGATGAACGCGCCGAGGATCAGCGTGTTCGTCACGTTCCACGCCATCGCGAGAGTCGCAACGCCGTTGGTGATGTCGCGATAGACAGCCACCACGGAGGTGAGGGACAAGAAGAGGAAGAACAGCATCTGCGGCACGACAAAGTTGTAGGGAGAGTTGCCGCGGGCGGTTCCTGTTGCTTGCCAGCCGACATCGCGGCCGGTGAACACGTTGAAGAGTGCTTTCACGTAAATCGGGAAGGACACCATCGCGAGCGTGAGGGTTTCCCAGCGAAAAGAGCCGAGCGTGTAGAACGCGAGCAGGATCTGCATGACATAGAAGCCGGCGTAGAAGAGGAACCACGTGAGCACGCTCACCGACACCGTCATCGGCCGCATATCAAAGAAGATCTCGAGCGACGGCACCAGCAGCAAGAGCAAGGGGCAAATGCCGGTCAAGTAGAACGTTGCTGTCACGAAGTACTGGATGCGCTGATCCATCGTGAGGTTGCGGCGCCGGCTCAGCGGGTTGTGGGTGAGCATGATCTCGAAGCCGCCGGTGGCCCAACGCAGCTGCTGCTTGGAGTACGCCTCGATCGTGTCGGGGGCCTCGCCTACGGCGAGAACATCGGGGATGAAGACCGAACGCCAGCCGCGTTCGTGAAGGCGTAGGGAGGTCCATACGTCTTCCGACTTTGAGTCGGTGTAGATGCCGTCGACGTCGTCGACGGCCGCACGGCGGAACACCACGTTGGTGCCCACGCAGAATGCCGCATTGAAGCGGTTACGGCCGGGCTGAATGAATCGGTAGAACACCGTCTGCATGTACCCAGCTCCGCGCGCAACAACGGTGTGGAGGTTGCCGTAAGTCTGCGGAGTTTGAACAAAGGCGACCTTGGCATCCACAAAGAACGGCACGGTCTCGACGAGGAAGTCGCGGTGGGGGACAAAGTCGGCGTCAAAGATCGCAAAGAGGTCACCCTTGGCGAGAGTGAGCGCGTGATTGATGTTTCCGGCCTTCGCACCACCGGAACTGAGCCTGCGCACGTAGCGGGCGCCGAGCGCAGCCGCGATATCGCGTACCTCGTCGCTCTTGCCGTCATCGAGCACCCACGTGTTGTGGCGGCCACGCATTGCGAGAGCCGCTTTCACCGTCCTCTTGATGACGTCCACGTCCTCGCCATACGTGGTGATGAAGACGTCGACGGTGTGCTCAACCCCGTTGATGACAAACGGAGCGCGCCTGGCGTGCCCGCGGAAGTCCTTGGGAAACAGGTTGCTTTGCGCGAGGTAGTACGTGAAATCGCGCGGGTTGTTCGCCCCGGCAAGGATTGTCCACATCGCAAGGAGCGCGTGGAACACAAGGATTGATTCGGCCGTCAGCACCATGACGTACGGAATGACGTCGCCGCGGTGCTGAGGGTTGAGGAGGAAGGCCGAGTACACGAGGATGCCGAGAGTCGACAGCAACACGATGAGCGTGTGGACGGGTGACGGCGTGCCATTGCGAGGCGTGATGCCAGCGCTCGGTGCAGTAGCTGACGAAGAGGGCGACGCAAGCGTCGCGGGCATGGTGCGGGCCACAGTTCCCCCAAAGTGGTCGATTCCGAATACGGGTCGCGCAAAGCGCGAGATCGACAACGTTGGCGGTGGTGCCATGTGGCACCTTGTTGGGCGTCAGGCCTATGCCCTACTGGGACAAAAGGCCCAATACGCCCTATCGAACCACAGAAAGTGTGATCTACGCCACACGGGCGCGGCGAACTACCGTGAAGCAGCGGTGTCGTCGAACCCGCGGCTACGCCGAAGGTGCGCGTGAACGGGCGCGAATACGGCGCGATCAACGGTGACGGAGAACGCCATGACGATGAGGATGGTCGCCACCATCTCCGTGAGGTCGCCTGATTCCCGTGAACGAGAAATGACATCTCCGATGCCGGTGCCAGATAACGCGCCGGAGAAGATCTCGCCCGCCACGAGACAGCGGAAGGCAATCGACCATCCGAGTTCTGCAGACGTGACGATCCCCGGCAAAGCGGCGGGGAGTACGACGCGACGCACCAGCGACGCACCGCTCTCGCCCAGGGTACGTCCCGCCCGGATCAGTAGCGGCGGTACCGTCCGCACAGCAGTCCTCGTGCCCAGGACGATTGCCGGAACCGCGCCGAGTGACACCACGGCGGCGAGAGACCACACCTCAGTGCCCAACACGATGGCGGCAACGGGGATCCACAGCGACGTGGGCATTCCTTGCAGCGCGGCGAGGTATGGCGAGAGTCCACTATCGAGCTTGCGCGTCATTCCCACCGCGAGTCCGCCCACCACTCCGAGGACCACGGCAACCGAGAAGCACGCCGCCATAAACGCCGTGATGCGCCACAGAATCGACCACAGTTGCCCATCGAGGGCCATGCGCCACAGCTCTGCGGCCGTGGTGAGCGGCCCCGGCAACGTGTCCATCACGGTGGACAGCAACCACCACGCAATGAGGAGCACGATCCCGGTCATGAGCACGGGTAAGGGACGGCGGGTCTTGGGGCGCGTTGAAAGGGCTTCGACCGAGTTGTGGGTCTCAGATACTGACATAGCCGTCGCGTCCTTCCCGAGGAGCGGCGATGCCCATTTGGTCCGCGGCATCGAGCAGACCTCGCACATGTTGTGCGAGGTCGACCACGCGCCGTGACTCGACGACGCGGGGCCGCGCAATATTGACGGGCACCTCGGCGATGATGCGGCCTGGGCCTGACGACATGACGACGACGCGGTCGCCAAGCACCACGGCCTCGCGGACGTTATGGGTGATGAAGATGATGGTGGTGGCCGTCTCGCGCCACAGTTCTTGAAGTTCGACATGGAGGCGGTCGCGGCTCGGGGCGTCGAGGGCCGAGAACGGCTCATCCATGAGAAGCACCTGCGGCTTCAGTGCGAAGGCGCGCGCCAAGGCGGCGCGCTGGCGCATACCTCCCGAGAGCTCATGCGGATGGAGCCGGGCGGCATCCGCGAGACCGACGCGCTCGATCCATTCGGCGGCAGTCGATGCCCGCTCGTTCTCGGCGACCCCCGCGGCGCGGAGGCCGAATTCGACGTTGTCGGTCACACTCAGCCACGGAAAGAGCGCATGGTCTTGAAAGACGAGCATGCGATCAGGACCCGGGCCAGGGACAGGCTGATCGCCCACGGTGACGGTGCCCGAAGACGGCCGCGTGTGGCCGGCAACCAAGTCGAGGAGCGTCGACTTGCCACAACCCGACGGCCCCACCACAGAGACAAACTCGCCCGGCTCAATGTGGAGCGTCACCTCCGCAAGCGCGGAGCGATGGCCGCCGCGTAGCGCGAACCGCTGCGAGACGGCGTCAAACGTAACGGAAGCGCTCATCAGATCGTGAGGTAGCCGTCGGCCCCAGTGCCCGGTGCTGCGGCCCGTGCGGTACCCGCCGCGAGCGTGGCTCCGTCCTGGGGGTCAACAAGCACAAAGGCGCCCGTGCGTCGGTGCGACCCGTAATCATCCACGGCGATCGGCTGAGCGAGAACGAGGCCAACAACGCCGATGTCATTGAGAGACAACTCGTCACCGGGCACGATGCTCGTCTCGAGGGTGCCGCCGGGCAGGGTGATGTCGAGAACTCCCGAGATGCTCGACACGATTGCCTGGACCAATGCTGACCCGTGCTGGAGGAGCACGCGGTCGCGCACGCGCAACGGGCGCTCCGATAGCCACGCGACGTGCGCATCGATGTGCTTGACGGCGCGCGCAGCATCCGCTGCTGAGCTCAGCAGGTCACCGCGTGCCACGTCGACGTTGTCCATGAGGCGAAGCGCCACGGAGCGGCCTGCAGGCGCTGCGTCGAGCGGACCATCGGCAGTGTCGATCCCGGCGATCGTGCTACGCAGGCCGGACGGCTGAACCACCACGTCATCGCCCACGCGGATGACGCCTTCCGCCACCTGACCCGCGTAGCCGCGGTACTCGATGTACTCAGGTGAGATGGCAGCGTCCTGCGGGCGCAACACGTACTGGACAGGCATGCGCCACCCCACCGTCACATCCGGGCCCGCGTTCGCGGTTGTCGCGCTGATCTCGTCAAAACCGGGCAGGGTCTCAAGCAACTCGAGAACGGTGGGACCGGAGTACCACGGCGTGTGCGCCGAACGCTCGGCAATGTTGTCACCAAGAAGCGCGCTCACTGGCACCGCCGTGATGTCGAGACCAAGCTTGGCCGCGAGATCGGCGACATCCGCTGCAATCAACTCAAACGGTGCTTGCGCAAACTCAAGGAGGTCGATCTTGTTGACCGCCACGATCACGTGGGGCACGCGGAGCAAGGCGGCGACAGCCAAGTGGCGGCGCGTCTGCTCAACCACCCCGTGACGGACATCCACCAAGACAACCAAAGCGTCGGCCGTCGAGGCGCCCGTCACGGTATTGCGCGTGTACTGCACGTGACCGGGGCAATCGGCAAGGATGAACGTGCGCCGCGGAGTTGAGAAGTAGCGGTACGCGACGTCAATCGTGATGCCTTGCTCGCGCTCGGCTCGCAGGCCGTCAGTGAGGAGCGCAAGGTCAACGCCCTCGCCCCCGCGCTCGCGGGTCACGCGCTCAACGGCCTCATAGGCGTCGGCAAGGATCGACTTCGTGTCGTAAAGCAAGCGGCCCACGAGTGTTGACTTGCCATCGTCCACCGATCCTGCCGTTGCAAAGCGCAACAGCGAGGTGACCGGGGCGGCCTGATCGGCGTCGGAAACTGAAACGGCGGCCATTAGAAGTAGCCCTCCTTCTTGCGGTCTTCCATGGCGGCCTCGCTCATCCGGTCATCCGCGCGGGTGGCCCCGCGTTCGGTGATGCGCGTCGCGGCGACCTCGGCAATGACGTCGGCAACGGTGCGCGCATCCGACTCGACGGCGCCCGTGCAGCTCGCGTCACCTACCGTGCGGTAACGAACGGTACGGGTGGCGATCACATCGCTATCGCGACGCTTGACGGCCGGGTGCGGCGTGAGCAGCATGCCGTCTCGCTCGAACACCTCGCGGTCGTGGGCGTAGTAGAGGCTCGGGAGCTCGATGCCCTCGCGCTCGATGTAACGCCACACGTCAAGCTCGGTCCAGTTGCTCAACGGGAACACGCGGACGTGCTGACCCGGCAAGTGGCGGGTGTTGTAAAGGCTCCACAATTCGGGGCGCTGGTTGCGCGGGTCCCACTGGCCAAACTCGTCACGGAGGGACACGACGCGTTCCTTGGCCCGCGCCTTTTCCTCGTCACGGCGCGCGCCACCAAAGACGACGTCATAGCCGTGGTTCGTAATGGCGTCGAGCAAGGGAATCGTCTGCAACGGGTTGCGCGTGCCGTCGGGCCGTTCACGCAGGCGGCCATCGTCGATGTAGTCCTGAACGCTCGCCACCTGGAGACGCAGGCCAAGGCGCTCCACGGTGCGGTCGCGGAACTCGATGACCTCGTCAAAGTTGTGGCCGGTGTCCACGTGCAGCAGTTCCACCGGCACACGGCCAGGCCAGAACGCCTTGGTCGCAAGGTGAAGTACCACCACGGAGTCCTTGCCCCCGGAAAAGAGGATCACGGGCTTGCGGGCGGTTGCCACCGCTTCGCGCAAGATGTGAATCCCTTCCGACTCAAGGGCGTCGAGGGTGGAGGCCCCGATATCAATCGGGGAAGCGGCGCTGCTGGAGTGCGCGGCAGTGGGGGACACGGTTTGCCTCTCGGTTGCAGCCGTCATGCGTGAAGCCCGCATTCGGTCTTGTCGGTGCCAGCCCAGCGGCCGGCACGAGGGTCTTCGCCGGGTGCGACCGCTCGGGTGCAAGGAAAGCAGCCGATGCTCGGGTAACCCTGGGCGACGAGCGGGTTGCGGGGCAGATTGTGCTCCACTTGGTAGCGCTCGACCTGGTCGTCGGACCACGTGACGATCGGGTTGATCTTGACGAGTCCGTGCTTAGCATCCCAGTCCACGACGGGAGCGTTTGCACGCGTGGGACCGTCAGCACGGCGCAACCCGGTCACCCAGGCGGCACGCCCAGCGAGTGCTTGGCGCAGCGGCTCAACCTTGCGAAGAGCGCAGCACTGGTTGGGATCACGCGCCCACAAGTCCTTGCCTAGAGCGATGTCTTGCTCCGCCACCGTGGCGGCAGGCAGCGCATTGACAACGGTGATCGGCAATACCCGTGCCGCCTCATC
>JAEYUX010000177.1 GCA_023432235.1 Actinomycetes bacterium
GTCATCGCACCCGGCTTTATCACCACTGACATGACCGCCGAACTCGGCGAGGATGTGGTCAAGCAATACGAACAGTCCATTCCGGCCAAGCGCTTTGGCGCCACGGCCGACGTTGCGGCAGCTGCCGTGTACCTGGCCTCGGATGCGGCAGGCTACGTCTCGGGTGCTGTGTTGCCCGTCGACGGCGGCCTCGGCATGGGTCACTGACCGCACCACCTTGAACGGAGACATGATGGGAATCCTCGACGGCAAGAACATCCTGGTGACGGGCGTCCTCACGGAAGGTTCGATCGCGTTCGATGTCGCGCGCTTGGCGCAAGAGCAGGGCGCCACGGTGGTGCTGACCGGCGTTGGCCGCACCCTCAAGATCACGCAGACGATCGCAAAGCGCCTGCCCCACACGCCCGCGGTCGTTGAACTCGACGTCACCAACCCCGAGCACCTCGCAGGCCTGGCCGACGCTGTGCGTGAGCACGTGCCGCACCTTGATGGCGTCGTTCACTCGATTGGTTTCGCGCCGCAGACGGTGATGGGCGGCAACTTCATGGCGGGACAGTGGGAGGACGTTGCCACGGCCATCCACATCTCGTCATATTCGCTCAAGGCGTTGGCTGAGGCAGCGGTGCCGTTGCTTCCCGACGGCGGATCGATTGTGGGCCTCACCTTTGATGCGCGCTTCGCATGGCCCGTCTACGACTGGATGGGTGTGGCGAAGGCCGCCTTTGAGTCGGTCAACCGCTACCTCGCGCGCGACCTTGGCCCGCAGGGCATCCGGTGCAACGTCGTGTCCGCAGGTCCGCTCAAGACGACAGCCGCGAAGCACATTCCGGGCTTCGACCAGATGGAGGGCCAGTGGTCCACCCGCGCGCCGCTCGGCTGGGACTCGGAAGACACCGAACCCGCTGCCCGCGCAGTTGTCGCGCTCATGAGCGATTGGTTCCCCGCCACCACCGGTGAGATGGTTCACGTGGATGGTGGCGTACACGCGATGGGGCAGTAGCGATGCCAGTACTCATTCTTGCGAGGCATGCGAAAGCGGAGGCGCCGCGCTCCGGTCTTGACGATCACGCACGCGCGCTCACTATGGAAGGCCGCGACGCGGCCGGCCGCCTTGGCGAACGTTTGAAGGACCTCGGGCACGTGCCGGACCTCGCACTCGTCTCGTCAGCGAACCGCACGGTGCAGACCTTCAAGCGCATGGCAAGCGCGTGGGGCGATGTCGACAGCCGCATTGAAGACGACCTGTACGAGTCCGCCCGCGAACGCTTTCTCAGTGTGGTCGCCGGAGCAGGAGATGCGCAGACAGTGCTTGTGGTGGGACATGAGCCCACCACGTCTCACGTCACCGCGTTTCTCGCGGGACCGGGATCTCTCAAGCACCCGCTTCAGCGCATGGCGCATGGCATGCCCACTGCAGGCGCCGCGATCCTCGAACTTGATGTGCCGTGGAGTCAGCTCGACGCACGCTGCGCGCGGCTCGTCGATGTGATCGAAGGCAAGCCGCTCTAGCCGTGGATACAGCCCGCCTCATTGACCGGTTGTGGGCGGCTGCGATGCCGATGCAACGCTTGGCGTGGGAGCAGGGCGTATGCGCGCACGCGGCGATCGATTCCGGTCGCATCAATCACGCGCTCGCGATCGCTCACGATGCCGTGATGCATGCCGACTCTGATGGGCGCCTTGGGGCAACGGGGGATGCGGGGCTCGTCAATGGTGGGGCCTTGGGCGAGGCAGTCGCGCTCTTGGCACGCGATGGCGATGCGGAGGCGGAAGCCGCGCTTGACCGGCAACGGTGGTGGCTGCTGCGTTGGTCTCCCCGCGATGACGAGGGTGTGGTGTGGCATCTCACTGGGCGCACCGAGGTGTGGATTGATTCGATCTACATGGTGGTGCCGTTCCTCATCCTCACCGGTGACGTCGCCCCTGCGGACATGCAATACCGGATGCATCGGGAGCATCTTTGGAACCCCGAGACCGGCCTCTATTCGCACCGTGCAGACACCATGTCGAGAACGCGCACGCGGGCCGAGCCGTGGGCAAGTGGGAACGGCTGGGCCGCCGCCGGCATCGCACGGGCGCTCCACATCGGCGGGGACGGAGTCCCTCACGAAATGCGCGGGCGCTGGCAACGGGAGACCCGCGCCTTGCTTGACGCGGTAAGCGCCTATGCCGATCCCGCGGGTCGATTTCCGGATGTCCTCGACGCTCCTGATCGCTTCACTGACGGCACTGCCGGGCTCATGTTCGCCTATGCGGCCTTCACAGGTGTTGCGGACGGTTGGCTGGACGAGCCGTATCGGGAGCGTGCCGAGCATTGGCTTTCGGGGGCGCTTGCCAATGTGGACGATTCGGGGCTCATCCGCGGCGTCGCGGGAGCACCACATTTTGACCGAGAGGGGACGTCAGCCGAGGCCCAGGCGTTCGGGATTCTCGCACTCGCCGCAAGCCAACGCGCGCACAGTGGTGCTTAAGCGACGCGACTGATCGCGTCGAGAATGAGCGGCCATGCCTCATCGATGCGCGGCCCGTCGATAGCGATGTCGGCCGCCTCGCGCACCACTGGCTTCGCAGCGAACGCGACGGATACCCCGGCGATGTCCATCATGCCGAGGTCATTGGCCCCATCGCCGATGGCAACGGTGTCGGCAATGTCGATGCCCTCCGCTGCGGCAAAGGCTTTCAGTGCGATTGCCTTCGCGTTGCGGTCAACGACGGGCCCGATCGTTCGCCCGGTGAGGGCGCCATCGCTCACCTCAAGACGATTCGCGACAAAGTGGGTAATCCCAACGCGCGCAGCAATCGCCGTGACAATCTCCTCGAAGCCTCCGGAGACGAGCGCGACAACCCAGCCGGCCGCTTGAGCGGATGCCACCAACTCCGCAGCCCCAGGGGTCAGTTCCACCTCGGCAATGACGTCGGCAAAGACGCTATCCGGCACGCCCTTGAGCGTGGCAACGCGTTCAGCGAGCGACGCAGCGAAATCTAGCTCGCCGCGCATTGCCCGTTCGGTGATCTCCGCAACAAGCTTCTCGGTGCCAGCGCGCGCAGCAATGAGTTCGATCACTTCCTGGCGAATCAGCGTGGAGTCGACGTCCAGGACTAACAGGTGACGCCTGCTCATGCGGTGACGATCGTCCCCTTTGCCACCACGGTAAGTCCCGACTCAGTGACAGTGAACCCGCGCGCAATGTCCGCTTCGCGGTCAATACCGATGCGTGCCCCCTCCTCGACCACCACGTTCTTGTCGAGGATGGCGCGGTGCACCTGGGCGTGACGGCCGATGTGAACGTCATCAAGCAACACCGAATCGGACACCGTTGACCACGAGTGGAGGCGAACCCCCGGCGACAGCACTGAACCGGTCACGGTGGCTCCCGAGACGATGACGCCAGGCGACACGACCGAATCCGCGGCGTGGCCCAAGCGGCCCTCTTCCGAGTGGATGAACTTCGCGGGAGGTTCAGTGATGAGGCCCTGATGCACGGGCCATTGGTCGTTATAGACGTTGAACACCGGCGTCACTGCGATGAGGTCCATGTGGGCGTCGTAGTAGGAATCAATCGTTCCCACGTCGCGCCAATAGTCGCGGTCGCGCTCAGTAGAGCCCGGAACGTCGTTCCGCACGAAGTCGTAGAAGCCGCACGTGCCTTTGTCGACAAAGTAGGGGACGATGTCGCCGCCCATGTCGTGCTTCGACGACTCGTTGTCAGCGTCGGCCGCGAGGGCCTCAAGGAGGGGGCCGACGCTCGCGACGTAGTTGCCCATCGACGCGAGAATCTCGTTGGGAGAGTCGGGCAAACCATCGGGGTTGGTGGGCTTCTCCAGGAACGCGCGCACGCGATGTGGGCTCGTGGGGTCAACGTCGATGACGCCAAACTGGTCCGCCATTGAAATTGGCTGGCGAATACCCGCGACGGTGAAATCGGCGCCTGACTCGATGTGCGCGTCGACCATCTGCGAGAAGTCCATGCGGTACACGTGGTCCGCACCCACGATGACAACGATGTCGGGCCGCTCGTCCTCGATGATGTTGACGCACTGGTAAATCGCGTCGGCGCTGCCGAGATACCAATGCTTGCCGCGACGCTGCTGTGCCGGAACAGGTGCCACGTAGTTGCCGAGCAGCGGCGACATGCGCCATGTGCGAGCAATGTGACGGTCGAGCGAATGCGACTTGTACTGCGTCAGCACGACGATGTGCAGGTAGTGCGAATTGACGAGGTTGCTCAAAGCGAAGTCGACGAGTCGGTACGTGCCGCCAAAGGGCACGGCTGGCTTGGCGCGGGCAGCGGTCAATGGCATGAGCCGCTTGCCCTCCCCTCCAGCGAGGATGATGGCAAGGACCTTAGGCGCTGGCATGTGCCCAGCATAGGCACGAAGCGGGTTGCGCGGGAGGGCTCACGCGCCGAGCGAAACGACTACGGTTAGAGAATGCGCGTCGATATCCTTACCCGCGAATACCCGCCCTTCATTTATGGAGGCGCGGGCGTCCATGTCGCCGAGCTCGCCAAGGTGCTCCGTTCCCACGTCGATGTGTACGTGCGCGCGTTCGACGGAAGCCGTGATGAGCAAGGTGTGACCGGTTACCTCGCATTGGGCGGGGGAGTGGGTGAGGCATCTCTCGACGTCCTCGCTCACAACCTGCCGATGGCGAACGACTGCATCGGCACCGACCTCGTTCATTCCCACACGTGGTACGCGAACATGGCGGGGCACCTTGCCAAGCAACTTCATGGGGTGCCGCATGTGCTGAGCGCCCACTCCCTTGAGCCTCTGCGGCCGTGGAAAGCGGAGCAACTTGGTGGCGGCTATCGCGTGTCGAGTTGGATCGAGAAGACGGCGTACGAAGCGGCCGACGCGATCATCGCCGTATCTGCGGGGATGCGGGATGACGTCCTGCGTTGCTACCCCAATGTCGATCCGGCTCGCGTCCACGTGGTCCACAACGGCATCGATGTTGACGCGTGGGCGGCTCCGGCGAGCGATGAGGACAAGGCCGCGGCCGACGCTGTGGTCGCGCGGTATGGCATTGATAGGTCGCGCCCGGCCGTCGTCTTTGTTGGCCGTATCACGCGCCAAAAGGGCCTGCCGTATCTCTTGCAGGCGGTGAGGCGTCTTCCTCACGACGTTCAGGTGGTCTTGTGCGCAGGGGCACCGGACACCAAGGAGATCGCCGCTGAGGTTGCTGGTGCCGTGGCGGACTTGCAGCAGCAGCGCGACGGCGTCATCTGGATCGAGGAAATGCTGCCCCGCGCCGAGCTCGTCGCGGTGCTCGACGCATGCACCACATTTGTATGCCCGTCGATCTATGAGCCGCTCGGCATTGTGAACCTTGAGGCAATGGCGGTGGGGTTGCCGGTGGTTGGGACTGCCACAGGGGGCATCCCCGAAGTCATTGACGACGGCGTCACCGGCTTCCTCGTGCCAATTGAGCAGGCGACCGATGGGACGGGAACGCCCACAAACCCGGACGCGTACGTAGCGGATCTCGCCGATGCCCTCACACGGATGGTCTCGGACCGAGAGGCGGCGAAGGCGATGGGTGAGGCGGGGCGTCAGCGTGCCGCCGAGCACTTCTCGTGGGACGCGATCGCAGAGCGGACCGTCGAGGTTTACCGGACCGTTCTCGGTTAGGCTCAAGGCATCATGAATGACGTTCTGCGACTCAACGATGTGTCCTTGCGACGTGGCGAGAATCCTGTCCTTCACCAGGTGTCGTGGAGCGTTGATTCGCGTGATCGGTGGGTCGTGCTCGGCCCGAATGGCGCAGGCAAGACGACGCTCCTCACGATGTGCGCCGCGCGCATGCACCCCACGTCGGGATCAGTGACGGTCCTCGGCCAGGAGCTGGGCGAAACCGATACGCAAGAACTGCGGATCCGCGTCGGCCTCGCGAGCGCGGCACTCGCCGACATCATTCCGCCGGGCGAGACCGTTCGAAACCTCGTTCTCACCGCCGCCTACGGCATCACCGGACGCTGGCGAGAAGACTACGAAAGCGTCGATGAGCGTCGGGCAGATGACCTGCTCGCCGCTTTCGGAATGCACGCCTTTGCCGATCGCACGTTCGCCACGCTGAGTGAAGGTGAGCGCAAACGCGTTCAGATTGCGCGTGCTCTCATGGCGGATCCGGAACTGCTTCTGCTCGACGAGCCAGCGGCTGGTCTTGACCTCGGTGGGCGCGAGGAGCTGCTTGCCGCTCTCACCGAATTGGCGGGGGACAGGCGCTCACCGGCGATGGTGCTCGTCACCCATCACGTCGAGGAAATTCCGGTTGGCTTCACGCACCTTCTCTTGATGAAGGACGGTCGCATCGTGGCGGCCGGCCCGCTCCACGAGACCCTCACGGAGGCGAATCTCGTTGCCGCATACGGCATCAACGTTCAGTTGCGCGAGGACGACGGCCGCTGGACAGCTCGCCAGCTCCGCGATTAACAACGGGCAGGCAACCGCCTGCTAGGTTCACGGGGAAGGGAGTGGACATGCAATCGATGTGGTGGTTCATCGCAGCGGCAGCGCTCGGAATCGCAGAGGTCTTCACGCTTGATCTCACGTTGCTCATGCTGGCGGGCGGTGCGCTTGCCGGTGGCGGCGTCGTGCTCGCGGGTGGCAACGTGGTGCTCGCTGGGATCGTCGCAATCCTGGTGTCTGCGGCGCTCATGATGACGTTGCGACCGTACTTGTTGCGCTCGATGCGCGCACGGGGCGCGACGTTGCCGGAAACAAATGTTGCCGCTCTACGTGGGGCCAAGGGCCGCACGCTGGAGACGGTGTCCGAGACTGGTGGCCGCATCAAGCTTCGCGGCGAAGTGTGGACGGCTCGGGTGCAAGAGGATGCTGACAGCATCCCCGAAGGGGTCGACGTTGTCGTCCTCAAGATCGATGGGGCGACGGCAGTCGTGGCTCCGGAAGAGGAGAACTGAACGTCATGGGAGAAGAAATGGACGCAGGAGGCGTCTTGCTCATCCTTGCCATCATTGTGTTGGGCATCTTTGTCATCTCCATCATCGCGCGGTCGATCGTGGTGGTACGTCAAACGCAGGCGTACCTCGTGGAGCGTCTTGGACGCTACGACCGGACCATGGAGCCCGGCCTGCACCTGCTGTGGCCGTTTATCGAGCGCGTGCGCGCCAAGGTCGATATGCGCGAGCAGGTGTACTCAACGCCGCCGCAGTCGGTCATTACGTCCGACAACCTTGTGGTGGACATCGACTCCGTCATCTACTTCCAGGTCACGGAGGCTCGCGCGGCTGTTTACGAGATCGCGAACTACTGGGTGGGTGTTGAGCAGCTGACTGCCACGACGCTTCGTAACATCGTCGGCACCATGGACCTCGAGCAGGCGCTCACGAGCCGCGACCAGATCAACGGTCACCTCCGCGGCGTTCTTGACGAGGCGACCGGCAAATGGGGCATCCGCGTCAACCGCGTTGAGATCAAGGCGATTGAGCCGCCGATGTCGATCAAGGACTCGATGGAAAAGCAGATGCGTGCCGAGCGTGACCGCCGTGCCGCGATCCTCACGGCCGAGGGTGTCAAGCAGTCGGCGATTCTCACGGCCGAAGGTGACAAGCAGTCGAACATCCTCAAGGCCGAAGGTGAAGCACAGTCCGCGATCCTCAAGGCGGAAGGTGAAGCGCGCGCGATTCTCCAGGTCTTCGACGCCATCCACGAGGGTGACGCCGACTCGAAGCTGCTCGCGTACCAGTACCTGCAGATGTTGCCGCAGATCGCACAGAACGAGTCCAACAAGGTGTGGTTTGTTCCCACCGAGTTCACGGGCGCGCTCAAAGCGGTCGCTGCTGGCTTTGGTGAGATCGACGAGCCGGAGCCGCTTGCCCGCGCAACTGACAAGGGTGCCCGTCGTCGTTCACGGTTGACGAGCGCGCTTGCCGACCCGAAGGCCGCACTCGAAGAGGCGCGCCGTCAGGCCGAGGGTGTTGCCGCCGAGGCCGAGGACGCAGGTACCGGTTCGGGCAAGCCTTTTGACCCCGACGCCGCAAAGGGTCAGCAGCCCGGCGCATAAACAACGCACGTACAGCGCCTCGGAGAGTTCGCTCTCCGGGGCGCTGTCGTTATTGGGCACAATTGGCCCATGGCGGTTCTCCTGGTGAATGACGCGTCCGACGCTCGGCTCGCCGACTACCGTGGCCT
>JAEYUX010000022.1 GCA_023432235.1 Actinomycetes bacterium
ATTCGCGTGACCGGGCCTGAAGGCTTCCTGCGCGTCACGATCGGCACTGCCCGCGAGATGGCCATGTTCCGTAACGCCCTTCTGGAGGTGACCTCATGACCGAGACCACCGGCCGCACCGGCCGCATTGAGCGCAGCACGAGCGAATCGAGCGTGCTCGTTGAACTCGACCTCGATGGCGCTGGCCGCACCGAGATCAGCACGGGCGTGCCGTTCTACGACCACATGCTGACGGCGCTCGGCAAGCACAGCCTGATGAACCTCACGGTGCGCGCCACCGGTGATGTTCACATTGACTCGCACCACACGGTTGAAGACGTCGCGATCTGCATTGGCGAGGCCCTCAAGCAGGCGCTCGGGGACAAGGCGGGGATTTCTCGTTTTGGCGACGCTCTTGTGCCCCTCGATGAGTCGCTCGCGCAGTGCGTGGTCGACGTGTCGGGGCGCCCGTATTGCGTCCACACGGGTGAGCCTGCAGGCCAGGCCACGCACCTCATCGGCGGCAACTACGCCGGTTCGCTCACGGCACACGTGCTTGAGTCGATCGCGCACCACGCGGGTATCTGTATCCACATGCGCGTGCTCGCAGGCCGCGACCCGCACCACATCGTCGAGTCTCAGTTCAAGGCCCTTGCTCGCGCGTTGCGCGCAGCGGTTGCGCCGGACCCTCGCGTGGAGGGAATCCCGTCTACCAAGGGCGCGCTGTGACCGACGACGCCCCAGCGTCGGGCGCGATGGAGCCCGGTGAGGACACGATTGCCGCGATCCTCACGCCCATCCCAAGCGGTCGCGTGTTGGCGGCGCTGTGTGCGCTGAACGGCACCCGCGGTCAGGTAATTGAAACGTCGGCAGGGGCAATGGCGGTATTGGACGACGCCACCCCGGGCGCCGTGGACGCGCTCGCCGCAGCGGTGTCTGGCTTTGCTAAAGAGCACCCTCTGCTCGCGCTTGAACGCCGTGACGGCCAGGTGAGTGTGTGGCGTTACCAGGAAGGACGCAAGGGCGAGTCGCTTCCTCCTGGCCTTGCGCTCAACGAAGCGCCGGGGGTTGTCACCACGTTGATGGCAGGCAGCCAAACGATCGACCAGCTCGCGCAGACACACCCTGACAAGGTCTTCAGCGCGCGGATCAGCCGCTTCAAGGCGTTCCGAGAACTGCGCAAATTGGCACGGAAGGCGAAGAAGGCACAGTCCTAGCCCGGCATTAGGATTTCCCCATGCCTCGCGTCACCGTCCTCGATTACGGCTTCGGCAATGTCCGTTCGGCGGTGCGCGCTCTTGAGCACGTGGGGGCGGAGGTCACGCTGACCGCCGATCGCGAGACGGCCGAGAACGCTGACGGGCTTCTTGTTCCCGGCGTCGGCGCATTTGCCGCCTGCATGGAGGGCCTGCGCGAGGTGCGCGGCGACATCATCGTGGGCCGTCGCCTTGCTGGTGGTCGCCCGGTGCTCGGAATTTGCGTGGGCATGCAGGTGATGTTTGAGCGCGGCGTTGAGCACGGCGTGGAAAGCGCGGGTCTTGACCAGTGGCCGGGTGTCATTGAGCCCTTGCAGGCACCCATCGTTCCCAATATGGGGTGGGCTGAGGTCGAGGTGCCGGAAGGCAGCACGCTCTTTGACGGCGTCGAGGACGAACGCTTCTACTTTGTCCACTCGTACGGCGCCCGTGAATTCCCGCTCGGCACCACTGAGCACACCGGCCGCTTCGCCCCGCCTCTAGTCACGTGGTCGCTCGCCGGCAACGCGCAACAGACGGACCGTTTTGTCGCCGCGGTGGAGAACGGCCCGCTGAGTGCCACGCAGTTTCACCCGGAGAAGTCCGGCGAGGCGGGTCTGCTCCTCCTGAAGAACTGGGTCGCGACGCTTTCGTAGATCTGGGCCCGGGGTAGCCTGGTCCCGCCAAAGACTCAGAAAGCGAGATCATGACCGACCTTCCCCGCCTCGAGCTCTTGCCCGCCGTGGACGTTGCTGACGGCCAAGCCGTCCGTTTGACGCAGGGCGAGGCCGGTTCTGAGACCAGCTATGGCGACCCGCTTTCGGCCGCTCTCGACTGGGTGAATGGGGGAGCGGAGTGGATTCACCTCGTTGACCTTGACGCGGCCTTTGGGCGCGGATCAAACGCCGAACTCCTTGCCGACGTCGTGGCTCGCGTGGGTGAGCGCGTCAAGGTGGAGATGAGCGGCGGCATTAGGGACGACGCTTCACTTGAACGGGCGATGGCGACAGGTTGTGCGCGGGTGAACCTCGGTACGGCGGCGCTCGAGGACCCGGTGTGGACGGCGTCGGCCATTGACCGCTACGGAGACCGCGTTGCTGTGGGCCTCGACGTGCGTGGCACCACGCTGGCCGCACGTGGCTGGACCAAGGATGGCGGCGATCTCTGGGAGGTGCTGGCGCGACTCGATGCGGCTGGCTGCTCCCGCTACGTCGTCACCGACGTCAAGAAGGACGGCATGCTGAACGGCCCCAACCTCGAGCTACTGCGTCACGTGTGCGAAGCGACCAAGGCCCCGGTGGTCGCATCGGGCGGGGTCTCTTCGCTTGCCGACATCGAGGCGATCCGGAGCCTTACCCCGCTTGGTGTTGAGGGTGCGATTGTTGGCAAGGCGCTGTACAACGGCAACTTCACCCTGCCCGAGGCGCTCGATATTGCAGGACGCCCGTAATAGGGGCTTGCGCGTCGCACCTCGGACCTAGGCTTGGCCTATGAACGACCACGTGGGACACACTCCGGGGGAGCCTCTCAAGGAGATCCCGGAGTCGATCTTCGCGGATGATGACGGCGCGGCCGACGCTCGGCTCGCCCAAGCGCTCATTCGTTTCGCCGCCTCGCGCGCACCTTTGGCGGAGGTCGTTGACGCCCTCGCATACGCGCGCGTGTTGGTGCCTGTGCTCGCGCATGGCGATCAACGCGTCATGGGCAAGTACGGCGTCGAACAGGACCATGTGGCGTCCACGGGAGTGGTCGCATTACAGACCCCGGATGGCCGAGCGGCGTTGCCCGTCTTCACTGATGTGGAGGCGATGGCGGCCTGGAATCCCGAAGCGCGCCCAATTCCAGCCGAGGGGCCACGTGCTGCGTTGGCCGCCGTCGCTGAGGGGTGGAGCGTCATCGTTGTGAATCCGGCGCGGGACTCAGTGGTGATTCCGCGCCCTGCAGTGTGGGCTCTCGGCCAGGGGGAGCCGTGGCAGCCAGCCGTGACCGATGGCGTGGTGGCGGCAGATGTGCGTGAGGCGATCCTCGATGCCGTGACGCTTGACGAACAGGTGCGTGGCATCGATGCGGTGCCGGGGCGCACCGCCGAGGTGGCCGTTGTCGTGTCGCTCGTTCCGGGGCTTGACCGCGGCGATGTGGACGACGCTGTGCGTCGGGTTCATGAGGCGCTCGCCACGTCGCAAGTGGTGGCTGACCGCGTCGACGCGATTGAGATTCGCCTGCGCGAAGCGTCCTAATCGCTTAGCAGCCTGGGTAGTTGGGCAACCACGCAACGGAGCCGTCGAGAAGTTCCTCAAGGTAGGTGTTCGGCCATGCCATCGCGTAGCCATGGTCATCGCCCGCATAAATGGTGCCGATGACGATGCCGTCTTCGGCGTAGAGCGGTGATCCCGAGCTCCCAGGGTGGACCTCAGCTTCGAGCTCCCACACCTCTTCGCCGGTCTCGCCCACATCGTCGGTGACAGGGCCCCAGTAGGTGCCGCGACTTGTGTGCATCGCCTGGCCATCGGGGTAACCGACGACGTAAATGCTCTCGTCGTCCTCAAGTTCCCGCACCTCCCACGTCGCCCACTCGGTAAAGACGGGATCGAGGGTGAGGAGAGCGAGATCTGCAACGGGGGCGACCTGGGACGAGGTCGCGACGTAGTCGCGTCCGTCGTAGGTCGTCACCTCAATTGATGTCGCACCAGCGACCACGTGCTCATTGGTGATCACCTGATTGTCGCTAAGAATCCAGCCGGACCCTGTCGACCAACCGGTGCACGTCGCGACGCGAATGCGCACGGCGTAGTGCTCCTGGTAGGTGAAGCCGTCCGCAGCGGCGTCGGCTTGCAGGTAGGGCGACGGCTCAAGACTGGGAACAAAGTTCGAGTCGAGAGGTGCGGGAGGTGCGGGCAGCACGCCGCAGCCCGACACAGCAGCGAGGACGGTGGCGCCCGCGAGCATGCGCCAGCGCATCAACCCTCCTCTGCGAAGAACTCGTCGATGCCCGCCTGGACGGACACGCAGTACTCGGTGATCTGATCGGCGTACTCGCGTGTCGACAGGATCGCGCCTGTTGAGTTGCTACGCCATTGGCTGCCGTACCCATCGATGAGCACGCCCCGCTCATCCGCGCATTCGCTCATCGACTCAAGGAGCTCGACGAGCACATCCTCGCGGTCTTTGACGTTCGCCTCTTCGTTCGCGAGGTCGGTGACGCGCGCCTTGAGGGTGTCGAGCTGAGACTGAATCTCGTCGGCTGCGGCGAGCGCGCCTTCTTTAGCCGCGCGCTCGGTTGCGACCTCCGCCCCCAAGTCCTCGGAGATTGCGGTGAGTTCGTCGACGCGATCGGACCACTTTTGCGTGACGACAATGAGGTAGGCACTCACGCCAATCAGGCCGAGCATGACGAGCACCACAACGGAACGCACCACCCACGTGAGGGCGCGTCGCTTCGGCTTGGTCGCGGCCACGGGTGCTGCAGCGAATACCGGGGTCCCGGTAGGCGGCGATGGGGCCACGGGCGGCGCGATCGCGGGCGCGGCGGGCGCAGCGGGTGCAGCGGGTGGAATGGACGCCGACGCTGAGGCAGGCGCCGTGGCAGGCGCCACAACGGGCGCGGCAGGTGTAGTAGCAGCGGGCGCGGACCCCGGGAAGATCGGCTGTGTAGTGGGCGGGGGCGGGGTTGCACGCAACACCGCGTCTGCAGGACCGCCCGGGTGGTTGGTGTTGTCGTTCATGAGCCTCCCTCGCTCCGTGAACCTATCGGATGGGCGCCTGCGCCGTGAAGTCGATTGCGGCCGCGATTAGTTTGAACACGACTGGTCTTGGGGAACCATCAACTGCTCTTGGTCGAGCAGGCTGCGCAGCATGCTCACGGGCACCATGAACGATTGCTCCGAATCGTTCTTGGCGTAAATGACTCCCACCACCTCACCGCGCTCGTTGAGCACGGGCGAACCGGAGGACCCGGGCTCGACGGGGGCTGACGTCGCGAGGACGGACCCGAGCGCGGCGCCCAGCGGATCGGACGTCGATCCCAGCACGACGCCGGTGACAGTCGTGAGACGACCGCCCTGGGGATATCCCACGACCGAAATCGGATCGCCTTCGACTGGGTCTTGTTGGGCGAGAACGGCGCCCACACCGATCGATTCATCGATGGTGATGATCGCAAGATCCGCCACGGTGGTGGCCGACGCTGCGGTCACCTCAACGGTGCGTCCGTCGTACGTGGTCACCTGCAGTTCGCGCGTGTTCTCGATGACGTGACGGTTGGTGATGAGCGTGCGGCCGTCATAGGCAAAGCCGGTGCCTGTCTTCAACTGAGTACATCCCACATTGCGGACCCGCACGGTCATGCGCTGCGCCTGCGTGAAGCCGTCGGGCGACAGGTTGCCTTGAGCCTGGGGTGTTTGTGTTGCGACGACGGGCACGTAGTCAGTGGGCAGCGGATCAGGGGATCGCGGAACTGAGGAACAGGAGGTGGCGAGCGCGACAGCCACCACGGATGCAGTGAGGGCGGTGCCGATTCTCATTGGTTGATGGCCTCTTGGAGGAGCACGCTCGCGTCGGTTGCCGCCTTGCACTGCCGGTTCACGTCGGTTTCAAAGGCGGCGAGCTCGGCGGGATCGTAATCCTCGGCGTGGCGAAGGCGCTCCATCAACTGGTTCTTGTAGTCGATGCACTGGTTGAGAGCGTTCGACACACTCGACGCGGTGTCGATGATCGCGCGGAGGTCATTGATCTGAAGTGTGTAGAACTCCGCGTTGTCGTCGCGTTGTGCAGCCTCGGCGCTCAGGGCAATGACGCGTTCCTGGGCAACCTTCAGTTGCTCGGACGTCGTGTCGTAGTCCTTTTGCAAGGTGACCACATGCTCTTGTTCTGCGGCGAAGCGCTGGCCGAGGTCATAGTTCTGCGCAATGACGTCGTCGACCTGCTTTTCCCAATCCTCGGACACGGTCCACAGGTGATAGACGAAGTACCACGAGGCGAGGAGGAGAGCGGTGAGGACGGACGTCACCACGATCCACATCCGACGCTGCGTCACCGGGATCCGGTCGAGGGCATCGGTGCGGTCGCTCACAGGCGTGAGCACCGTGGTCTCCTCGTTTGCGGCGACCCTCGTCAAGGGTCGCGATCCGCTCGGTGGTGTCGCGGTCATTCAGGTCACAGCTCCGGTGTATTTTTCCCCCGGTCCCTGCCCTGGTTCGTCCGGAATGGCAGAGGCCTCTCGAAAAGCCAACTGTACGCTTCGCAAGCCATCTCGCAGGGCGCGTGCGTGCGTGTTACCAATATCGGGAGCGGCGCCTGTCACCAATGCGGCAAGAGCATTGATGAGAATGCGTGCCTCGCCAAGGTCTTGTGCATCGTCGCCTTCCTCCGCCAGGCCACAGCGCACGGCCGCCGCTGACATGAGGTGAACAGCGACAGTTGTCACCACCTCGACAGCACTAACGTCAGCGATATCGCGGGTCAGTGCCGAAGCGTCGGGGGTCTCGCTGTTGCTGGCACTGGGCGTTGAGGGTGTCATGGTGCTATTCTTGTATGCCGACCGGCCGTGGAGTGTCCACGGCTCGCAAGTGGAGGCCACTCCCACCTACGGACCAGCTCATGGACCGGGGTCGTAAGGTCCGGGCACGCATCCGTGCGTGCCCCTCCTTCGATGGCCTCTGTGCGCGTGTTGACAGAGGCCATTTTTCTTTGTCACCAGGATGCTGAACGACAACGAAGGAGCGAGACTATCAACGAGCCCCGCATTAATGAGCGCATTCGAGTCCCTGAGGTCCGTCTGGTTGGCCCGCAGGGCGAGCAGGTTGGGATCGTGCGGATTGAAGATGCCCTGCGGCTTGCTCAGGAGGCCGACCTCGATCTCGTTGAGGTAGCGCCAAACTCTCGTCCGCCGGTCGTCAAGCTGATGGATTACGGCAAGTTCAAGTACGAGGCGGCCGTGAAGGCCCGTGAGGCGCGCCGTAACCAGGCAAACACCGAAGTCAAGGAAATGCGCTTCCGGCTCAAGATCAACGAGCACGACTACGAGACCAAAAAGGGTCACGTGGTGCGCTTCCTCAAGGGTGGCGACAAGGTCAAGGTCACGATCATGTTCCGTGGCCGCGAACAGTCGCGTCCCGAGATGGGCCGGCGTTTGCTGCTCAAACTGGCTGATGAGCTCCAAGAGTTCAGCGTGGTGGAAAACATGCCGTCGCAAGAGGGCCGCAACATGTCGCTCGTCCTTGGTCCGCTGAAGAAGAAGGCGGAAGCCAAGGAAGAGCAGCGCAAGGCTCGCGAGGCCAAGAAGGTCGCGGACGAGCAGGAGCGCACTGATCGTGAGGCGGCGAAGGCGGCAAAGTCTGCTGAGGCTGTCGCGGAGTAACACCGCATGAGACGTCCGGGTCATGAGCCCGGGATTGAAAGCGTGTCGCGCCTTCGGGTGCGGCCAGACGTGAAGTGAAGGAGGGCATTGTGCCCAAGAACAAGACCCACTCGGGCGCTAAGAAGCGTTTCAAGATCACGGGGACTGGCAAGGTCAAGCACAACTCAGCGATGAACGTGCACAAGTTCGAGGAGAAGCACTCCTCGCGCAAGCGTCGCGTCGCGGTTGATGGCGTGTTGCCCAAGCCCGAGGCCAAGCGAATGAAGAAGCTGCTGGGCAAGTAGCCCCTAAGACTGAAGGAGTACCCCCATGGCACGCGTCAAGCGGGCTGTTAACGCCCAGAAGAAGCGCCGCACTACCCTCGAGCGCGCCTCCGGCTACCGCGGTCAGCGCTCGCGCCTGTACCGCAAGGCCAAGGAGCAGGTCACCCACTCGCTCGTTTATGCCTACAACGACCGCCGCTCGCGCAAGGGCGACTTCCGCAAGCTGTGGATCACCCGAATCAACGCGGCCGCTCGCGCCAACGGCATCACCTACAACCGTCTCATTCAGGGCCTCCGCCTTGCTGAGATCGAGGTGGACCGCCGCATGCTCGCCGAGCTCGCTGTCAACGATGAGGCCGCGTTCGCGACCCTTGTCGAGGCAGCAAAGAAGGCGCTGCCTGCAGATGTGAACGCGCCCGCCGCGTAACGCATTTCGATGACAGGACGCCCCGTCAGCCCCGACCACTTGGTGCTTACGCTCGATAATCCTCGAGCGGAGCGCGTGAAGAAGGTCGCGGCGCTGGCGGGGCGTTCTGCGCGTTCACGGGCAGGTGCGCTGCTCGTTGAAGGCCCGCAGTCAGTGCGGGAGGCAGTCGCTTGGGCGCCGGAGCGCGTGCGGGATCTCTACGTGAGCGCAGAGGCCCTTGAGCGGCATCGCCCGATTGTGGCCGACGCTCTCGCGGCGCAGCGCTGGGTCCACCTCGCCTCGGCGCAGGTCCTTGACGCGATGAGCGCAGACGCCCAGGGCATTGTCGCGGTGGTCGATGAGGTGGGGGTGTCGCTTGATGACGTCCTCGCCGCCAAGCCGCGCCTTATCGCCGTGATGAGCAATGTTCGAGACCCCGGCAACGCTGGCACGGTGATTCGTGCGGCCGACGCTGCAGGAGCCGACGCTGTCATCTTGGCGGGGGAGTGTGTGGACCCGTCGAACCCCAAGGTGGTGCGCTCGAGTGCGGGGAGCTTGTTTCACATTCCCGTGGTGCGATCGTTGCCACTCCTCGACGCCGTCGTCGAGCTGCAGCAGGCCGGGCTGCAGGTGCTTGCCGCTGATGGCGCGGGCACCGTTGAACTTGGAGCAGACGGCGCGGACGATGACGCTCTCGCCGTGCCCACCGCATGGTTGCTCGGTAACGAGGCGTGGGGCTTGAGTGATGTTGAGCGCGCGCTTGCCGACGCAGTGGTCCGCATCCCGATCTACGGCAAGGCGGAGAGTCTTAATCTGGCGACCGCGGCGTCGGTGTGTTTGTACGCGTCGGCCCGCGTCCAGCGTCGTCCCCAGTAAACCCGCAAACCCCGGCCGAGAGGCACACCACATAGTGGGTCGCGGGCCCGACACGCCAGTGAGAGTCTCGTCACAACGGCTATCCTGTCCGGTTTGTCTGCCCCCACAATGGGGGGCATGCGTCGTACAGCGTGGGCGATGCGTCTCAGCGAGCCCGCCGTACGGTTTGTAGCTGTAGCCGCAGCGGTCGCCATCCTCATTGTCATTCAGTTAGTTCTCCTCGTGGGCGGAGGAGTGGCGGCAAACCGCGCGTCCGAACGCGCCATCACGAATACCTTCACGTACGTC
>JAEYUX010000031.1 GCA_023432235.1 Actinomycetes bacterium
GCTCGCCCCAAGTCACGCGCAGCGAGAAGCATTCCGACGCCGCCCACGATAAAAAACGCGCCGCCAAGTTCTCGCATTGCCGGCGCGGCAGGACCCCACGAACTCGGCCACACCCCAATTCCGACAAAAAGTAACGCCTGGGCCACGACAAGTGCCACGTCGATCACTTTGTGACGTGACGAGCGGGCGACGCGAGCACGAGGCATGACGAACGCGTACCGACACGAGCGTCGGCACCCGAAGTGGTCCGCGCGCGGACGTCCCGTCGCGCGCTGCCGGTGTCGTTTAGAGCGTCGGCGCTGGCCCCGCCGAAGATCCCCACTTCACACTCAACGGCATTTCGAACGGCCTGGGCGCATCGGGGCCTTCCGCAGCAAGCGTGACCCACCGCGCAACGAGTCGGCCCTTGACCGCACCGTCCTGAACCACGCCGGTGAGGTCGAGCTCGTCAAAGACGCCACCAGTGAGTCCATCAAAACCGGTGATCGAGACGTCCTCAGGCACCCGCAAACCGAGATCCTTCGCCGCGTCCCACACACCCCAAGCAAAGACATCCGCTTGGCACACGATGGCAGTGGGACGTTCGCCGGAGGGCAAGGAGAGGATCTTCTTACCCGCTTCGTACGCGTGCTCTCGCGTGACGATCGGACACATCGCAATATGGCTCGGCGCGATCCCTGCCCGCGCAAACGCCTCGATCCGCGCTCGCGGCACGTGCTGCGCCACCGAGTTGGGAAGGCCGTCGATGAGTGCGCGAGACTGCGCGCCATCAAGTATGCGAAGTTCGGAGTCTTCAAGGGTGGGGCGCAACATGACGGTAGCGATCCGTGTGTGACCCCAGTCCTGTAGCGCACGGAGGATGCGCAGCGACGGATTGACGGCGTCCATCGCGACGGCCTTTTCCTCGTCTGGGACGCCATCGAGCCGCACCCACGGCACGCCACGTTGAGCAAGCATCGCGTCCGTTTCAGGGATGCCATCGATGCGCCGCACCGTGATCGCCGCGTCGTAAATCGCACCCTCGTGAAGGCGGTGTGTCGCGTCATCCGTCACGGGCGGCAGCAAGAGCACGCCATAACCGAGGTGTGCCAACTCGCGCGAAAGCCCATCGATCACTTGCAGCGCAAAGGGATCGGTGTCGGGGGCTTCGAGCAATGCGCGAGTCACCACCGCAACGACTTTTGTGCGCCCAGAGGCGAGCGCGCGTCCGAGCGCTGACGGGCCTGCGTAACCAAGTTCTTGGGCCGCGCGCTGAACTCGCGCAGTTGTCTCAGCGGACAGCCGCGACGGGTCGGAGAAGGCGTACGACGCGGTCGACTTCGCCACTCCGGCCGCTTTGGCGACATCAGCGAGAGTCACGGGCCTACGCTCGGTCATCGTCATCTCCTGGACACGTGGGGCGACACGGCTGATGCGAGCCTAGCCCGGGAGCGAACGTCGCGGTGTCGCCGCGCTGAATCAATACGGTGCGATGGGTGCGACCGCAAAGTTTTCATACTCACCCTCCGCCGCCTCCGGCTCAGGCAAGAAGGCTCCTTCAAACGCTGTTGCTGCATGAGCAACGGGCGCGGCGGGAGCCGGTGCGGCGGCCTGAACCTGCACCGGAGCAGCGACGTCAACGTATTCCCACTGATTGGTCTCGGGCACTTCCGGCTCGGGCACGAAGAGAGCCGCAGCACTTGCCGCGACGTCAACCTGACGCCCGCTTCGGTCGAAGCGCTCCCACACAGCAAGCGGTATCCGGGCAATGAGCACGCTGAGGAATTCAAAGCGAACACGCGCCTCGTCCCACGAGGTTTCGGCATCAGTCCAGAGGTACATGATGTCGGCATCGATCGTGAGCGAGCGCCCGCGGAAGGCGGGATGAAGCAATGCTTCTTGCATCGCCGGGTCGAGAAGCGTGTGCACAAAGGCGGGCTCATCGCTGTAGACCGTGAGCCGCTCGTCAAAATCGGGGTTGCCAGTCGCGACCGGGAGACCGCCAACATCCATCGCACCGCTCTTGGTACCCGCATGCACCACTTGCAGTCGTGGCAGGGGGCGCGGAAGCGCGAGAATCTCAACCGTGACGCCGTCCGTGACAAAGCGCTGCACGGTGCGGCCACGCCACTGTCCTCCCACGCAGGAAGATCGGCGCCAGCTCGAGAACGGGTGCGTCTCGAATGCGCTCGGAAGGGCCGGGGTCGAGTCAGCGTGGAACGTCAGCGAATGCTGATCGGCAAAGTCCTGCGCTACGCGCGAGGACTTGTCTGCCCGTTCCCACATGGTCTCCTCCTGACTCCCGCTTCATGAGAGCGCCGAAGGAGGCGGCTGTGACGGCGACAAAGTGTGATCAATGTCACACTCTGAGCGCGTCGTGCGGTGTTCCCGTTTCTGCAATACCCCCGGGGGTATGCTAGATTCTCGTTGCAGAAGATCTAACGGAAGGATGGAGCTATGTGCTCACCCATCACCTGCTCGACGTGTGGCAAGACGACGTGGACCGGATGCGGACAACACGTTGACCAGGCACTCGCAGGAGTGCCCCAGTCACAACGCTGCGACGGTCACGGCTCGAACTAAAGCTCACCCGCGCGAAGTGGTGACCTACTTACCGCTCCACTTCTTCTCCGCACAGTTGCCGTAGTCCTTGCCCTCGGCGTTGGCGTAGGCGGCCTTCTTGGCGGCCTTGTCCGCAGCCTTTTGTGCCGCCTTCTCGGCACGAGCCTTCTCGGCACGAGCGGCGGCTTCGGCTGCGGCCTTTGCGGCCGCTTGCTCTTCGACGATCCGGGCAGACTCCGCTGTCAATGCGTGGACGCGCTGGTCGAGAGCGCTGTGATCGACCGAGCCGATTGCAGTAACGGCGGCCAATGGCAGCGGGGCACGCTGCGGCGCGGCGGCGGCAATCGAGATTGACGTCGCGGGAGCTGCGGCAGCGGTGCTGCCTAACACAGCGATTCCGCCGGCAACGGCGATCGCGACTGCGCCAGCCGCGGCACCAACGGTGCGCCAACCTCGGCGTGCAGATGCGTGCGGTTGCACGGAGACGGTCTCGGCGTCACGGATGTGACGGCGTGTGACACGTTCGCTGTGGTTCTCAAGCATCGTTGCCTCCAAATTCGTGGGGCGCCGTACGCGCGCCCTCATGAAGCAATACGAACCGCGGGCCAAAACCATTGGGGGAGTTTTCCGATTTTTCTGGATTTGGCTGAGGAGCCGCACGCGAACACCCCCGTAGACTCGCAATGTGCCGCACCGCTCACCACGCGTCTTCGAGCCGCGATTTGACGCAGTAGGCCTCATCGCGGCTACCCTCTTTGCCGCGATTTCGCTCTTGCCCTCGCTGTTGCCGCGCGTGCCTTTTATTCAAGGCGTCGCAACGGGTGTCACGCTCATGATCGGCTACGGCGCAGGCGTGGCAGCTGTTGGTGTGTGGCGCTACCTCGAACTGCCCTCCGTCCGCTCAAGAAGACGACGCTGGGTCACCATCGGCGTGACGGCGGCGCTCGCCCTCGCCGCTCTCGGGGGCTCGATCTGGCAGTTCGTCAGCTGGCAGAACGAAATTCGCACGGCATACGGGATGCCTCATCTCACTGCATCTGTGTGGCCGATGGTTGCCGGCGTCGCGCTCATCCTCGCGTTTGTCGTCCTCGTCATCGGCCGCGCCTTGCGACTGCTCTTTCGCAAGCTGAGGGACTTTTTCGACCGGTGGCTGCCGCGTCGGCTTGCGATCGTCCTCGCCACCTTCGGCGTCGTCCTCCTTATGTGGTTGCTCATCTCGGGCCTCCTCCTGCGCGGATTCTTCTTTGTCGCCAACGGGATCTTCTCGGGAGCCGACCGTGGGGATAAGCCCGGGGTCGAACAGCCAGTGAGCCCGTTGCGCTCAGGCAGCCCGGAGTCTCTCGTCGCGTGGGATGACTTGGGGCGCCAGGGCCGTGCGTTCGTGTGGCAGGGCGCGAGCGCAGAGAGCATCAATGAGTACTCCGGCGGTGGCGCTCTCGAGCCCATTCGCGTCTACGTGGGATTGCGTTCAGCAGACACCGTTGAGGAGCGTGCGCAACTGCTGCTTGAGGAGCTCCAGCGCACCGGCGCGTTTGACCGTGAGGTCCTTGTGCTTGCGACGACAACAGGCACGGGGTGGATCGACCAAAATGGCGTCGAGCCTGTCGAGTACATGTGGAATGGAGACACGGCGATAGCGGGCGTCCAGTACTCCTACCTGCCGAGCTGGATCTCGCTCCTTGCTGACCAAGAAGCGGTCAAGGAGTCCTCGCAGGTCACGTTCCGCACCATCTACGACTACTGGTCGACGTTGCCAGACAACCAACGCCCGCGGCTCTACCTGTACGGACTCTCACTCGGCTCATATGGCGTCGAGTCGATCCTCGGTTCGATCGACATCATTAATGAGCCCGTCGACGGAGCGCTCATGGTGGGCCCGCCCTTCGTCAACCCGCTCCACCGCGATCTCACCGATTCTCGCGAGAAGGGTTCGACGGCGTGGCTGCCGCGCGTCTCGGATGGCCGCACCGTGCGTTTCACTACCGAGGCCGACGCTCTTGGCGAGCAGGGCGAGCGGTGGGGACCCAGCCGTCTTGTCTACCTTCAGCACGGCTCAGATCCGGTCGTCTTCTTCTCCCCCAGCCTCGCCTGGAACCGGCCGGCGTGGCTCGAACCCGGGGGTCGCGCGCCGGATGTGTCGCCCCGCATGACGTGGTTCCCTGTCGTGACGATGTGGCAGACGCTGCTCGACCTTCCCGCGGCAGAGTCGGTACCCGCCGGTTACGGCCACAACTACACGATTCGTGCGAACCTCCAGGCGTGGGT
>JAEYUX010000147.1 GCA_023432235.1 Actinomycetes bacterium
GCGCAAACCTTGGAGAGGTCGAGCCTCATTCAGACGATCGTGGTGGTCGCGGTCGCACTTGTTGTTGTTGTCGCTTCTCAGCTCATCGCCCAGTCGATTGCCCGTCGCATTGTGAACCCGCTGCGCCGCCTCACCACGACGGCGACGGCGGTGCGTCAAGAGTTGCCGCGCCTTGTGGAGCGCGTCGCCATGCCAGGACAGACCGTCGATGTCTCTGAGGTGCAGATTCCGGTGGAATCGGCCGACGAGGTGGGACGTCTCGCGGAGGCGTTCAACTCCGTCAACGCGGCCACCTTGTCAATTGCCGCCGAACAGGCGGCTCTGCGTGGCTCAATTTCCGAGATGTTCGTTAACGTCGCCCGTCGCGACCAGGTGCTCCTCAACCGTCAGCTCGCCTCCATCGACGAGATGGAGCGAACCCAAGATGATCCCGAAACGTTGACCAAGTTGTTCGCACTTGATCACCTCGCGACGCGAATGCGCCGTAACTCGGAGTCTCTCCTCGTGCTTGCAGGAATTGACACTGGCCGCCGCTTGCGCCGACCCATGCCATTGTCCGACGTGATCCGTACCGCGTCCTCTGAGATCGAGTTGTACGAGCGCGTTCAACTTGAACTCGATGCGGACCCTGCCATGCTCGGTCACTCCGCCCTGACTGCGGCGCACATGTTCGCCGAGCTTCTTGAGAACGCGACGGTGTTCTCGGACCCGGGTAGCCCCGTTGTCGTGCGCACGATGGAGCGCGATGGGGCCGTGGTGGTCACCGTGACCGACTCCGGTATTGGCATGACAACGGAGGAGTTGGCGGAAGCCAATAACCGTGTCTCGTCCACCGCCGCGTCGGAAATCCTTGGTGCGCAACGCTTGGGCCTGTTCGTAGTTGGTCGTATTGCTCGCCGCGTTGGCGCGCGAGTTCACCTTGACTCGGTGGAAGGCGAAGGCACCGTCGCAACGGTTGTCATGCCGCCCTCGCTCTTCGACCAGTCCGTTGCCTCGTCGACGGGTCACATTTCCGCTTCCGTGACAGATAGCGAAGTGCACGCACCATCCGCGCTCGCGATGCACCGTGAAGACGAAGAGACGCGTACTGAGGCTCAAGTAATGGCCGACGCGTATCAGCCGACCATCATCGAGGACAACCCGCTCGTCTTGGCCCGCGAGGTCGTCGAGGAGGAGTCACTGCCGGCACGCATGCCCATGCGTGAGCCCGCACCGATGTCGGATGAGGTATCGACGCTCGTCGCTGCCGACGCGGCCTCGGCCCCCGAGGGCGTTGAGGTACAGCTTGCTGAGTACACGGAAGGCGTGACACCTGCGGGCCTCCCCACTCGCCGGCGTCGGCGTGATAGCGGGCCGGAAGCGGCGAGCGACACCGACTCGATCATTGGTGTTCAGCAGCGCGCATCGGATGAGCAGTTGAGCGCCTTGGCGAGCGCGGCGACGTCCGGCTTCACCCCGATCCTCGCGGCCGATGAAGTATCGCCGGAGTCCGCAGAACAGCGCGCTCGTGTGTTCCGTGGCTTCCGGTCCACTCGTGCTGGAGACGACGCGGTGGCGGTCGAGCCGCTCGATGGCGAGTCGCTCGGTCAGACCCTCCGCCGGGAGGCGATGGGCGCCGGACCGGGTGCTTATGTCGCCAACTCCGCGCCGACCCTTGAGCCCGAGCCCTTTGTCGATTCCGCACCTCAGGGCGCAACGGCAGCGTCGGCATCCGAGATTGCTGCGGATGCGCAATCTGCGACCGACCAGGCGCCTCCTGTCGCGCCGGAATTCGCACCCGCGAGCGAGGCCTCGACCTTGGCCGAGGGCATCGTGCCTGCTGATCCACGGGATGTAACAGCGCACTCGAGCAGCCAGTCGCCGCTCATCTCGACCGGCTACACCCATGGCGGGACGCCGGAAGCGCAGGCAACGCCCGGCGCTCCGAGCGCATTCGACATCCCGCTCTTGGAAGAGGACGACACGCCTCCGCCAGCAGTGACGTTGCCCCCAACGCCAGCCGCGGGTGTCGAGTCAGTCTCGCTCGACGAGGATCCGGTGCCCTACGGCCAGCCGGGCGCCCCGCAGGTAGTACCGCAGTGGCGTATGGACTCGATGATTCAACGTCCCGCAGTACAGCCGTGGGCTCAGCGTTCCGAACCGGCGGCAACTCCGCCTGCGGCCGCACCCGAGGCCGAGCCGCCTGTGCGGGCGCCGCTCATCAACATGCCGAGTGCGCTTACCCCGAATCAGGCGCAACCAGCAACGCCGCCCCGCTCCGTGACTCCGGAGCCCACCGTGGCACCTGAGCCGCAGGTCGCGGCACCGCTTCCTGCTTTTGCTCCGGATCCGGTGACGTCGACGCCGAGCCTCGACGACCTGATTTACGACGGCAGCAAGACGAGCGCCGACGAAGAGAAGAGCGGCTTCTTCGGTCGGTTGTTTGGCAAGGGTGGCAAGAAGTCACAAGCGGCCCAGGCCTCCGAACGCGATCTTCTCCCGCGATCAATTCAGCCGACGACGCCCGCCTCGGGCGCGACCCCGATCGCTCCCGTGTCAGGCTCGGTTCCGATTACACCTGCGACTGGCACGGTTGCTTCGGGCCCCGTCTCTGGGCCGCCGCCCCTCGCGCCCCTGTCTGGACCGCCGCCCATCGCGCCCCTGTCTGGACCGACGCCCGTAGCGCCCGCGTCTGGCTCGATTCCGTTGGTCGACAACAGTCCGTTCAGCGGACCCTCGCCGCGAGTCTCTGCGCCGCGGGAACCGGCGTTCACACCCGAGCCTGCGGTTGAGCAGGGCGAGTGGGGAATGTTCGTGCCTCAGACGTTCGAGCCACCGGTTGGCGAGGCGCCGTTCCAAGCGGGACCTGCAACGCCGATGCCGGGCACTCCCGAGCCGTACGGCGCGGCGCCTGACACGCCGGCACCATTTGCGGCTGCACCCGGTCTCAACCTTGAGTTCGGCGTGGGCGGCGACGAATGGGGCCCCGCGGAGGAGTACCGGAAGCCAGCAGACCAGATCGACCAAGCTGACGGGTACTCGCCGGATCAGCTTGCCCGGCCGCTCGGATGGGAAGCGGCAGGTGCGAGCGCGCTCCAGGCCGCTGCTCCGGACACGGCCACCGAGTACCGCCCGCTCGTCCAGATCGACCCAGAGCCCATCGGAGACGGCGACTTCGCGTCGGACGCGTTCTCTGAGCTGAGTTCGCTGGCGATGGAGCGGCCCAAGGTGGAGAAGACGCGTGCGGGCCTTGTCAAGCGCGCGCCGGTTGAGCGCAAGCCCGCGGAACCGGAGCAACCTGTAGCGCCAAGTCCTCACGCAGCGCCGCGTGATGCCGAAGCGGTACGTAGTAGGTTCTCGGCGTTCTATTCAGGGACTCAACGTGCCCGAACCGACGTTCAGACGCACAATGACGCTCCGGGTTCGTTGACGGAATGATGACAACAGTGGAGGGTGTCTCCATAAGGCACCACAGGATCAAGGAGGACCAGTGACCGCGCTCAGTACGGAGGCCACCAACTTTGGATGGCTCCTGGACAACTTTGTCCAGACGGTGCCTGGCACACGCCACACGCTTGTCGTCAGCGCAGACGGCCTGCTCATGGCGATGTCAAAGAACCTCGACCGCACGGGAGGCGACACTCTCGCCGCCGTGGTGTCCGGCATGGCGTCGTTGACGCGCGGTGCCGCACGCCAACTCAACGCGGGCGAGGTGCGCCAATCCATCATCGAAATGGACGAACTGTTCCTCTTCCTTATGAGCGTCAATAACGGCGCCGTGCTGGCCGTTGCCGCTGACTCGACATGCGACGTTGGCCTCGTGGGCTACGAGATGACACTTCTCGTGTCGCGCACCGAGAACGCGCTCACGCCTCAGCTCATCACGGAGATGCGTCAGAACCTTCCCACCGACGGGCCTACACGCTAAGGACTTGGGCTATGACGGATGCGTTTGACCCGCAGGCAACTGCGGACGAGGAGGCCTACACGGTCCGGCCTTACGCCGTGACGGGTGGGCGGGTTAGTGCTGCGAGCAAAGACCTGCCCATGGAAGCACTCGTGGAGTCGGCGCCTGCCGCGAAGAACGCTCGGGGACTTACCCCTGAGAAGAAAACGATCCTGCAACTTACTGAGGGTCAATATCAATCCGTTGCCGAGCTTTCGGCCCACACCCGGCTTCCGCTGGGCGTGGTCCGCGTGCTCGTCACGGACCTTGCTGAAGAAAATTACCTCACCATTCATATCGGTGGGACGGCAGCCGACGCCGCGTCGCATGACGCTGACGGCGGTCTGTCCTTGAGTCTCCTGGAGAGTGTCCTCGATGGCATCGCAGCCCTCTAACGCAGCGGTAGCGGAAGGCAGTACGCCGCAGGCCCCTACCGTCGTCAAGATCGTGATTGCGGGTGGTTTCGCCGTGGGCAAGACCACCTTCATCGGATCTATCTCCGACATCGATCCCCTCAACACTGAGGCGGCGATGACGGAGCACTCCGTGGGCGTTGACGACGCCGGTGGAGTCACCGACCGCAAGACCACCACGACGGTGGCGATGGACTTCGGTCGTATCGCGCTTCCTGGCGCACTGTGGTTGTACCTCTTTGGTACGCCTGGTCAGGACCGCTTCTTGTTCATGTGGGATGACCTGGTCCGCGGCGCAATCGGTGCTGTGGTGCTTGTTGACACCGAGCGTCTCGATCAGTGCTTCCCCGCAGTTGACTACTTCGAAGGCAAGGGCATTCCCTTTGTCGTGTGCGTCAACTGCTTTGACGGGGTTGCTCGCCACAAGCTTGAAGACGTGCGCGAGGCGCTCGGGGTGCCGGACGAGGTGCCCATGATGTACACCGATGCACGTGAACGCTCCGCAACGAAGCAGGCCCTCATCGCGGTTGTTCAGCTCGCGATGAAGCGTCTGAAGGGCTAAGGAGCCACTTCACGCGCTGAGTCGGCTCTCGCGTCTCCAGGGACGGCCGAACACGTTTACCCTGGGAGCCGTGATCTATGTCGACGGTTCCGCGCTCGTCCGGTTTCTGCCGGAGGTGCGTTACTTCGACCAGTGGAACGCATGGGTGTTGCCGCGCCTTAACGAGATCGCGACAACGCAACTCGGCTTCACGGAGCTGCGCCAGGCAGCCGAGTTGTATCCCCGCGAGCAGAAGGCCCGCGTGTTCGCAATCGTCGAGCAGGTGAAGGCGAAGGTGCCGGTCATCCGCTTTTCGGACGAGAACGTAGGGGTGTCGACGTACGCCGCGAGTGTGTTGAAGCCGTTCGCCGCTCTTCACCTCGGTGCAGCGGTGACCCACCCCGCGATCGATACGGTGGCGACGTACGATGCCGAGCTCGCGCGAGTGGCCGAGTTGTATCAGTTGCGCGTTGTGACCCCGGGGCTTGCCCCAGGCTGGCACAATGGCTCGACGGCGTCATAGACGCTAAGGAGAGTTGACCGAGCGGCCGAAGGTGACGGTCTTGAAAACCGTTGTGGCTAAAACCACCGTGGGTTCGAATCCCACACTCTCCGCGCACGTGATGTGTCACGGCATCGTTCATCGGTGTGATGAGACATCGCCAACGGGGAGCCCCTCCTTCGGGAGGGGCTTTCTTGTTGCGTGGGGCTAGCAGCAGCCAGCGCCGGATCCGCAGGACACCTGCAACACGCGCCCGAGCGCCCGCAGCGATTCCATGTTGAGGACGTAGTCAACGCGCTGGCCGTCTCGTTGCGGTGCCACGATCGCCGCCGCCTCGAGCCGTTTCAAGTGATGGTTGGCGGTCGCCTCAGTGATGTCGAGCAACTGCGCGACGTCGGTGGTCGTGAGGCGGTGACCCTCGCAACACGATAGCTCTTGAACAATACGGACGCGGTTGGCGTCACTTAGCGCCCGCAGACGGGCCGCGATCTCTTGAGCATCGACCGCGGCGTCGCTCGGTGTTGTGCCAAAGGGCGCGCAGCACACAGGACCGGAGACATCGACGAGGGGAAGTGCTTTGGGCATGCCGCAAGTATCTCAGAGCATTTGACATCCGTCTAATGCTTAGCAAGTATTCCCTTACGACATATATCGAAAGGAGGTGACGAGATGACGATGTACACGAACGGTTGTTGTGATGGCGGGTGCTGCAACGGCGGCGGCTGCTGCTGAGATCCGGAGACCCCGGCGGCGAGCGGCCTGATCACCCGCTCGTCGTGACCCGGCAGGACGGCTGGAGAGCGCAGGACGACGCCGCTCGCGTCACGTGGTTGGAACGACGGCGCGGGCCCGGTATTCTGGTGGGCCGTACATACGTACATGGAGACGTCGCATAGTCCGGCCTAGTGCGCGGTCCTGCTAAGACCGTGAGGGGCTTAACCCCCCTCCGTGGGTTCAAATCCCACCGTCTCCGCGAGTGTGTGGCGCGCCGCGTGCGAGCCGCTATACTCGTTTCTCGGCCCTTGTGGCCGTGCGCCCTTAGCTCAACGGATAGAGCATCTGACTACGGATCAGAAGGTTGGGGGTTCGAATCCCTCAGGGCGCGCACGCTTCCCCAGACGGTCCAACCGACTGGGGATTTTGCTTTTCACGTGCGTGGCTGAGGCCGGACAACTTCCCAGCCATCGGCGTCCAGATCTACTCGTGCACGCACGTCAGTGCCATCCGAGGACACGATTGAGACCGCGATGTCGCGCCCCGCGGGAGCTAGCCGCACAGTGACAGCGCCATCCTGAGCCGCGTCAAGCACAGCGACCACATGGTCAGACATGCGCTTGATTGCATCGCCACTCGGAAGGCCTTCGCCCCGGTCGTCAAGCAACGTGACATCGACGCCCCGTGCGCGCGCTTCTGTGGCCGCCTCCGCGATGTTCGGGTTGACGAGCGACTTGCCTCGGACGCCGTCGCGTAACAGCGCCTCCGCGGTGGCGAACCGGCGCTGCCCCGCGATATCCGTCGGCGGTCCCACGGTGACGAGTTCCTCGAGGAGTGGCACCGCTGAAGCACGCAGCTCGACAACCCGTTGCTGGCGAATCTGAGCCGAGGTAGCACCCTCCGCCGCTTCCACAGCAGAAACCACTGAACGCGCATCGAAGTCGTTGATCTGGCGAGCCGTGCGGCGCAGGTTCAGCTCGAACAAGGTTGCGACAAACAGAATGGCCGCGTGCGTGTCGAGAAGCATGACGCCATCCACCGCGCCGCGGTCAACGGTGATGGTCCACAGCAACGTCCCCGCCGCCATTGACGCGTAACCGAGCCACGCAAAGCCGGGCCGACGCCGTAGCGCCAGGAAGAACAAGAGCCACGTGTTGGAGCCAAGGTGCCAACTTGCGCGGCCGGGAGGCCCAACGTCGGGCAATTGGAAGGCGACAAGCAACGTCGACACCGCGACGGCGGCAACGATCGCCCACGTCCACAGCAGCGGGAAGGGGTCAGGAGCGTCGACCACGATGAGGACTGCCGCCGCGTTGACGATTGCGACGGCAAGCAGCACGGGAAATGGATCCTTCACTTGGTCGAGCGTGCTGAATGCATAGAGAAAGTTGGAGAAGACAAAGAGGGCGACCACCACGCGGGCGGGATCCGACGTCAGCCGCAGCAGCTGCGAGGCATCAACGCGGGTGGGAAGCGGCACGCTCATGCGTCACACTCCCATCGCAAGATGACGTCGGTGCCGAGGCCTGGCCGCGAATGGACGTCCGCATGCCCGCCCGTGACAAGAGCCATGCGCTCAATGATGCTGAGACGGATACCAAGCCGGCGAGAGGCGACCGCGCGCGTATTAAAACCGCGACCGCGGTCGCGCACGGCCACCGTCAGGCCCCGGGAGTTCGCGACAATCTCCACGGCCCGCGGCACATCATCGCTGTCCGCCCCCGCGTGGCGGACGCTATTGCGCAGCGCCTCTGCCAGGGCATCGTTGAGCGCAGTGACCGCCTCCGCCGGGATTGCAAGCTCCGCCTCGGTGGAAATCGAGACGTCCGTTGCCGGCGCGATGTGTCCGACAATCTCGACAAGCGTGCGCACCACCTCCGCCACGGTGTATTCGCGGCTCGTCGCATCACGGGTCTCGAGCTGCTCGATCGCATTGATCGCCACGCGCGCTTGATCCGACAGCGATGGAGGCGGATTGTCACGCGCAGCGGTGAGGAGCACCGACATGATGTCGTCATGCACCATCGCGTTGATGCGCGTCTCTTCGCGCTCGCGCGTGCGTGACGCAGCAGTCCGTGCTGCCTGCGAGCGTGCCTGCCGCGAGGCAAAGTCGAGACGATCGGCAGCACCGATCACACCCGTAGCGGCGGCCATGAGGATGACGATGAAGACGAAGGAGCCGACGCCGTCGAGAAGTGAGGCTTTGGCGGCGTCCTCGCGCACCACGGCTTGCACGGTCCCAATGACGACACCTTGCCCGATCCCGTAAAGCCAGATGCTCTTGCTTTGCCATGCGGTGGCAAGAATCATCCCGTGCAGTGCGTGAATGCCTTGGTACCACGGCGTCGCGTTCTCTTCGAGAGTCTCTCCGCGCAGGCCCAGTGGAAAAAACGCCATCCCAACAAGAAAGACAAGCGCGGTGGTGACGGCGATGCGACGCATGACGGGACGGGGTACGAGCCATGTGAGCACGCCGAGCGCCGCAGGCAACACAATCGCGACTGCAACGAGAGTGAGGGCGTACCACGTTGCCAGTTGCGGCATCTGACGGCCGATGCCGCCAGCACCAGGAAAGAGAACGGCCGTGTAGACCACTGCCGCAGCCCCGACGGACGAGTAGAGCAGCCGCTCAAGGCGCGCCCGAGCGGTGTCGTCGCTGACCCGGTCAACCGCGGTCAGCTCTGTTGTCATGCGGTGGGGTCGTCGAGGATTCCGTCCTCGAGCGCGCGCTTGTAGAGATCGATGCGGGAATGGGCCGGCCGGCCAGCCTCCGCGTACTTGCGACGAATACGGCTCACATAGTCGGCGACGGTCTCTCGCGACAGGCCGGTGGTCTGCGCCACCGATACCGCGGTCTCGCCTGACGCGTACAGGCTCAGCACTTCTTGCTCGCGCGCCGAGAGTTTGGCGTCCGCAATGACCTCATCAGCGTCGATCGCGGCTGCCCAATCAGTGCCAAAGACCTCGCGGCCCTCCGCTGCGGTGCGCACTGCCTCGAGCAGAACGTCGGGCGCAACCGACTTGCGAATGAGCCCCAACGCTCCGGAGCGCGCGGCCGATTGAATGAGCCGTCGGTCCTCTGCGCCCGTGTAAATGAGAACGTGTGAGCCCATCGCGTGAATGGCGTCGACGTTCTCCTCGGGCTTCGAACCGTCGCTGAGGCGCAAGTCGAGCACCACGAGGTCAATTGAGTCCCCGAGGCGAGAAAGCTCGCCCACCGACTCAACCATGCCAACGAGCCGTAGATCGGGGGCTGACTCAATGAGGTCCCTGAACCCAATGGCGATGAGCGCATGGTCTTCAACCAGGGCAATTGTGCGTGGGGCAGACATGTGATCCCTCTCGCTGGTGTTCCCGGTCACATTATCCCGTTGACATGACTTGCGTGTAGCCCTGAAGCCGGTGGGTTTGCTCACAGTGCGCCCCCCACTTGCGGGGCGCGCGGGTGAAATGTCCGATTTATATGCCCCCATAAATAGGGGCTTGCAGGCCCTGCTGGGTCGTGGGATTCTTCTACGCGAGGGGGGACTCCTTCCTCCCTGATATGGGAGGCGGGTCCAATGGTGTGGGGCGTCGAAGAGACCGTATTAGCCGGTCTCGGCGCCCTTTTCCTTTTGGGAGTGGTGCTGTCTGCACACCCCCGGCTGAGCCTTTCTCTCGCCTCTCGAATTGCCCTCGCGCTCGCCGCTGGCGGCTATCTCGCGGCGGCGGTGGGCTCATCGTCGATGGAGATTGTCGGCGGTCCGCGCGTTGTGTGGATCCTCCCCGTTGCACCACTCGCTGCCGCGGTGATCGTCACCCGCGACATGATGAAGACCGGCACGGCACGTCGCGTCCACGCGATGTCCCGCGCAGCATCCGATGAGCATCAGCGAGAACACGTGGCGGCAGCAACACTCGCACGCGCCGCAAACCCGAACACTCCGGCGACGGAACTGGCCGACATGGCGTACACCGAGCCCGCAGTGCGCAAGGCTGTCGCCTCCAACCCCGCCACACCGTCGTCCGTGCTCGCATGGCTTGCCGCCACCGGCGATGACGCGATTCTTGACGCAATTGCCTCGCGTGGCAGTGCAACCGCCAACGGCGCCGGTCGCTAGCATCAGTGGCAACACGAGGTAGTGGGGCCGAGCACAGCGGAGGTTGACGTGGCGAAGCGACTCATCGCAGCGATCGTCATTGCGACCGCGGCGCTCGCCGGTTGCGGCGCAGATCCGGGCCCCCCGCCGGTGGTGGGCGAATGCTTCGACGTGGACCCAGAAGACAAGCAAATGACCTCAGTGGACACCGTCTCGTGTGACTCTGAGCACGACGCCGAGGTCTACTTTGTGGGCGTCCTGGACGCGCCCGACGAATATGACGCTCTTCTTGTCGACACGAAGGCGCGCGGCGAGTGTTTCGACGCCTTTGGCGCCTACGTCGGTGTCGATTACTACTCGAGCGCGATCGAGATTCTTTACGACGTTCCGTCGCAAAAAGCATGGGATCGCGGGGACCGCACTGTCATGTGCGCCCTCTACACCCCTGGTGTCATGGCAGGCGAGATGGCGCGTACGTCAGGCTCCCTCAAGGGGTCAAAGCAGTAGCAACCCGCTTAGGCGAGAGCGGATGAATCGAAGTCGATGATCACCGGGACGTGATCCGACGCTCCCTTGCCTTTGCGTTCATCGCGATCGATGGTCGCTGCGGTAGCCGCGTTGGCCGCTCCCGGTGACCCGTACAGGAAGTCGATGCGCATCCCCTCGCCGCGTGGGAAGCGCAACTGCTTGTAGTCCCAGAAGGTGTAGCGACGCTCGTCGGGGATGAAGCGTCGGCTCAGCTCGGTGTAGCCAGCCTTTTCAAGAAGCTCCAGGTCCGCTCGCACCTCGGGGGTGACGTGAGTCTGCGCCTCCGGATCCGACTCATCCCAGATGTCGGTAGGCAGGGGAGCGACGTTGAAGTCGCCGCCGATGACGGTGGGCCGTGATGCCCAGCTCGCCGCGGCGTCGGCCAAATTGGCGAGAAAGGCGCGCTTGTACGGATAGTGCGGGTCTGCGACGCCCCTGCCATTGGGGACATAGACGCTCCACGCGCGCAGCGGGCCGCAGGTGGCGCCAATGGCGCGCGCCTCGACCACCGCGTCGTGACCGGGCTTGCCAAAGGCGGGCTGGGCAGGGAATGTCGTCTCGACATCAGCGAGGCCAATGCGCGAGGCAATGCCGACGCCGTTCCACTGATTGAGCCCGTGCAGCGCCACCTCGTAGCCGGCGGCTTCAAAGGCAAGCACCGGTGCTTGGTCGGGCTTGCACTTGATCTCCTGCATGAGGAGTACATCGATCTGAGCGCGCTCCAGGTAGTCGACAACACGGTCGACTCGTGCTCGCAGGGAATTGACGTTCCACGTGGCCACTCGCATGCCCCCACGCTACCCACCCCGTAGCCTGGTGAGGTGGCTACCGCATTGATCACAGGGGCAAGTTCAGGTCTTGGCGAAGAATTCGCGTGGCAGCTGGCGGCTGCTGGCAGGGACGTCGTGCTTGTTGCGCGATCGCGTGACCGGCTGAGCGAACTCGCCGACATGCTCTCCGGCGTTACGGGGGTTAAGACCGAGGTGCTCGTCGCGGACCTCGCGACGGCGGAGGGCCTTCAGGCCGTCGCGGACCGCGTGGCCGACGCTGAACGGCCTATCGACCTCCTCGTCAACAACGCCGGTTACGGCCTGCCGGCGGGCTTCCTCAAGACCGACGTCGAGCAAGAGGTTGCGGCTCTCGATGTGATGGTGAAGGCCGTGCTCGTCCTGTCGCATGCCGCAGCGCAGGCGATGGTCGCTCGTGGCCGTGGTGCGATTCTCAACGTCGCCTCGGTTGCCGCGTGGCTCGGCAACTCGTCGTACTCCGCGCACAAGGCGTGGGTGACGGCCTTCACCGAATCGATCGCGAACCAGTTACGCGGTACCGGCGTGAGCGCCACCGCAGTGCTTCCGGGCCTCACTCACACCGAGTTCCACGAGCGGGCCCAGCTCACCGAGTACACCGAGTTCCCAGAAATCGCGTGGCTCGATGCCGACCACGTGGTCGAGTCAGCGCTCGCGGCCGTGCGCCGCAAGCAAGTGCTCGTCACACCGTCGGTGCGTTACGCCGCGCTCACATCGGTGGTCCGCACCCTGCCCCGCTCATGGGTGCGTGCCGCGTCGAGGCGCCGCAACACCTGACCTCCCGCAAGGCGAGTCTCAGCGCACCAGCTCGATCGCGGTCCACGAGCACGCGGGAAGCGTGATGCGCACGAGTCCGTCAGCGAGGCTCACTGACGTGTTGTCCGTGATGCCCACGCGCTCTGGCTCGTCGACGGTGTTGCACGCGTATGGGTCCTCGTCTGCCAGGGTGAGCGCCGCGACAACGGCCGACGCTCCCAGGGCTGTCACGTCAATCTCCACCTCGGTTGGGGCGTCAGTTGAGCGGTTGAGGAGGAACAGTGCTGAATCGTCGCCATCCCGCGTGGCGACGGCGTCCACGAGCGGCACGTCCCCGTACCGCCCGGTTGACGCGACCGGCGCGTTGACGGTGACGGCCACAGCCTCACCCCGTGCCAAGCGTGACGTGATCGCGAACGGATAGAACGTGGTCTGCCGCCACGCGGGCCCGCCGGGCTCGGTCATGATGGGCCCGATCACGTTGACGAGCTGAGCCATGCACGCCGTCTTCACCCGGTCGGCGTGCTTGAGGAGGGCAATGAGCAGGCCGCCCACCACCACGCCATCGGCAACGGAGTAGATGTCTTCGAGCAGCCGAGGCGCGACGGGCCAATTGTCGATGCCCGTGATCGCTTCCTTCTCCATGTGACGCTTGAGGTACCACACGTTCCACTCGTCAAACGAGAGGTTGATCGTCTTGTCCGAGCCCTTTGCCGCCTTCACCTCATCCGCGACAGCAACCACTTCGTCAATGAAGCCCTCCATGTCGACGCCGCTGGCGAGGAAGCTCGACAGGTCGCCATCGCGCTCCCAGTAGTAGGCGTGGCAGGAGAGAAGGTCGACGTGCTCATACGTGGCCTCAAGGACGGTCCGCTCCCAGTGCCCAAAAGTGGGCATGTCGCGTGACGAGGAGCCGCACGCCACCAACGTCGTATCGGGGTCGATGAGCCGAATTGCATGGGCGACCGAGGCGGCCTTTTTCGCGTAGTCCTCCGCGCTCAAGTGGCCCAGTTGCCACGGGCCGTCCATCTCGTTGCCGAGGCACCACACGTTGGGGCGAATGGGCGCGCGTCGGCCATTGGCGATTCGAGCGTCGGACAAAGCCGTGCCGGAGTCGATGACGCAATACTCGACAAAGTCGAGCGCTTCCTCGAGGCCGCGCGTTCCAAAGTTGACAGCAAGCATCGGCTCCGCGCCGGTGTGATCGAGCCATGTCATGAACTCGTGCAGGCCCACCTCATTTGTCTCGATCGTGTGCCACGCGAGGTCAAGGCGGCGGGGACGCTGCTCGCGCGGGCCCACCCCGTCCTCCCAGCGATACCCCGACACAAAGTTGCCACCGGGGTAGCGAATAATCGAGACGCCAAGCTCGCTCACAAGGTCGAGGACGTCGCGCCGGAAACCATCCGCGTCGGCGGTCGGGTGGCCCGGCTCGTAAATGCCGGTGTAGACGCTGCGTCCCAAGTGCTCAACGAAAGAGCCAAAGAGATAACGATCAATGGCGCCGATGCTGGCGTCGGCTGAGACGGCAAGATGAGCGGAAACCATGGCAGGTCCTTCGGTCGTGGCGGCGACGCGACAGCACGACTGTAACCCGAAGCGGCTGGGACGATCGCTAGGCTGATCGCCATGACCTTGCCGACGCCACGCGCACAGCTCCGTGACCTCATCAGCGACCTTGCAGTGGTGCGCGGCCGCGTCACTCTCGCTTCCGGAAAAGAGGCGAACTATTACGTCGATTTGCGACGCGTCACGCTTCACCACGCAGCCGCACCGCTCATTGGTCACCTCATGCTCGATGCACTCGAAGAGGCAGGCTTTGGGCCAGCGGATATCGATGCGGTGGGAGGACTCACCCTTGGCGCGGACCCCGTCGCGACTGCGATCTTGCATGCGGCGGCCTCGCGTGGTCTTGCCCTCGACGCATTCGTAGTGCGCAAGGAGTCGAAGGCCCACGGCTTGCAGCGACAGATCGAAGGTCCCGATGTCGCGGGCCGCACCGTGGTGGCAGTCGAGGACACGTCGACAACAGGCGGCTCAGTGATGACGGCGGTGAAGGCGCTGCGTGAGGCAGGCGCGACTGTCGCCGCCGTGGCCGTCATTGTTGACAGAGACACCGGTGCGAGGGAGACAATTGAGGCCGAGGGCCTGCCATATCTCGCGTTGTACAGCCTCGCTGATCTGGGCCTGTAGGTCGGTTCTCCCCAATTTCGCATTCACACCCCCATCGGTACCTGTGCTGACGCCTAGCATGGGGCAGTAGGCAGTCTCAATCGAGGAGGGGTCATGCTTCCCACAGTGATCGTGGTCAGCATCGTGGTGCTCTTGGGCTTGTTCGTCGTTGTCCAATACAACGCGCTGGTTCGCCTGAGAAACCTTGTGCAGGAGGCCTGGCGCCAGATCGACGTGGAGCTCCAGCGTCGGCACAACCTCATTCCCAACCTCGTCGAGACCGTCAAGGGATACGCCGCTCACGAGAAGGCGACCTTTGAAGAGGTCACTGCCGCCCGTTCTGCCGCATCAGCCTCGCGCCAAAGCGTGGCGGAGCAGGCGCAGAGCGAGAACATGCTGACTCAGGCGCTCGGCAAGCTGTTCGCCGTTGCGGAGGCGTACCCGGAACTGCGTGCCAGCGAGAATTTTCAACAGCTGCAGACGGAACTCACGAACACTGAGGACCGTATTGCGGCAGGGCGTCGCTTCTACAACGCAAACGTGCGGGCTCTCAACACCAAGATCGAGGTGTTCCCCACCAACTTCATCGCTCGCCCATTTGGCTTTACGCGTGCCGACTACTTCGAAATCGAAGAGCCAGAGGCGCGCCAGACGCCCGAGGTGCGCTTCTAGCGTTCGGTGGGGGCTGAGGCCTCCGGGTCAACCTCATGCATTGCGGCGCGGGCTGAGCGCTTTGCCAACCAGTGCTTGCCGGTCTCGAACACCATCGGGAGCACTGACACAAAGACGATGAGCATGAGCGCGATTTCGATGTTGTTCTTCACCACATCGAAGCGCCCGAGCCAATAGCCGAGCATCGTGACGCCCACACCCCAAACAAGTGCACCGATGACGTTGAAGCGAACAAAGCGTGAGTACGGCATTTTGCCGACGCCCGCGGCTACCGGAATGTAGGTGCGGACGAAGGGCACGAATTGGGCGAGCACAATTGCCCGGCCGCCGTAACGCTCGAAGAACGCGTGGGTGCGGTCGACGTACGCCTGCTTGAAGATCCGCGAGTCTGGGCGATGAAAGATCTTTGGTCCGCTGAGCCTGCCGATCCAATACCCCGATTGAGGGCCAACAAAGGCGGCGAGGCCAATCAAGCCGGCAACCGCCCAGATCGGCAGGCCAATCTGGCCCGTGCCGGTGAAGAGGCCGGCGGTGAAGAGCAGTGAATCACCGGGCAAGAAAGGAAACAGCAAGCCTGTCTCGATGATGATGATTGCGCAGATGCCCGCGAGCGCCCAGGTGCCATAGCGATCGATGAATGAATTGATGAGGTGGTCGGGATCCATCCAATCGGGACCGAGCATGGGCAGAGACGCAGCGGAGACAATCACGGAGTCAGCCTACGGTGCGGCGACCCTCGCGTGTATGCGCGCGGACTGGTTACATGGGGGCATGATGCTCACGTCCTTTGGCACCCCCCTCACCGAGGGAGCGACACGAGTACTGCTCCTCGGTGCTGGCGAGCTGGGAAAGGAACTCGCGATCGCATTCCAGCGCTTCGGTGTGGAAGTGGTGGCTTGTGACCGCTACGACAACGCCCCAGCGATGCACGTGGCTCACCGCTCCTACGTCATCGATCTCCTCAACGCCGACGCCTTGCGTGCCGTTGTCGAGGCCGAACAGCCCTCGCTCATCGTGCCCGAACTTGATGCGATCAACACCGATGAGCTCGCGCAGTTTGAGACCCGGGGCTTCAAGGTGGTGCCGAGCGCGTCAGCCGCTCGCGTCACGATGGACCGCGAGCGGACCCGCTGGCTGGTGGCGGAGGAGCTCGGCATCCCCACGTCCCCGTATCGGATCGCGGAGTCCGCAGCGGAGGTGAGGGCAGCTGTCGAGGAACTCGGCCTGCCTGCCGTGGTGAAGCCGCTGATGTCGTCGTCGAGCAAGGGGCAGTCCGTTGTGCGAGACGCGAGTGAGTGCGAACTCGCTTGGCG
>JAEYUX010000034.1 GCA_023432235.1 Actinomycetes bacterium
GAGTTCATCTGGAGCGACGACATCCGTGGGGGGCTACAACCGGATGGTCGCTGGAACGTGTCGCAGAGCTTTGTGCGTAGCGACATCACGACCTACCTCGAGGACGGCTCGGTGTACCGCGTCTCCAAGGGTGGCAACGGCGACGTTGGTGTGGAACTCGTATTCGATGACGGTCTTTGGCGCGTCACCGCCGTCGCGTTCGCCTACAGCAGCGAGTAGGTCACTCTGTTGAGGGGGCTGATCATCGCGCTGCCGATCCTCTTGCCGTTTGGGCTTGGTGGGTCAACAGGAGGTACGGGCGACGAGGCAAGCACCATCGTCTACGGAGACGACGCATCTGGCCTTGGTGCGCCGACGGTGGGTGCTGGTGCGGCGGATCGGTGGCAGCGGCATGCGGTGTGTCGTGAGTGGTACACGGAGGAAGTAGGCGGTGTGCGCTTCGCGGGTTCGTGGGAGGGTGAGATTCCGTCGTGCGTGACGCCAATGGAGCCGCCCGACAACTGTCCTGACGGGCAGGCGGCGTTGATGCCGTGGTGGCGTTCGCAAGCGTTGGCGGATGGCACCTTTGGGCCGTGGGTGCAGGTGGGGTCGTATCAGTGTGCGTCTGACCTGATCTATGCGCAGGTGGCCCTTGAGTGGGCCCAGATGCCTATCACGCCCACTGATTACCGGCTGGAGCCGGCAACGGGGTGGGCGATCGCGGAGTTAGGTGTGAACCCCATCGCGGACGGCACCCCGCAAACGATGGACACAACGATTCTGGGCACGCCGGTCATTATTCGGGCGGTGCCCGTGTCCTACACGTGGAGTGGTGATGACGGCACGAACGTCACTTTGACGTCACCGGGCAAACCGTATGCCGATGGGGGCACCCCGATTAGTTTGCCAAAGCATCAACACCGAGCCTCGTTGACGCTGACGACCACGTGGCGTGGTGAGTATTCCGTCAATGGTGGCGCATCGTGGTCGGACGCCCCGGGTACAGCGACCACCACCTCCGCATCCACCACGTTGCACGTGTACAACCCGCATACCCACTTAGTGGACTGTGATCTCAACGGCAACTGCCTGTCCGGCAAGCAGGCGCCTAAGAACCCGAGCACACTGCTCGATCCGGATGGCGACGGGATCGACAACTTCCTCATCCCGGATGCGCACATCGAGGATTACCTCAACGCCCGCAATGCCGGCCACAGCTGGTCCAGGCCCGAACGCAAACAGATCAATTAGCTGCGCTCCGGCCGTACCCAGAGGTCACCGACCACTCGCGCGCGTAGGCAGCGCGCACCGTGGAGATGACCTACCGCTTTGGGCTAGAGGGTGGCGCGGAGGCGTTGTCCCCACCGTTCGGCGCGTTCGAGCTCGCCCTCCCGCAGCATGCTCGCAGGCTCGTGCACAGTGCGCCGATTGACGACAAAGAAGCCTTCGGACTTGCAGAGAATGCGGAAGCCGCGCTCGACCATGAGGCGTTCGATTGAACTCACACCGCCGCGCCCGACAAACCCCGGAACGCGTGTGTCAAAGGCGGTGAACGGAGTGGTGCCCTCCGGAAGGGCCGCGATCCAGTCGCGAAGGAGTGGCTGCTCAGTGTCAGGCGGGAGGTCGCCCGCATGACGGGGTCGGCTCGCGACGCCTTTCATTGTCTGGGCGGTGGGAAGACTCATGGCGTGAACGGGTGCGCCGATGACAAGTAGCGATGCGCCAACGGTCTCTTGGGGCGTGATCTCGTCAGTACCGCCAACAAGTGTGTCCGGGCCGAGACCCTCAGCGATGGCTCGCCCCACAGCCGCTGTGTTGCCCCACAGCGACTGAAAGACCACCATTGCTCTCACGTGTCCATCTACCCGCGAAAACCGGCGAATTATCCGGGACCTTCGGGCCGGTTTTGGCTTTTCGTGCCGATATGTGCGGCTCGATTGTGGCTTACGCGAGTTCCGTTCGTTGGAGGACGTCGCTCAGTTGGCGCGCTGCATCGATCACGGCCGACGCGTGAAGCACGCCGGGATGTGCGGTCAGGCGTTCCGACGGTCCAGAAATCGAGACGGCGGCGATAACCGTTCCAGCCGCTCCCCACACAGGTGCGGATACGGAGCTCACTCCGGCTTCGCGCTCCGATGACGACTCTGCAAAACCTTGCTCGCGGACCAGTTCGAGGTCGGCGGCGGTGAAGCGCGCATGGATCAGTCCCGCATGCATGACCTCGGCCGGCTGCCACGCGAGCAACACCTTGGCGGCGGAGCCTGCTGACATCGTCATCGTGGTGCCCACGGGGATCGAGTCACGCAGGCCAACGGGCCTGTCCACGGCCGCCATGCAGATGCGCTGATCGCCATGACGCCGGTACAACTGGCTCGATTCGCCGGTGCGATCGCGAAGCGTCGTGAGCACGGGCAAAGCGGCACTCACCAAACGGTCCTCACCAACGGATGCCGCGAGAGTGGCGAAGCGGTCGCCGAGTATGAACGCGCCGCTTTCATCGCGTCCCACAAGGTGGTGGTGCTCGAGTGCGAGAGCGAGGCGGTGGACGGTTGGGCGGGCGAGGTGCGTCTGCTCGACAAGGGTGGCGAGTGAGGCCGGTCCCTTTTCAAGCACACCAAGGATCGCGGCGGCCTTGTCAATGACGCCTACTCCGCTATGATTGTCCATAGATCGATACTACCGTCTCACATCTTGAGATGTCGAGGCCTGTTGGGAATGGAGGGTGCGATGGGCACCACCTTGGCCGAGAAGCTGTGGCAGGACCACTTGGTCCGTAAAGGTGAGGACGGCGCGCCCGACCTCATCTACATCGACCTTCACATGTGTCACGAAGTGACGAGCCCGCAGGCATTTGAGGGCCTGCGACTCGCGGGCCGCCCGGTGCGCCGCCCGGATCTCACCATCGCGACAGAAGACCACAACACCCCGACGCTCAACATCGACCTGCCCATCGCCGATGAGACGAGCCGCATCCAGATCAACACCTTGCGCAAGAACGCCGAGGAGTTTGGCGTTCGCATTCACTCCCTCGGCGATGCCGATCAGGGCGTGGTGCACGTCGTGGGCCCGCAGCTCGGCCTCACGATGCCCGGCATGACCGTGGTGTGCGGTGACTCCCACACGTCGACCCACGGTGCCTTCGGTGCCCTCGCCTTCGGCATCGGCACCTCCGAGGTGGAGCACGTGCTCGCCACCCAGACGCTTCCGCTCAAGCCGTTCAAGACGATGGCGATCAACGTCAACGGTGAACTGCCTAAGGGCACCACGGCGAAGGACATCATCCTCGCGATCATCGCGAAGATCGGTACCGGTGGCGGCCAGGGCTACGTCCTCGAGTACCGTGGCGACGCCATCAAGAAGCTGTCGATGGAAGCGCGCATGACCATTTGCAACATGTCGATCGAGGCGGGTGCCCGTGCGGGACTGATCGCCCCCGACGAGACGACGTTTGAGTACGTGAAGGGCCGCCCCCACGCCCCAGAGGGTCAGGATTGGGACGACGCTGTCGCCTACTGGAAGACGCTCGTCACCGACGCGGACGCCGTCTTTGACACGGAAGTCGACCTCAATGCGAGCGACCTCGAACCGTTCGTCACGTGGGGAACCAACCCCGGCCAGGGCCTGCCCCTCAGTGCAACGGTGCCGAACCCGGAGGACTTCGCGGACGAAACGGACCGCGAGGCCGCCGAGAACGCGCTGCGCTACATGGGCCTCACGCCCGGCACCCCGCTGCGTGAGATCGACATCGACACGGTGTTCCTTGGCTCGTGCACTAACGGCCGCATCGAGGACCTGCGCGCCGCTGCCGAGATCATCAAGGGCCGCACCAAGGCCCCCAACACCCGCATGCTCGTTGTCCCCGGCTCAGCACGCGTCCGCCTCCAGGCAGAGGCCGAGGGCCTCGACAAGGTGTTCCTCGACTTCGGTGCAGAGTGGCGTAACGCCGGCTGCTCGATGTGCCTCGGGATGAACCCCGACCAGTTGAAGCCGGAGGAGCGCTCTGCGTCCACGTCGAACCGTAACTTCGAGGGCCGCCAGGGTAAGGGCGGCCGCACTCACCTCGTCTCGCCGCTTGTGGCCGCTGCCACTGCAGTGCGAGGAAAACTCTCAAGCCCCGACGACCTCGAAAACGCCGCTGCGGCGCTCGTGTAAGGAGCGGAAGCCATGGAAAAGTTCACGACCCACACCGGCGTCGGCGTTCCGCTGCGTCGTTCAAACGTCGACACCGACCAGATCATCCCCGCCGTCTACCTCAAGCGCGTCACCAAGACGGGCTTTGACGACGCTCTCTTTGCTGCGTGGCGCGGCGATGCCGACTTCATCCTCAACCAGCCGGCCTACAAGAACGGCTCCGTCCTTGTCGCAGGTCCCGACTTCGGTACGGGTTCTTCGCGTGAACACGCCGTGTGGGCGCTTAAGGACTACGGCTTCAAGGTAGTCATCGCGAGCCGCTTCGCCGACATCTTCCGCGGTAACTCTGGCAAGCAGGGCCTGCTCACGGCCATTGTGAGCCAGGAGAACGTCGAGCTCTTGTGGAAGCTTCTTGAGACGGAGCCGGGCAAAGAGATCACCGTCTCCCTCGAGGACCGCACCATTACGTGCGGAGAGCTCGTCATCAGCTTCGAGATCGACGACTACGTCCGCTGGCGCCTCATGGAGGGCCTCGACGACATCGGCCTCACGCTGCAGCATGAAGAGGACATCACGGCCTTCGAAGCCACGCGTGAAGGCTGGCGTCCCAAGACGTTGCCTGCGAAGACCGAGCCGAAGCAACCCGTCGTGGCGGCGCGCCCGGCCGAGTAAGCCGATGCGAGCGATACTCCTCGGCGGTGCCGGGGAGTCACTCGCCTGGGGGCGGCGGTACCTCGTGCGTGACGAACGCACGCCAGTAGTCGGCGCGCTTCGCGTGGGCGGCATCGTTGCGGCCTTCCAGGATCGGGCCAAGCCGATTGGTGGTCCGCGTTCGGAAACGGTCATCGGTGACGCATCGCGTCGGCTCGTACCGGACCTCAAACTCGGTGAGGTAACGCGCCTCAGCATTGCGGTGGCGCTCGATCAGTTTCTTCTTGTGCGAGTGGGCAACCACCGCGCCGATAATGCCCGCAACCGCTCCGAACATGAGGGGCACGACGGCGCCCTGTGCACCGTCGGCACCCGCAACCGCGATGGTCAGAATCGGCGCAAGGAAGAACGGCAAGCCAATCGCGGCGATCGCCCATCCGCGCAGGTTTGCGGATCGCTTAATCTTCGCCATGTTCATGGGCAACGAGCCCTGAGTCTCGCCGGAGCGGCCGTTGACGGCGATGTAGTGCATGATCGTGCCCCGAGGTGTCGGCTCGTAGTAGGCGTAGACCCACACCGGCAAGAGCACAGTGAGCCACCGTGTGCCCTTGACGGCGATCTGTTCCGATTCCCAGCGTACGCCGCCCGTGAAGCCGCGCACCGTTTGGCCCACGTAGCCACGCGCCATCGTCGCGAA
>JAEYUX010000067.1 GCA_023432235.1 Actinomycetes bacterium
CGCAAGTCACACAAGTTCTCAAGGACTTTTCTTCCTCCTGACACAATGGCCGCATGGAATTTCGCATCGAGCACGACACGATGGGTGAGGTTCGCGTTCCCGTCGACGCCTTGTACCGGGCGCAGACACAGCGAGCCGTCGAGAATTTCCCGATTTCTGGGATCACACTGACGCGGCGCCATATTGAGGCGCTGGCTCGCGTCAAGAAGGCGGCGGCGCTCGCAAACGCCGAGCTGGGCGTCATCGACGATGCCGTGGCTCAGGCAATCGTTGCAGCGGCCGACGACGTGGCTGGCGGCGCGCACGACGCTCACTTCCCCGTCGATGTGTTCCAGACGGGCTCCGGCACGTCGTCGAACATGAACACGAACGAGGTGATCGCGACTCTCGCCACCCGCATCCTCGGCGCGGATGTACACCCGAACGATCACGTCAACGCGTCCCAGTCGAGCAATGACGTGTTTCCCACGTCGGTGCATGTGGCTGCGACCTCGGCACTCGTCAACGACGTCGTGCCGGCACTTGATCACCTCGCGAGCGCGCTTGAAGCCAAGGCCACCGAGTTCGCAGACGTCGTGAAATCCGGCCGCACGCACCTCATGGACGCGACACCCGTCACCCTTGGCCAGGAGTTTGGCGGCTACGCCGCCGCAGTGCGGCTCGGCATCGAGCGTCTCAACGCGGCGCTCCCCCGCCTTGCCGAGGTTCCGCTCGGCGGCACCGCCGTCGGCACCGGCATCAACACCCCCGCTGGCTTCCCCCAGCGCGTCATCGCGTTGCTCGCCGAGGACACGGGCCTGCCGATCACCGAAGCGCGTGACCACTTCGAAGCGCAGTCGGCCCGCGACGGACTCGTCGAGTCCTCAGGAGCTTTGCGCACCATCGCCGTCAGCCTCACGAAGATCTGCAACGACCTGCGCTGGATGGGCTCTGGGCCCAACACCGGCCTTGGCGAGATCGCGCTGCCGGACCTGCAGCCGGGCTCGTCGATCATGCCGGGCAAGGTCAACCCGGTGATCCCCGAGGCCGTCCTCATGGTGTGCGCCCGCGTCGTGGGCAACGACGCGACTGTCGCTTGGGCCGGCGCGTCAGGTTCCTTTGAACTCAATGTGCAGATCCCCGTCATGGCGCTCGGCGTTCTCGAGTCGATGAGCCTCCTCGCCAACGCCGCCCGCGTGCTCGCGGACAAGACCGTGGTGGGCATCACCGCCAACGTGGACAAGGCGCGCTTCTATGCGGAAGCGAGCCCGAGCATCGTCACGCCGCTCAACCGCGTCATCGGTTACGAGAACGCGGCGAAGATCGCCAAGCACGCGGTTGCGCACGGACTCACGGTGCGTGAGGCGGTCGAGGCGCTCGGCTTTGTCGAGCGCGGCGAGGTGACGCCGGAGCAGCTCGACACGTTGCTCGACGTCACCACCATGACGGGACGCAACTAAAGGGAACAGGTGCGCAGCCCACGGGGTTGACCTCCTCAGGAGGTACACCTCATGGCACGCACTCGCGTCCTCATCATCGGCGGTGGCTACGTAGGCCTCTACGCCGCTCTCACGCTCCAGCGCAAGGCCAAGGGCCTTGTCGACATCACGGTGCTCGACCGGCGCCCGTACATGACGTACCAGCCGTTCCTGCCCGAGGCGGCGGCTGGCTCCATTGAGCCGCGCCACGCCGTGGTCCCTCTGCGCAAGGAACTGAAGGACGTCAAGATCCTTCAAGCGCGCGTCGCGTCGATCAATCACGCTGCCCGCGCTGTCCACGCCACCACCGACTTTGGAGATGACCTCACCGTCACCTACGACGAGATCGTCATCGCGCTCGGCTCCGTTTCCCGCACGCTGCCCATCCCCGGGCTCAAAGAATTCGCCATCGGCTTCAAGTACGTTGAGGAAGCGATCAACCTGCGCAATAAGGTCCTCGGTTGCATCGCCCGCGCGGCCACAACGGATGATCCGGCTTTGCGCCGACGCCTCCTCACGTTTGTCTTTGTCGGCGGCGGCTTCGCGGGGGTGGAGGCCTTCGCGGAGACGGAGGACATGGCACGTGCGGCATTGCGTTACTACCCCGAGATCGACCCTGACGAGTTGCACTTTGTCATGGTGGAGGCGATGGGCCGCATCCTCCCCGAATTGGGGCCAGACATGGGTGACTACGCCCGCAAGCAAATGCTCTCGCGTGGCATGGACGTACTCCTTGAGACACGGCTCGAGTCATGCGTAGATGGCCACATCGTGTTGTCGGACGGACAAATGTTTGAGGCCGACACCGTTGTGTGGACAGCGGGAGTCAAGCCGGCGCCGATTCTTGGCGAGTCTGATCTTCCGCTCGGACCCAAGGGCCACGTCATTGCCTTGCCGACGCTACAGGTCGCTACCGAGGATGGAACGGTGGTCCCGGGGGCGTGGGTTGCGGGCGATTGTGCTCAGGTGCCCGATCTCACCAAGGACCAGCCCGCTTACTGCGCGCCGAGCGCCCAGCATGCAGTCCGCCAGGCCCGTCGTTTGGGCAAGAACCTTGCGATGCACTTGAGGGGCCGCGCGCCGCGCGAATACAAGCACCGCCACCTCGGCCTTGTCGCTTCGCTTGGACTCAACAAGGGCGTCGCAGACGTGCTTGGCATCAAACTTCGTGGCTGGCCCGCGTGGTTTATGCACCGCACGTATCACCTCATGCAAATCCCCACGTTCAACCGCAAGGCGCGCAT
>JAEYUX010000098.1 GCA_023432235.1 Actinomycetes bacterium
ACCATCGATTATGCGCGTGCCTTTGGGAAGGGCACAACGCGAGTCACCACTTCGCGTGAACGTGCTCGCGGATGGACTCGTTGTAAATGTGCGCGAGTTGCGCCATCGTCGGCTCATCAAGCATCGGGAGATCACCCACGGCGGCGTTAACTCGCGCCTGTTCAATGGTGCGCGCGCCTGGAATCGTGGTGGTGACGCCGGATTGGGTGAGCCATCTGAGCGCGAACTGCGCCGTTGTCCAGCCGTCAGGCGTCAGCGCCGCCACTTCACGTGCGGCCTTGACTCCAACTTCGTACGGCACACCCGAGAACGTCTCGCCAACGTCGAATGCCTCACCGTGGCGGTTGAAGCTCCGGTGATCATTCTCAGCAAAGGTGGTGTTCTCGTCGTAGCGGCCGGACAACAGGCCCGACGCGAGGGGCACCCGAGCGATCGTCGCGACCCCTGCCTCGTTTGCCTCACCGATCACTCGCTCAAGCGGCTTGCGGCGGAACACGTTGACGATGATCTGGATGGACGCGAGTCCGTCTTCGCCCAGCACCCGGAGAGCCTCGTCCACCTTCTCGACCGACACACCCCATGCCCGCACACGGCCCTCGTCCACCAACACACGCAAGGCGTCGTAGGTGGTCGGGTCAAAGAGCACCTCGGTGGGAGGGCAGTGCAACTGGATGATGTCGAGAGTGTCGACCCCGAGGTTCTCTCGTGATCGGTCAGTCCACGCACGGAACGCATCGAGCGTGTACGCCTCCGCGACATGCGGGTTCGCACGCCGGCCCATCTTGGTCGCAACCGTGAACGCATCGCGGTCAGGGCGCGAAGCGAGGAACGCACCCACGGCCTTCTCTGACCGGCCGTCGCCATAGACGTCGGCCGTGTCAAAGAAGGTGACCCCAGCGTCGGCGGCTGCGGTGAGAATCTCGTGGGAACGCTGCTCATTGACATCGCCCCAGTCGCCGCCAAGTTGCCAGCAACCGAGCCCAATCTCGCTGATCGCGCGACCAAGTCGCGGAACGTTCGACATTCTCATGCCACACCTCGCCTTAACGAGAAGCGTCAGCTGACGCGAATGTAAACCGGGTTTGACTGCCAGATACCGCGGAACTGAATGGTCTTGCCAGAAGTAGGCGCGTCGATCTGCAGGTTGGGGCCCGCGTAGATGCCGACGTGTCCGGGAGTCACAATGATGTCGCCAGGCTGCGGGGTGTCCACGCGGGTGCCGACGCCGTAATAGGCACCGGACGAGCGCGGCAGCGAAATGCCGAACTGGCCATACACGTAGCTCACAAAGCCGGAGCAGTCGAAGCCCGTGGAGGGCGACGAGCCACCAGCGACGTACGGGTAACCGACGTACTTGGCTGCTTCGGCAACAATCGACGAGCCAGCGATCGCCTGCGCGACATCTGCGCTATTGGCAACCGGGCGAGCCGACGAGCGGCGGACCGACTGCGCGGGCGGTGGCGGCGGCGGGTCGACCGTCACGGTCAGTGATGGAATCTCAACGGAGTATTCCGAGGATGCGTTGGCAGCGACAGGGGCGCCAATTTGCTCAACTTGGTTCGCGAACTCAGCGCCCTGAAGGGCCACTTGCTCTGCGTTTGGAGTCGCCGGCGATTTGCCGGTGATCGCGACGGCGGCCGCTCCCGATAGGGGAACCACAATCAGTGCAGCACCTGCTGACACCGCCATCGCGCGCGTCTTGGCGCGCATGTAGCCGTACCTCAAATTCCCGTTCCTTCCGCGCATCTTGCGCATTTGGACCACACGACCGATGTTCGCGCCACCCCCTGTGGCTCACCGCCGTCGTGGACGTCCCACGAGGTTCTTCCCTCTCAACTCGACTGGTCTACGGTACCTGATCGAAAGCCTACTTGGACCTCTGCTCAACGAACATGTGCCGCGCAGCGTCCCCGGGAATTTCTACGGTGCCGCGCTCAGTGGTGATCGAGATGCGTTCGCCGTGCCTCTCAAGAGTCACCGCTGCCCCTGGTAGAAGACCAATTTCCACGGCAATGGTGAGGAAGTCGGCGAGGGTTTGAGGATTCTCCCCGATTCGTACGAGTGTGGCGCTGATCACGTCGTTTTCCACAGCCTCGAACACGGAGATCTCGCGTGAGGGCTCGCGCCCGGATCCGGCCGACGCGATTCCCAGCTCCTCGAGGCCGGGAATCTGGTTGCCATACGGTGACACCGCAGGTTCGCCCAAGAGCTCCAACACACGCTTCTCAACGCGCTCACTCATCACGTGCTCCCACCGGCAAGCCTCGTCATGGACGTGAGGCAGATCGAGGCCGATGATGTCGGTGAGAAGGCGCTCCGCGAGGCGGTGCTTGCGCATGACCCGAACGGCCGTCTCCTCGCCTGCGGGCGTGAGTCGCAACGTGCGGTCAATATCGACGATGACAAGGCCGTCCCGCTCCATGCGCGCAATCGTCTGAGACACCGTGGGCCCGGAGTGGCCAAGTTGCTCCGCAATGCGGGCGCGTAACGGCGGCACACCATCCTCGATCAGCTCATAGATGGTGCGCAGATACATCTCTGTGGTGTCAATGAGGTCTGTCACTGGCTATGCCGTCCCATTCCTCGGTAGGTCCAACCGGCTGCGCGCCACGCCTCGGGGTCGAGGCAGTTGCGCGCGTCAATGATCAGACTGCCACGCACCACGCTCTTCGCGGCGACTGGATCGGCCTTCTTGAACTCATCCCACTCGGTGGCGATCACAACGGCGTCAGCATCCGCGAGCGCCTCATTCATCGACGACGCATACGTGAGCGTGGGCCATAGCCGTGCGGCGTTGCCCATCGCCTGAGGGTCATATACCTGGACCTTTGCGCCGCTGAGATGCAGTTTGCCCGCGACGTCGAGTGCGGGCGAGTCACGCACGTCATCACTGTTGGGCTTGAACGCTGCGCCAAGCACGGCCACACGCTTACCCGGCAATGAACCGCCAAGCTCTCGCGTCGTCAACTGCACCACGTGCTCGCGCCTGCGCATATTGACGGTGTCCACTTCGCGGAGGAACGTGAGCGCCTGGTCCACGCCAAGTTCACCAGCCCGCGCCATAAACGCCCGGATGTCCTTCGGGAGGCAACCGCCACCAAATCCAAGTCCCGCACCCAAGAACTTGCGGCCGATGCGCTCGTCGTACCCAATGGCGTCCGCGAGCTCCACAACGTCGGCGCCTGCCGCTTCGCATACTTCCGCGATCGCATTGATAAAGGAGATCTTGGTGGCGAGGAAGGCGTTTGCAGACACCTTGACGAGTTCGGCGGTCGCAAGGTCGGTCACGAGGAAGGGCGTGGGCCGCGCGATGATGTCGCGGTACACCTCCCGCGCCACCTCTTCAATACGACCGGGGCGTTCCTTGTCGATGCCGAGCACGAGCCGGTCGGGGCGCAACGTGTCCTCAACGGCGAAGCCCTCGCGGAGGAACTCCGGATTCCAGCCGAGTTGGGCATCGTCCCCTGCGGGAGAAAGCTCTCGCACTCGCGCTGCGAGCCGCGCGGCAGTCCCCACCGGCACTGTCGACTTACCCAAGATGACTGCGGGCTTGGTGATGAGGGGCGCGAGGGTCTCAATCGCGGCGTTGACAAAGGTGAGATCTGCCGCGTACTCGCCCGAACGCTGCGGCGTGCCAACCCCGATGAAGTGAACGTCAGCGTCGGCCGCTTCACTCGCGTCCGTTGTAAAGCGAAGTCTGCCCGTTGCCACATGCTTGCTCAGCAGCTCGGGAAGGCCGGGCTCGTAGAACGGGACTTCTCCGCGCGACAGGCTCGCAACCTTGGCGGCATCGATGTCCACCCCAATGACCTCGTGCCCGAGTTCCGCCATTCCGGCGGCGTGCGTGGCGCCGAGGTAGCCCGTCCCGAATACCGACACGCGCATGCTCATGACGCAAGACTAGTGCGAGCGCGATGCCACCGATGCGACAACAGCCAGGCCCGTCACATCCAAGGTCGCTGCGCCGTCGGCGGCAGAAACGAACGCTGCTGCGCCGGCGTCAAGGGTGAGGGTCTCACCTTGGGTCGTCACTCGCGTCACGCCGTCGAGAGCAACCACGATGCGCGGCCCATCGGCGCACGTCGCCTCACCGTTTTCTACGACGGTCAGTTCAAACTCATCGGCCTCGGTGGAGAGCACTCGCGCCGCGCCGTCAACGCGCGTATGCGGCACCAATGGATCGGTGTGCTCAAGCAAGGCGAGGTCGCGCAGCAGATCCGCGTTGACCGGTTTGTGGGTGAAGCCCGCGCGCACCACGTTGTCCGAGTTCGCCATGAGTTCAACGCACAGGCCGCTGATATAGCAGTGCACCACTCCCGACGGCGTGAAGAGCGTCTCGCCAGGTTGCAGTGTGACGGCGTTCATCGCGAGCGCAACCAATGCGCCCGGATCGTCCGGGTGAATCGCAAGCGCGTCTCGCGCCACAGTGGCCGACGCTGACACACCGTTGGGCGCTTGGCTCACCTGGGCGACAGCCTCGGGATGGCTTTCGGTGAGCACCACGTCGATGTACTCGTGAATGCCGTGCTCATCGATGAGCGCTGCGAGACCACGGGCGTCATCCCCGCCAATCGCGCGCAGGTCCGCTGCCACCGCGTCGGGCTCGCGGAACCCGGACAGCACCGTCACTTCGCTCAGCGCCAAGAGCATCTCGGGCTTATGCGAGGCGTCCTTATATGTTCTGTGCGGATCGTTGATGGCGAGGCCAGCCGCCTGCTCCTGCTCAAAGCCCTCGCGAGCGCGCTCAAGCGTGGGGTGCACCTGAATCGACAACGGCTGTGCAATCGCGAGCACCTTGAGCAGATAGGGCAAGCGCCCGTGCGTTTCTTCGCAGGATGCGCCGAGAGTCGCGACAGGATCCGCCGCGATCACCTCATCAAGTGGCCCCTGCTCCGTGATCGACGGCGCAACGGGGTGCGCACCCCACCAGGCCTCGGCATAAGGCGAGCCGTCAGGTTCAAATCCAAGCAAGCCGGGAATGGCGTCGGTCGAGCCCCAATCGAACCGCTGCAGCGCGGGGGTCAGGAGCATCACGCACGACATCATGCCACCCTCAGCGAGCACTAGATTGTGGGCATGACGGTTGAGCACACGATTCCCTCTCACTTGCTGCCGAAGGACGGACGTTTCGGTTCGGGTCCGTCCAAGGTGCG
>JAEYUX010000023.1 GCA_023432235.1 Actinomycetes bacterium
CTGGTCGGATCGCAATCTCGACGCGGTGCAACCCCTGTCCAAAGGCGTACTCCGTGAGGAGCACCACCGCCGTGGGGGCGATCCCTCGCCCGGCGACATGGTGCGACACCCAGTAGCCGAGCGTTCCGCCCCGCTCAGCACCCCACTCGATGCGCCCCAAAGACGCGCGCCCCACCAACTCTCCGCCGTACTCAATGACGAAAGGGAAGGACCGGCGCTCGCGCCACGATGCCCGTTCGCGACGCACAAATGCGCGAAACGTGACGGGAGGCTCGACCTGACCCGGTGGCGTGGTCGCCTCCCACGGGCGGAGCCAATCCCGGTTGCGCTGGCGCAATGCAAGCCACTCGGCCTCATCCTTGGGCGTCAGCATGCGCAACGTCACGCCATTGCGCTCGAGCTGCGGAACAGACGGCCTCAATGCGCCCACCAGACAACGTCAACGCGTTGTGGAGGGGCCACCGTTGTCACATCCTCGGCAACAAGAGCGAGGCCGTCCGCGCGCGCCAAGTCGGCGAGCGTCGCCGCCTCCGTGGACGGGGGCGACACCACCGCTTTGCCATCCTTCTCAGCACGCATCACCGGCACCACCTGCGCATAGCCGAACGGCGACAACCAATGCGAGCCCACCTCAAGCGATGCCCGCTCGAGCGAGCCACCGCGCAGCGCAATCACCGCATCTCTCACGTAGCCCGCAAACGCCGCGGCGACATCCATTGGGTGGCCAGGAAGCGCAAGCAGGAGGACCTCCTTGCCCTCGACCTCGCCCACACTGCCAATCCCATGAGCGTCTCCCGGGCTCAGCCGCACGGCGAAACGCTCCACGCCATACGCCGCAGCGAGGACCGGCATCACCACGTCCTGCCAGTCGTCGGACATGCCGCCAAGCGTGATGACCAGATCCGCTTGCAAGACGACATCTTCGATGGCACGGCGCAGGGCCGGCGGGTCGTCGCCCACCACCATCGTTCGCACCACCCTGCCGCCGACGCTTGAGATGAGCGCCGCGAGCAGGCCGCTTGACGCGTCGGGCACGGCTTCGGCAGGGTTCGCCGCCGGATGGCCCGCGGCAGCGCGCTGGCGCAGTTCCGATCCCACGGCCACGATCGCGACGCGCGGCGACGGTGTCACCGTGACGTTCGACATTCCTGCCGCCGCCATCGCTGCCACGTGGCCGGGCCCGACAACCGCCCCCACCGGCGCGATGACGTCTCCCGCCCGCGCGTAGTCACCAATACCCGTCACTCCATCGCCCGCGGCCACTGGCACCCGGACGAGCACATTCACTGCGTCATCTGTTGGCCCGGCGACAACAGCGTCGGCACCAAACGGCATCGTGGCACCACGAGCAACGCGGGCCGCGGCCTTCCGGGCGAGACGCGTAGGCGAATGACCCGGAACGATGTCCTGCGTCACCGGCAACGTGACGGCCTTGCGCGCCGCCCCGGCAACGTCCGCCGCACGCACGGCATAACCGTCACACGCCGCGATCGCGACGGCAGGCACGTCCTCCCGTGCGACGGCGTCGGCCGCAAGCACACTGCCCACAGCGTCGGCGAGCGAGAGGTGGAGAGGAGTAAGAGGCGTGAGGCGCGCGATCACATCATCTCGATGCTCAATCAAGCTGCGCGACGTCACTTAGGCATTGTGAGTGGCCTGCTCAGCAGGTGCAAGCACAACGCGCACACGCGCGAAAGTGACTCCGCTGTAAGCGAGCGGCTACCTTCCCGTCATACGCCTGTCACAGACGTTTGGCACAATGGACACATGACGCCGACGTCGCCAACTGAATGGCGCACCCTTCCGCCAACGGAAGCGAAGTCCTCTTTACGAAGCGCTGTACGGCGGAATCGCCTTCAACGTGGAGAGCGGCGCAACAACGAACACGCAGAGACTTTCCGTGACCTCGTCCTCGCACTTCCCGAAGCCGACGGCATCACCTCCGCCTCCGTTTACGTATCGCGCCCCCACGAGCCAGGCACGTTGCGCCTGCTAGAGGCGTTGACCGCGCGCGGCGTTGAGGTGATCGTGCCTCAACTTGGCGAAGGCTTGCAGCGCGGCTGGGCGGTCTACACGTCCACCGACGATCTCGTTGAGCGCTCCCCCGGCAGGCCACCGGAGCCCTCCGGCGAGTTCTTGCCTCAAGAGCGCATCGCGGATGCGCAGTTGATTGTGGTGCCGGCGCTTGCTGCCGACACTTTGGGCACTCGGCTCGGCCAAGGTGCGGGCTGGTATGACCGCGCGCTTGCCGACGCCACCCCGGGCGTGCCGATCGTCGCGCTCGTGTTTGACGACGAGTTCTACGACGCCGAGGAGCGCGCCCTGCCGCGACAGCACCATGACGTGTCCGTGGACATCGTCGTGACGCCGTCACGAGTGGTTCGCATCGCCCCGTAAAATACGGCCATGCCCACTTACGCCTATGCGTGCTCCGCATGCGGGCACCGCTTTGATGCTGTGCAGTCAATTCATGCTGCGCCACTGACAGAGTGCCCCGAATGCAACGGGGCCGTGCGGCGCGTGATCTCGGCCGCGGCCGTCACGTTCAAGGGTTCGGGCTTCTACCGGACCGACTCACGCGGTGGC
>JAEYUX010000171.1 GCA_023432235.1 Actinomycetes bacterium
AACAACAAGATCTATGCGCTCGGAGCGGGGTGGAACACGATCTTTGTCCGGGGCTTCCCCGCAATGCACCGCCGCCTCACCGTCGCCGCCGTGGTGCACGTGCCATTCACCGACACGAATACGCCGCACCGCTTTGAATTGCGCCTCGAAACCGAAGACGGCAAGCCCTACCCCGTTGGTGTGCGGATGGGTGACGACGGAAAGCCTGAACCGATCCCCGCGCTCGGCGGAGATTTCACTCTCGGTCGCCCGCCCGCGCTTGTCGATGGTGAAGAGCAGATCGCGTGTTTTGCTTTCGCAGTCGACGGCATGCGCTTCCTCGAAGCGACAAAGTTCTCATGGATCATCTCGATCGACGGCGAAGAGGCAACGCGCCTGCCGATGCGCGTCCAACTCGCCCAGTGAACGCGAAAGTCGCCACGCGATGACAACGGCATTTCTTGATGTCATTTACCCCGGCGTCCTCATTGCCACCGGAGTGCTCTTCATTGCGGGGCTTGCAAGCCTCGTGGTGATCCGCTTGCATAAGCCCCTCACGTGGGTGGTGTCGGGCTTTTGGGTCGTCACCGCTATTGAGGTGCTCGTCATCATTGGCGCTCTTGTCACCGGCACGATCCCCGTTGTCATGACCGTGGGCTACATCCTCGCGGCGCTCGCCCTCTTGCCACTTCTCGGTATCGCGCGCCTCGGCGACCCCGAGGCAGCGTCCGATGACCCCAACCGGCCCGTCCTGCAGCCAGACCAGATGGCTCGGGTTGACGGCGTCGCCGCGATGATCGTCGCGATCGCCGCCGCCGTTGTCGCGTGGCGCGTCGCCGAGATCATCGAGGCTGCCGCGTGAACGCACTTGCGCGCATCTCGCTGATCCTTGCTTACGCCGTCTTGGCGCTCGCGGCGATTGGGCGTTCGACGTATCAAATCGCCACGAAGTTTGGCGATGCACCCCTTGCCTACTCGGTGTCGGCGCTGTCGGCCATTCTCTACCTTCTCATCGCGATTGCCTTGTGGAAGGGCAAGGAGCGCCTCGCACTCATCGGCACGAGCGTTGAGCTTGCCGGCGTCATCATCGTGGGAACCCTTGGCTACGTCGAGTCCTCGTGGTGGCCGGATGAGACCGTATGGACCGGTTACGGCTCCGCTTACGGGTGGGTGCCACTCGTGCTGCCAGTCCTCGCCCTGTGGGCGCTTCTCAGGTCGCGCCGCAGCACGCCGGTCCCCGCGTCCTAAACGTCAGCGCTTGCGCGGTGTCGCCACGTACCGGTGGTGCCAGTCGTATGCGGACTTATCGGTGAGTGACGCCACTTGATCCACTGCGAGGCGGAAGCGGGCAGCATCGTCCGACGCGTCGTTCCACGATGCCGCGAAGTGCGGCTCGAGCGCGTCGGGGCCCCGGGCAGCAAGCGCGTGAACAAGTTCGATGAGCCGCTGGCGCTGAGCACGATAAGCGGGCTTGCGCTCTCGCGGCGCCATGAGGAAGTGAACGGCGACGCCCTTGAGGACGAGGATCTCCGCTTCCGTCTCCGGCGGGACGACAAGCGCGCCCTTGTGGCGAGTAAACGGACCAGGACCGTACGCGTCGTGGGTCGCGCGCGCAATGCTCATCGCCATCCGTCCGATGAGCTGGCTCGTCATGTCTTTGAGAAGAGCGAGTGCGCGGTGCGAACCGTCATACTCCTCGGTCCACCACGGCTCGGCACGCAAGCGAGCTAACGCGTCGGCAAGCTCATCGCGCTCCCCTCGCCCGTACCACTCGTAGACGTGATCAAAGACTTCATTCGCCTGGCCCGGATCGCTCAGTACGCGCAACGACACCTCGTTGTGGACGATCGAGTCCTCGACATCGTGCACTGAGTACGCGATGTCATCGGCGACATCCATCACCTGCGCCTCGAAACTGGGCGCCCGCGCAGGCGCACCGTCGCGAAGCCACGTGAAGACGTCGAGATCGTCCTCGTACACACCGAACTTGCGCGTCGGCTGCCCATCAGCCCGCTTTGGTGCTTCACTTTCTCGCCACGGATACTTCACGCTTGCGTCAAGGACGGCGCGGGTGAGGTTGAGGCCGACGCTGGCGCCAGTGACAGGGTCAACAGACTTCGGCTCAAGCCGGGTAAGCAGGCGTAAAGTCTGGGCGTTTCCTTCGAAGCCGCCAATATCGCGAGCAGCCTCGTCGAGAGCGCGTTCGCCATTGTGTCCAAATGGCGGATGCCCGAGGTCATGAGCGAGGCAGGCCGCGTCCACAACGTCGGGATCACATCCAAGCGCCTTGCCGAGCCCGCGTCCCACTTGCGCCACTTCGAGCGAGTGCGTGAGCCGCGTGCGAACAAAGTCGCCGCTGCCTGCACCGAGGACCTGGGTCTTGGCACCAAGACGCCGTAAGGCGCTTGAGTGCACGATGCGCGCCCGGTCTCTCTCGAATGGCGTGCGCGCCGCCTGCTTGGGAGGTTCGGGGACAAAGCGCTCGACGTCCGCGAGGCTGTATCCGGGCGTCACGTCAGTCACGCCTCGATGCTATCCGTCCGGCGCGAGTGAATGGGCTTCTCCCCATTCGCCACGCCCTATCCGAGTGGCTGGGCCCCTGAGCGCCGGTAGCGCTCGAGTTCGACAAGCACCTCCGTTAGTACGGGACCGAGCGCGCGTCGCACCGCTGCACCGCGCCCGAACGAGTCGTTGCTTGCGCCGCCAAATCCCGGCAACGCCTCAAGGAGGGAGACGACGAAGAGGTGGCGGAGCGCCTCCGAACCGAGCGTGTACCCAGTGTCGAGAATCTGGGTCGCCTCCATGAGGTCGGACGGCGCTTCGGCCACCGAGTCGAGGAGCCATTCGAGAACGTCATCCATCAACAAGTGCGGCAGCATTTCGCCCTGGGTTTCGACCAGGTGTTGAGCGAGAGTCTCGCGCAGCGGCGGCACGCGGTACGCGAGGTGCCCAAAGAAGGCGACGATCTCGGCATACCTGGGCCGCGCCTCGGGTTCGTGGTCGAATACGTCGCTCGTGTCGGGACTTCCCTCATTGCCCATGCGCCGAGCGTAGCGGCGCTATCCGCCGGAAACTGAGAGTTCCGCCTCTTGCAATCGCCGCTCAAGGTCCGGCGTGATGTCACGGGTGTCGAGCCACCCTTCCGGGCAGGCGGGCTGACGCGCGGTGCCCTGACGCCCCCGCGGTCCCTCGGCATCGTGCCCGGGATACGGGGAGTCAAGGTCCATCGAGTCAAGCAAAGCGCGCAACTGCGGGAGGGACTCGACGAGCCCAAGGTCGCGACGCGTCTCGCCACCAACCGGGTATCCCTTGAGGTACCACGCCATATGCTTGCGGATCTCTCGCATTGCACGGCCTTCGTCGCCGTCAAAGTGATCCACCATCAACTCACCGTGACGGTAGATCGTGTTCGCCACGTGACCAAGGCCGGGCCGGATCCGCTCGGGCCTGCCGTCGAAAGCAGCCTGGAGATCAGCGAACAGCCACGGTCGGCCCATGCATCCTCGTCCTACGACCACACCGTCGCAGCCGGTCTGTTCGACCATCGCGACGGCGTCCTCAGCCGCCCAAATGTCGCCGTTGCCCAGAACCGGGACCGTGCGGACAGCCTCCTTGAGGCGCGAAATCGCGTCCCAGTCCGCATGGCCGCTGTAGTAATCGGCAGCAGTCCGCGCATGGAGAGCGACCGCCGCCGCGCCTTCGCGCTCGGCCATCTGACCCGCGTCGAGGTAGGTGAGATGGTTGTCGTCAACGCCTTTGCGCATCTTGACGGTGACGGGGATCCCGTAGGGCTCTGCGGCACGCACCGCCGCGCGGACGATGTCGCGGAACAGGTCACGTTTCCACGGCAGCACGGCGCCCCCGCCTTTGCGAGTGACCTTGGGAACGGGACAACCAAAGTTCATGTCGATGTGGTCGGCGAGATCTTCCGCGGCAAGCATCCGCACGGCCGCGCCGATCGTTGCCGGATCAACGCCATACACCTGGACGGAGCGCGGCGTCTCGTCGGGATCATGAGCGATGATGCGGAGGCTTTCAGGCGTGCGCTCCACAAGCGCTCGCGACGTCACCATCTCGGCGACGTACAACCCGCCGCCATGCTCCCGGCACAAGCGCCGGAAGGCCGCATTTGTCACTCCCGCCATCGGCGCGAGCACCACGGGAGTCTCGACGCGCAAGGGGCCAATCTGCAATGGCGGCAGCAGGCGACTTGGCGCGGAGGTGGGGACGTTCATTCCTCCATTGTCGCCGAAGACTCGTCGTCGATCTGTTCGGCAACCTGCGCTGCCACTTGAGCGGCGACCTGAGCTGTCGCCCGCGCAGGTGCCTTCACCGAATCGCCCGCGACAACAAGCGCCCCAATGAGCGTGGTGAGCGGTACCGCAAGCACAAGGCCGATTGACCCGACCAACGTGCGCACCACTTCTTCAGCAATATCCGATGAGCTGAGAGTGACACCAAGGCCGTGCCCGTAGAGCGAGATGAACATGAGGGTAGGCAGAGCGGCTCCAACGTACGCGAATGCGATCGTGTAGACCGTCGAGGCAATGTGGTCTCGACCAATTCGCATGCCGCGCACAAAGAGGGACCACCAGTTGAGGTCCGGCCGCGCGGTTCGCAGTTCCCATACGGCCGACGCTTGAGTCACCGTCACGTCGTTGAGCACCCCGAGCCCCGCGAGGACGATGCCGCACACAACGATGCCCTGGAGCGACACTCCCCTATTGAAGAGTTCGAGGTGAGCGCCGTCCTCACTCCAAAATCCCAACAGTTTGCTTGATGACACCGCCCACATCGCGAGAGCGGCGGTGACGGCGAGGCCAGCGAGTGTGCCGAGGTAGGCAGTGGTGGTCCGCGCATTTGGTCCGTGCGCGAGATAAAGGAGCACAAAGAGTGCACCGGCCCCCGTGACGAGTCCGATGACCAAAGCGTTGCCGCCCCCAAAAAGCGCCGGCACCGTGAAGAACATGACGATGCCAAAGGCCGCAATGAGGCCGAGCAGCGCCCCCAGCCCGCGCCACCATGCGACAGCGACGACGAGTACGACGTAAATGATCGCGAGCACGATCATCGACGCTCCGCGCTCATAGTCGGAAAACCCGAGTTGACCGTCGGGAAGCTCAAGCGCGCGAACGGTATCCCCTACTGCGAGGGGCAGCGTCGGGTCATCGAGCGTAGCCATCGGCCGCTCGCCGAGTTCCTCCTCGCCATCGATTGTGGCGAGAACGGTGCCGTCGGCCTCCACCTCGGTGATCGTCGCGTACACCCAACGCGAGTCCTCATCGGCTGACGGAATCGATCCAAAGAAGCTGAAGTCCTGTGGCCACACCGATGCAGCGCCAAGTGCGGTGAAGAACACCACGACGCCCACCACGATCGACAGGATCGTCGTGACTCGCTCCGTGGCGCGTGGCCGCTCACCATCGTGAACGTGTCCGACACCCACGGCGCGACCTACGCCCCGAGCAGACGCTCTGCGAGGTACGTCTTCACGTTGTCGAGAGAAACGCGCTCCTGCTGCATCGAGTCACGATCGCGAATCGTCACCGCCTGGTCATCCTTCGTTTCGAAGTCAACCGTGATGCAGTACGGGGTCCCGACTTCGTCCTGGCGGCGGTAGCGCTTGCCGATGGACTGCGTGACGTCAATTTCCACGTTCCAGAACTGACGCAACTCCTTGGCCAAAGCGTCGGCCGTAGGAACGAGCTCTTCCGACTTGGACAAGGGCAGCACGGCGGCCTTGACCGGCGCGAGGCGAGGATCAAGGTTGAGCACCGTGCGCTTCTCGGTGCCACCCTTTGCCGTGGGCACGTCCTCCTCGATATAGGCCTCGACGAGGAACGCCATGAGCGAGCGAGACAAGCCGGCAGCAGGTTCGATCACGTACGGGTAGTAGCGCTCGTTTGTCGCAGGGTCGAGGTAGCTGAGGTCCTTGCCCGACTTCTCCGAGTGCGTCTTCAGGTCGAAGTCAGTGCGGTTCGCGATTCCTTCAAGCTCGCCGAACTCGCTGCCCTGGAAGCCGAAGCGATACTCAATGTCAACGGTTCGCTTCGAGTAGTGCGAGAGCTTCTCTTTCGGGTGCTCATAGAGGCGGAGGTTGTCGCGCGCGATGCCGAGCCCGACGTACCACTCCATCCGCTCGTTGATCCAGCGCTCGTGCCAATCCTCGTCAGTGCCGGGGACCACAAAGAACTCCATCTCCATCTGCTCGAACTCGCGAGTGCGGAAGATGAAGTTGCCGGGGGTGATCTCGTTGCGGAAGGACTTGCCCACCTGGGCGATGCCAAACGGTGGCCGCATGCGCGCCGACCGCATGACGTTCTCAAAGTTGACGAAGATGCCTTGCGCGGTTTCTGGGCGCAAATAATGCAGTCCGGAATCGTCCGACGCTGCGCCGAGGTACGTGCGCAAGAGTCCATTGAACATTTTCGGCTCGGTCCACTGACCACGAGTGCCGCAGTTTGCACAGGCAATCTCGTCGAGGCCCCCTTGGGGCGCCCGCCCCTTCTTCTCCTCGAACTCCTCAAGCAGGTGGTCCTCGCGGAAGCGCTTGTGGCAGCCAAGGCACTCAACGAGCGGATCCACGAACGCCTCAACGTGACCTGAGGCTTGCCACACCTGGGTGGGAAGAATGACTGACGAGTCAAGGCCCACGATGTCGTCGCGGCTCGTCACCATCGCACGCCACCATTGGCGCTTGATGTTCTCCTTGAGTTCGACTCCTAGCGGTCCGTAGTCCCACGCGGAACGGGTGCCGCCGTAGATCTCGCCGCAGGGAAACACGAAACCGCGCCGCTTGGCGAGGGAAATGACGTCATCGAGGCGCGTGGCCATGGTGAACTCTCCTGGGTTGAAGGTCGCCTGAGTTGGTGGTCAGTCTAGTCCGCGTGAGCGGCGCGAACTGCCTCGCAGCACTCCTAGTTGACAATGATTCTCATTTCCCATAACTTCTCCCTTATGCCTCTTCCTGCCACGATTCCCGCGGCCATTCGACCCGCCGTCATTGGCGTTGCATGTCTCGGCCTTGCAACGTCCGCGTGTGCCTCGTCTCCGGCGGCCGATGAGGAGGATGCCGCGCTCACGGTTGCGGCGGCCTTCTACCCGCTTGAGTACGTGGCCGAGCGAGTTGGCGGGGATCTCGTCAGCGTGTCCTCGCTGACGCCGCCCGGCGTCGAGCCCCACGACGTTGAGTTGTCGCCGGCGGCGGTCCGCGACATGGGCAATGCCGACCTCGTTCTTTTCATTAAGGCGTTCCAGCCTGCCGTCGAGGACGCAATCGAGGCCACGGGGGTCAGTGCGTTCGATGCGACGGACGTGATCGACCTCGCTGAGACCGAGCATGACGACGCGGAAGAGCCCCACGCGGATGGCGATGAGGATGACGGCCACGGCCACGGTTCAGAAGATCCTCACTTCTGGCTTGACCCGGCGATCCTTGCTGATTACGCGAACGCCGTTGGCGAAGAGTTCGCTGCTCTCGATGCCGCCAACGCCGATGCGTACCGCGCAAACGCGGCTACTCTCGCGGCCGAGCTGGAAGAACTCGATGAGACCTTCTCGACGGGGCTTGCCCGCTGTGAACGACGCGACATCGTCACGTCACACTCCGCGTTTGGCTATCTCGCCCACGCCTACGACCTCCACCAGGTGGGAATTGCTGGCATCGAGCCTGACACCGAGCCCTCCCCCGCACGCCTCCGTGAGATCGGGCAACTGATCCGAGACACTGGCGCCACCACGGTCTTCACGGAACAGCTTGTGAGCGCACGCGTGGCCGAGGCTGTCGCACAGGACACCGGGGTCACCACGGCGGTGCTCGATCCGCTGGAGACGGCGGCAAACGGCGACGACTACCGCAGCGTCATGCTGCGCAATCTCGATGCATTGCGGGAGGCACTCGACTGTGACTGATGAGCAGCGGGGTGACCGCAACCGGGAACCCGCGTTGGATGCACGCGACGTGTGCGTGTCATTGCAGGGCACCGAGATCTTGCACAAGGTCAACCTGCAGGCGCGATCGGGCGAGGTTGTTGCGCTCATGGGCGGAAACGGCTCGGGCAAGTCGACGTTTGTGCGCGCGCTTGTCGGGGCGAATCCGTTAACCCATGGCTCCATCTCGCTCTTTGGCGAACCAGCGTCGGCCTCGGCGCGCGCCGCTCTTGGCTACGCGCCGCAGCGGATGACAGCGGCAGGTGGCGTGGCTGCCACCGCACTCGAAGTCGTCACCTCTGGACTGCTTGGCAAGAACCAACTTCGCCCTCCCCGTCACCACCGAGCCGCAGCGCTTGACGCACTGAGCACTCTTGGCGTCGAGGATCTCGCCAGCCGCGATGTGAGCCGCCTCTCCGGCGGTCAGCAACAACGTGTGCTCATCGCGCGTGCGCTCGTTCGCAAGCCGCGTCTGCTCATTCTCGACGAGCCGATGGCGGGCGTCGATCTCCAGTCGCAAGTGGCCTTCGCTCACGCACTAGGCCATCTCAAGGAAGACGGCGTCGCGATCGTCGTGGTGCTCCACGAACTCGGTGCACTTGCACGGCACATCGACACCGCAGTTGTCCTTGAAGAAGGCTGCGTGACGTATACGGGAGAGCCGCCCCGTGACCTCGGCGTCCACGCCCTCCCTGGTCACGATCATGAACACCCCCACGAGGATGCGGATATCCAGCATTCGCACCCGATCCTTGGCTTGGAGGCACCATGATCTCGCTGCTTTCCGAGCCTCTCGTTCAGCGCATGCTCATCGTCGGCGTGCTCGTGGGCCTTGCCACGCCCGTTGTCGGGACGTACCTCGTCCAGCGACGGATGGCCCTCCTTGGTGACGGGATTGGCCACGTCGCTCTCGCTGGAGTCGCGGCGGGGTGGCTTGCAGGTTCTGCAGCGGATCTCGCGCAACGCGATGCTCTCGCGGTGCCAGGCGCGGTGGTGTTCGCGATCGTCGGCGCCGTCACCATTGAGCGCATGCGCGCGCGCGGAGCGGCGGCCGACGTCGTCATGGCGATCCTCTTCTACGGCGGCATTGCCACCGGCGTGCTGCTCATCGGGGCTGCAGGCGGGTCCAACGCCAACCTATTGGGATACCTCTTCGGTTCGATCTCCACCGTGACATGGGCCGATGTTTGGGTGACAGTGGCGCTCGCCGTGGTCATTGTGGCGGTGGGGCTGTACTTGCGCCCCGCGCTGTTCACCGTGACTCACGACCAAGAGTTCGCGCGCTCAACTGGATTGCCTGTCGGCGTGCTCAACATGGTGGTCGCGGTGCTCGCGGCTGTCACCATCACGGCGGCAATGCGCGTGGTGGGTGTGCTGCTCGTCAGCGCTCTCATGATCTTGCCGGTCGCGATCGCTCAGCAGCTCACGCGTTCGTTCTCGCGCACAATGCACCTCGCGATGGGAGTCGGCGCCACCCTCACCGTCATCGGCATCATCATCACCTTGGAACACAACCTCCAGCCGGGTGCGCTCATTGTCGTGTTGGGAGTCGCAGGTTATGTGGTGACAAGCATCGTCAGTGGCGCCCGGTCGCGGATTCGGAGCACGTCATGACTACTCCTAAGCCTCGGATGACCAAGCAACGCGCAGCCGTTCTTGACGTGCTGAACGAAGGCGGTTTTCGCTCCGCCCAGGACTGGCATGATCGGCTACGCCGGGGCGGTGACTCTGCGGGCCTTGCCACGGTCTACCGAGCCCTACAGGCGCTTGTCGACGCGGGCGAGGTTGACACCGTCGTCACCGACTCCGGCGAGACGCTGTACCGCCTGTGTGAAGCCGCCGAGACTCATCATCACCACTTGCGGTGCCGCGAGTGCGGCGCAGCCGAAGACATCGACCTTCCCTCGGTGGAATCCTTGGCGGCACGTGTGGGCTCTCAGCACGGTTACTCGCATATCGAGCACACGGTTGAACTGACGGGCGTGTGCGGCGACTGTTCCCAAAGGAAGGCATAGATGGCCGGCGTGCCCGACGTCCTCGAGGGTCTGGGTTGGTGGGCGGTCGCCCTGTTCTTGCTGTTCGTCGTGTTCACTCGCGCCCAAGCGACGTACTGGCTTGGCCGGTGGGCACGGCGCGGGGCTGACGCCGCCGCGGCCTCAGAACGGCCCCGTGCCGCTGCCCTCGCGAATAAGCTCTCTGGTCCGCGTGCTGAAGGCGCTCGGCGCTTCCTTGAGAAGTGGGGACCGATTGGACTGCCCCTGTCCTTTCTCACCATCGGCTTTCAAACGATGGTGAACATCACCGCTGGCTATGTGCGGATGCGGTGGGATATCTACACCATCGCAATGATCCCTGGCTGCATGGCGTGGGCAGCGATCTACTCGACGCTCGGCTTCACGCTCTTCGAGGCCTTCGCCACCTCCCCGTGGTTGGGCGGCGGCGTCATCCTCGCAATCATCGCGCTCGTGTGGGGCGCTACTCGGCTCCGCCAAACCGCCGATTCCGGTTCGCGTACTCCTCAATAGCGGCCCACAAGTGGCGCCGATCGACGTCGGGCCACAACACATCGGAAAAGACGTACTCGGCGTAGGCCGCCTGCCACGGCAGGAAATTGCTTGAGCGTTGCTCGCCGCTCGAGCGCCAGAAGAGGTCGACGTCGGGCATGTCGGGTTCGTCAAGGTGCGCCGCAAGAGTGCGCTCGGTGATTTTGTTCGGATCAATCTCGCCTGCCGCAACCTTGAGCGCAATCGCTCGCGCAGCGTCGGCGATCTCGGCACGGCCCCCGTAGTTGACGCACATCGTGAGAGTCATCGTCGTGTTATCTCGCGTCAGCTCTTCCGCCTTCTCGAGTTCCGAGATGACGGACTTCCACAATTTGGGCCGACGCCCGGCCCACCTCACTCTCACGCCCCACTCGTGCATCTGGTCGCGGCGGCGACGGATGACGTCGCGGTTGAATCCCATGAGAAAACGCACCTCATCCGGGCTTCGCTTCCAGTTCTCCGTGCTGAATGCATAAGCGCTGATATGGCTCACGCCCACCTCAATCGCGCCTGCCACGACGTCGAGCAAAGCGGCCTCTCCGCGCGTATGACCCTCGGTACGCGCCAAGCCGCGTTGCTTTGCCCACCGCCCGTTGCCGTCCATGACAACGGCGACGTGAGCGGGGACGGCGGAGGCAGGAATGGAGGGAGGGGTCGCACCTGAGGGGTGCGGCGGAGGAGGCTGGGGCGTCACGCGTTCCAGGTTAGTGCGCGAAAGGGTCCCCGACGGGCGTCTCGTCACCGCGATCCACGAGCCCGAGGCTCCGGACACGTCGCTCCAGGTGGAACTGGGAGTACGCGGCGATGAGGCCCGCCGCCTCGCGTCGATGGCGGGTGTCTGTTGCATCGGCAACGGACCAGTCGCCAGCGAGGAGTGCATTCAAGAGTCCGAACGTCTCGGGGGCGGGCGCAGCGGCGCCGGGCTGACGACAGTCCTCACACGTCGCACCACCTCCGCCCACCTGGAAGGCGCGGTGAGGCCCCGGAGCACCACATGAGGCGCACTCATCAAAGCTTGGCGCGTAGCCCGCGAGCGCGAGCGCCCTCAGCAGGAAGGAATCAAGGACGAGGCCTGGATCGTGTTCGCGCCTACTGAGCGCCCCTAACGCCCCGTGGAGTAGCCGAAAATGTTCCGGAGCGGGTTCACGTTCATGGTCGACGATCGTGTCGACGGTTTCCACCATTGCCGTTGCGGCAGTGAAGAGGGCGTAGTCCTCGGAGATGCGACGCGCGTACGGCTCGCGCGTTTCTACTTGGCTCACGATGTCGAGATTGCGGCCTTCGTACAGTTGCACATCAGCGAGCATGAACGGTTCCATGCGCGCGCCGATCCGACTCGACGTGCGCCGGACGCCCTTTGCGACGGCCCGTACCTTGCCGTGTTGACGCGTGAGCATCGTGACAATGCGATCCGCCTCGCCCAACTTGTGGGTGCGCAACACAATCGCATGGTCACGGTAAAGAGGCACACCCCATTGTCAACCCTTGAGTGGCCCTTCGGTCCGTGCCACGCATGATGCGACGCTCACTCGTGGCACGGACCGGGCACTAACGGTGATTGCGCTCAGCGCGGTTGACTGCGGAGATGATTGCCTTGAGCGTGGCTGTGGTGATCGACGGATCAATGCCGACACCCCACACGATCCGGTCATCGATCTGGCATTCGACGTAGGACGCTGCCCGCGCGTCGCCACCAGCGGTCATCGCGTGCTCGGCGTAGTCGAGCACCTCGACCTTCACTCCGCGCATCCCAAGAGCAGCCACAAAGGCGTCGACCGGACCATTGCCCGATCCCTCAACCGTCACGACCTCGCCGCGATCGGTGATGTCCGCTGCGAGCGTGTCGGGACCAGCGTCGGACGACGCCGTGCGGGCGCCGCGAAGACTGAAGCGACCCCAATGACGGGCCTCATCGGTCGACGGCAAGTATTCATCGAGGAAGATGTCCCAGATCCTCTCCGCCGTCATCTCGGTGCCGGAGGCGTCCGCTTCGCGCTGAACGACCTGGGAGAACTCGATTTGAAGCCGACGCGGCAAGTCGAGCTGGTGCTCCGTCTTCAGCAAGTAAGCGACGCCTCCCTTGCCGGATTGGGAGTTCACGCGGATGACGGCCTCGTACGTGCGGCCTACGTCGCGCGGGTCGATTGGCAGGTACGGCACACCCCAGATGAGGTCATCCACCCCCACGCCCTGCGCGGCCGCCTTCGCCTCCATGTGCTCGAGGCCCTTCTTGATCGCGTCCTGATGCGAGCCAGAGAAGGCCGTGAACACGAGGTCACCGCCCCACGGGTGGCGGGCGTGAACGTCGAGTTGGTTGCAGTACTCGACGGTACGGCGCACCTCATCGATGTCGCTGAAGTCGATCTGAGGGTCGATTCCCTGGCTGAACAGGTTGATGCCAAGAGTGACGAGGTCGACGTTGCCGGTGCGCTCACCGTTGCCGAACAGGCAGCCTTCGATGCGGTCCGCGCCCGCCATGTAACCGAGCTCGGCAGCCGCCACGGCGGTGCCGCGGTCGTTATGGGGGTGCAGGCTGAGGACGACGCTGTCGCGGTAGTCGAGGTTGCGGCTCATCCACTCGATCGCATCGGCGTAGATGTTGGGGGTCGCCATCTCGACCGTGGCCGGCAGATTGATGATGACCTTGCGCTCTGGGGTGGGCTTCCATACGTCGAGCACCGCGTTGCACACATCGACGGCGTACTCGAGTTCGGTGCCCGTGAAGGACTCGGGGCTGTATTCGTAGAACACCTGAGTCTCGGGGATCAGTTCCTCAAACTTCTGGCAGAGCATGGCACCGTGGGTCGCGATATCGCGCACCTCGTCCTTGTCTGCGCGGAATACGACCTCGCGCTGGAGCACTGACGTGGAGTTGTACAGGTGGACAATCGCGTTCTTCGCTCCACGCAACGACTCGTAGGTCCGTTCGATGAGGTGCTCGCGGGCTTGCGTCAGCACTTGAATCGTCACGTCCGCTGGAATGCGGTCCTCTTCGATCAGTTGGCGCACAAAGTCAAAGTCGGTCTGGCTCGCGCTGGGGAAGCCGACCTCGATCTCCTTGAAGCCCATCCGCACGAGCAGGTCGAACATGCGCAACTTGCGCTCCGCGTTCATCGGCTCAATGAGGGCCTGGTTGCCGTCCCGCAGGTCGACGGCGCACCAGCGAGGTGCCTTCTCGATGCGTTTGCCTGGCCACGTACGGTCCGGAAGGTCCACGGCAATCAGCTCGTGGAAGGGACGGTACTTGTGGATCGGCATTGCCGATGCCTTTTGGTTTCCGCCGGTGTAGTACTCGCTCATGTCCTATTTCCTTGTCGCTTTCTCGGTGGCTGTGGGCCGGCACACCAACCACCGCGACGAGGATCCGGCCTGGTCAGGCCTCGTCGCGGCAGCGAAGGAGCAGCGAGCGTGCACGCATGTCGCCACCTTAGCGCACGCGACACATCATCGGCAGAAACGCTAGAAACCCAAACGCCCCAACTGCTTGGGATCGCGCTGCCAGTCCTTGGCCACCTTGACGTGGAGGTCAAGGAAAACCTTGCGCCCCAGGAGTCGTTCGATGTCCTTGCGGGCGGTCGCTCCCACCTCCTTGAGACGCGCGCCGCCCTTGCCGATGATGATGCCTTTTTGGCTGTCTCGCTCGACAAACACATGGGCGCGAATCTCCACAAGAGGCAGTTTCCCCACGGGCGCCGGTTGGTCAGATTCGACAATCTCTTCGACGACAACGGCGAGTGAATGCGGAAGTTCATCCCGGACGCCTTCAAGGGCGGCTTCGCGGACGAGCTCGGCAATGCGGACATCTTCAGGCTCGTCCGTGACCTCTCCCGATGGATACAGCGGCGGCCCTTCCGGAAGGTGACCGACAAGCACATCAAGCAGGACATCCACTTGGATGTCCTTGACTGAGGACACCGGCACAATGTCCGCCCAATCCCCCAGTTCGGCGACCGCGAGCAAGTGCTCTGCAACGCGCTCCCGCGGCACCTTGTCCACCTTGGTGACGATTGCCACGACGGGGGCTCGCGCCTCGGAAAGCTCTCGCGCGATCCACTGGTCTCCCGGGCCCACCTTTTCGTCGGCGGGGAGGCAGAACCCGATGACATCAACCTCCGCAAAGGTCTCGCGGACGAGGTCATTGAGGCGCTCGCCAAGCAAAGTTCGCGGCCTGTGCAGTCCGGGGGTATCGACAACGACAAGTTGCGCATCGTCACGGGTAACAATTCCGCGAATCGCACGGCGCGTGGTCTGCGGTCGGGACGACATGATCGCGACCTTCTCCCCCACGATTGCGTTCATCAGGGTCGATTTGCCCGCATTTGGTCGTCCCACAAAGCAGGCAAAGCCCGATCGGTGGCCGTTTCGCGTTTCATTCATCGTCTTGCCCCTTGCGGCCACGCCGCTTTGACTCGTGCCCCTCGTCATCGGACGTCTCGACTCGCTCTCTTTCGACGAGAAGCCACGTGAGGCGTCGGCGGCGCCCCTCTGCCCTTTCGGCCGTGAGGATCAGCCCGTGGGCCGACGCTGACGTGCCAGGCAGCGGCACCTTGCCGAGCGCCTTGGAGAGAATTCCCGCGGCCGTATCGACGTCGTCGTCCTCAATCGTGATGTCAAAGAGATCGCCGAGCTCGCCAAGCCCAAGGCGCGCTGGCACGCGAAAACGCCCGTCACCGAGGTCAGCGATTTGCGGCTCAGCGCGATCGTGCTCGTCGGTGAGCTCGCCCACAATCTCTTCGAGGACGTCCTCGATCGTGACAAGCCCTGCGACTCCGCCGTATTCGTCGATGACGATCGCCATATGGAATGCCTCGGATTGCATGCGGCGCAAGAGGTCGTCTGCAGCGACGGATTCAGGCAAGAACACGGGTTCGCGCATCACCTCGTCCACCGCGGACTCCGCGCCACCCGCGTTCGCCCACGTCACCCTCACAACGTCCTTCAAGTACACGATCCCGAGGACGTCATCGGTGCCGTCCCCGATGACCGGCACTCGAGAGAAGCCCGAGCGCATGAACAGCACCATCGCCTTGCGTAGCGGCGTGCCCGTGGCGATCGTCACCATGTCAGTGCGCGGCACCATCACCTCGCGGGTGAGGGTGTCGCCGAGGTTGACGACGCCGCGCAAGAGTTCGGCGTCCTCATCTTCGAGCGCGTCTTGGGCCCGTTCCACCAAGTCTTCAGCTTCGGACAGTTCGGGCTTATTGAGTGCGGGGACCACGAGCCGAACTGGCGTCGACAGCGCAATAAGCGTCGCTGCAAGCGGTGCGAGAACGCGAACGGTCGTCTCGGGGTGAGTGCGGCCCATATGGCGCGGTGCGGCGCGCACCACCAAGATCGAATACGCCATCGCGAGCGCCATCGTGACAAGTGCCACCGCCCACACCGGCCAGGACAAGGCGTGTCCCCATGTCCACGCGAGGATGCTCCAGCACACGAGCGCCACCGCTTCGAGAGACGCATAGACGACCGACGCCGCGTTCGCGGTCTCATCGGTGTCGCGAGCCAGCCTCGCGGCCCGGGTTGGCTTGCCATCGGGCCTCACCGCTTCCGCGATTGCGCGCTCGCGCACGTGGGGCAACTGCTCAAAGGCGGCAACGATCGCGTGCATGACGGCCGCACCGATGAGGCTCGCAAGCCCGATCGACACGAGCAGTGCAATGGCGTTGGCGTTCACGCGGTCTCCACTACGACGCGCGGGACGCGAGGAAGGTGAGGAGCAACTGGCGCTGAAGCGCAAACATTTCCTTCTCTTCTTCGGGTTCCGCGTGGTCGAATCCCAGCAGGTGCAAGATGCCGTGGGTGGTGAGGAGCAGCATCTCTTCTTCGGCTGAGTGGCCTGCCGCCTGCGCTTGCCGCTCAGCGACGGTGGGGCATACGACGATGTCGCCGAGCAAGCCGGCGGGGGTGGGACGCTCGGGAGTGCCCGGACGCAGTTCATCCATCGGGAAGCTCAGCACATCGGTGGGACCTGGCTCGTCCATCCACTTGATGTGGAGCTCCTCCATCGCCGCCTCGTCAACAAAGAGGATGGCAAGTTCGGCGTCGGGAGCCACGTGCATCTTCTCCAGCACGAACGCGCCGAGGTGCGCGAACTCCGCCTCATCGATCGCAGCGTCGGTCTCGTTATTGACCTCGATCACGGGTGATCCTCTCGATCGGACGGCTTGGAGAACCGGCGCTGCTGGCCGTCATGGCGGGGACGCGAGCGCGTCGCTTCGTCCTTCGCGTACGCGACGATGATGTCGCTAACAAGGCGGTGGCGAACCACGTCATTGGCTCCCAGCTCGCAAAAGCCGATGTCATCAACCCCACGCAGGATGTCTCGTGCTGCGCGGAGCCCAGAATCCGTGCCACCCGGGAGGTCGACTTGGGTGATGTCGCCTGTCACCACCATCGTGGAACCGAAACCCAAGCGGGTAAGGAACATTTTCATCTGCTCGCGGGTCGTGTTCTGCGCCTCGTCGAGGATGATGAACGCGTCGTTGAGCGTGCGTCCACGCATGTACGCGAGCGGCGCGACCTCGATGGTGCCCGCCTCGATGAGCCGCGGGATCGATTCGGGGTCCACCATGTCGTGCAATGCGTCGTATAGCGGGCGAAGGTATGGGTCGATCTTCTCGCTCAGCGTTCCTGGCAGGAAGCCGAGCCGCTCGCCGGCTTCGACGGCGGGCCGCGTGAGAATGATGCGGCTCACCCGCTTGCTTTGAAGTGCGGCCACTGCCTGCGCCATTGCGAGGTACGTCTTTCCCGTGCCGGCAGGACCGATGCCAAAGGTGATGGTGTGGCGCTCAATCGCCGACACATACTCAGCTTGGCCCTCCGTCTTGGGACGAATCGTGCGACCTCGTGAGCTGAGGATCGAGCGGGCAAGGACGGCGGCAGGCCGGTTGTCTGACGTCGATTCGTCCGACGCTGCACCCACCGCCTCGCGTGCGTCACGGAGCATTCGGGTTGCCTCGCGAGCGACCTCGGGGGTGAGGCTCACACCCGCAGCGAGCATTGAGCGAAGCTCCTCGATCGCTGCCGCACACGCCGAGACCTCCGCATCGTCACCCGTGAGCGAAATGTGGTTGCCGCGCACGAGCACGTCCACGCGGGGAAACGCTCGCTCCACTTCCTTGATGACGGAGTCGGCCGTGCCTAAGAGGTCCGGCATCTGGGTCGCGTCCTCCACAATGACCACTCGGGACGCGCTCACACGTTCTCCCATTCCAGTGATTTGCCACCGAGCACGTGTCCGTGCACATGAAACACACTCTGGCCCGCATTTTCACCCGTGTTGAAGACCAAGCGATAGGTGCCATCAGACTCCGCATCGGCCACCTGCTGAGCGAGCGCCACCATCTCTGCGAGGACGGCGGGGATCTGCGCAGCAGCCTCGGTCACGTTCGCGACATGGGTACGCGGGACCACGAGCACATGAAGCGGCGCCTTAGGAGCAATGTCTCGGAAGGCGATGACGTTCGCGGACTCGGCGACAAGCGTCGCAGGGATATCACCGGCAACGATCTTGCAAAATAGGCAATCGCTCATGTGCCTAGCGTAGGACGCGCCTTCCCCCACGTGCCGCGCGCCACCGCGAGCGCCGCGATTGCCGCCGGTCCTGCGCTCGACGCGCGCAATACGTGAGGACCGAGCAGCACCGCGTCAGCACCGGCAGCAACAAACCGCTCCACCTCGGTGTCAGAGATGCCGCCTTCAGGGCCCACGATCAACCACACCGGCTGATGTGGGTCGTCCCACGTCAGCGATGCGAGCGGGGTTGCCGCAACCTCGTGGAGAACGAGCACACGCTCCCCGCGCGAGACCGCGTCACGGATTGCGCCGTCGAGTTCTCTGCTCGCGTGCAGATCGTCAACATGCGGAATGTGCGCGCGGCGGCTCTGCTTGGTCGCTGCAGTCGCGAGCGACAACCACTGCGCCCGGCCCTTTGCCGCTTTGGGACCCTTCCATTGCACGATGGACCTATCCGCGGCCCACGGAATGATGCGCGTGACGCCTAGCTCTGTGGCGGACTCAACGGCTTGCTCATCGCGTCCCCCTTTTGCGAGGGCTTGGACAAGGGTGATGAGCGGGTCATCGTCGCGCGCGACCTCGTCGACTCGGATATCGAGTTCGCCGTCTCGCACGGCGACGATCGGCCCTCCGACGCGTCGACCTGCACCGTCAACAAGGTCAAGCCGCTCCCCCTCGCGGCGCCGCTGGACGGTGACCGCATGCCGGGCTTCCGCGCCGGTGAGTGTGACAACGTCGCCCACGACAGCGTCGGCCGCTGCGGGACAAATGAAGACGGGAGCACTCACGGCCTTGAGACCTAACTGCGACCCATGAATGCGTCACGCAAACGAGCGAATACGCCACCGCCAAGCGGTGCGAGGCGCGCCTCGGGACGCTCTTCACCACGCAACTCGGCAAGTTGGCGGAGCAGGTCAGCTTGCTCATCCGACAGGTCGGTCGGGGTCTGAATGTCGAGGTGGACGTAAAGGTTGCCCCGGCCTTGGCGTTGCAGACGCCCCACGCCGAGCCCCTTGAGGGTGATGGTGGAACCGGCGTGAGTGCCCGGCCGCACATCAACGTCTTGGGGACCGTCGAATGTGTCAACTTGGGTGACGGTGCCGAGCGCCGCCGCCGTCATCGGCAATTCGATCGTGCAGTGAAGGTCATCGCCGCGGCGTTCGAAGCTCTTGTGGGGCTTTTCGCGAATCTCGATATAGAGGTCACCACGGGGGCCGCCGCCCGGCCCGGCATCACCCGCGCCTGCCATTCGGATGCGGGTGCCCGACTCAACGCCAGCCGGAATGTCGACGTCGATCGAACGACGCTCCCGCGTGCGGCCTTGACCCGAGCATTCGGTGCACGGCGTCTCGATGATCGAGCCATATCCACCACATCGTGGGCATGGCAAAGTGGTCATGATCTGACCGAGCAATGACCGAGCAACGCGCTGGACAACGCCTGCACCGTTGCACTGCGTGCACGTCGTGGGCTGGGTGCCGGGGGCGCAACACGTACCGGAACACGCTCCGCACACTTCCGCGATGTCCACGGGAAGCTCCTTGTGAACCCCGAACACCGCCTCTTCGAGGGTGACATCCACTTCGATCAACGTGTCGCCACCGCGCTGGGTGCGCGACGTGGGGCCTCGCCGCGGGGACGATCCCGTCGCGGCACCGAAGAACGTCTCAAAGATGTCGTCGAAGCCAAAGCCGCCGCCCATGCCGCCACTCGAGGAGCGCGGGTCGACGCCGCGATCATAAGAGGCGCGCTTGTCCGCGTTGCCGAGCACTTCGTACGCTGCCGCGACATCCTTGAAGCGGTCTTCCGCCTCTGGCCCAGCCACATCGGGGTGGAACTCTCGAGCGAGTTTGCGATAGGCCTTCTTGATCTCGGCCTCGCTCGCATCCCGACTCACGCCTAGGACGGCGTAGTAATCCTTCACGTTTCCACCACTTTCGACAGGTAGCGAGCCACAGCACGCACCGCAGCCATCGTTCCTGGATAGTCCATTCGTGTGGGGCCAAGCGCCCCGAGCAGAGCAGGCTGTGAGGCGGAGCCGTAGCCCGCCGCAACAATCGACGTTCGTGCAAGCGCCTCGTGTCCCGTCTCGGAACCGATGCGTACTGACACTGGCCCTTCGGCAGCCATTTCGTGTAACAGTCGCAAGAGCACCACTTGTTCCTCGAGTGCATCGAGCACCGACGCCACGGCATCGGCGTTGAGATCGGTGCTTGCGCGCGTGAGATTGCCCGTGCCTGCAAAGACGACTCTCTCCACCGTGCCACCCCGCGCGGCCCCCACAATGGCGTCGGCGAGATCCCTCACCCACTCACTCTGCGGGTAGCGCCGTGACCACTCGCCTAGCTCACGTTCAAGCGGCGCAGGCGTGTGTCCCGTTGCCGTGTCATTGAGTTCCCGCGCGATTTGCTCGAATTCGTCATCCGTGAGCGTTTCCGGCACGGAGATCGTCGCCTGTTCCACGCGCGCATCAGCACTCACGACAACCGCAAGTGCGCGCCCCGGCGCCATCCGCACAAGTTCGATGCGCCGCACCGCGCTCTCACGCAAAGAGGGGTACTGCACCACCGCGACCTGGCGCGTGAGTTGACTCAGCAGACGCACCGAACGCTCGACCACGTCATTCAAGTCAACGGCATCGGACAAGAAGGTGGAGATTGCGCGCTTGTGACTGTCCTGCAGTGCAGCAGACGCGAGCATGTCAACGAAGTGCCGGTAGCCCTTGTCTGTAGGAATACGGCCCGCTGACGTATGAGGCTGGGCGATGAGCCCTTCTTCCTCAAGCGCAGCCATATCGTTGCGGATCGTGGCCGGAGAAACTCCGAGGTTGTAGTGCTGCGATAACGCCTTCGAGCCGATGGGCTCGTGCGTTGACACATAGCCCTCGACAATCGCGCGGAGGATTGCTTCCTTCCGGTCCTCGCTCACTCCACACCTCCTATTGGCACTCAGCAGACCCGAGTGCCAATTCTACCGACGCTCACGCCAGAGCCCATCGCGGCGCACTAGCCTGACCATGGAGGAGCAATGACGTACACGTTTCACGAGCGAGAGCAGACGACGCGCGCCAGCGCCGTACACCTGCTTGCCCTCACTGGGCCGCTCATTCCCGCGGTGCTGTTCTTTGCGTCGCGGCGCACGGACCGTTTCACCGCACGCGAGGCGGCGAAGGCGACAAACTTCGCCGCGGCCGCTGTCATTGCGTTTGTGCTCGCCACACTCGTGCGCATCTTCGTGCCATTAGTGGGCTTTGTCGGTACATTGTCGCAGTGGGTGGTTCCCGTAGTTGCTGTCTACTGCTGTCTGGCAGGATTTCGGCTGGCGCGACGGGGGGAGCCCGCACAGTACCCAATCCAATTCAAAGTGGTGAAAACAGATGACTGAGACCCCCTCGCCCGCAGCGGCGATTCCGAGCACGCCCGATGACCGTACCCAGGCAATGCTCGCGCACCTGAGCATCATCCTGCTGGGCATCATTGGCCCGCTTATCTTCTGGATTATTGGCAAGGACAAGAGTGCCTTCCAGAAGGACCAGTCCACCGAGGCGCTCAACTTTGCCATCCTCGGCACGATTGCATCGGTCGTCACCTGCGGTATCGCGTTCATCGCCGTGATCATTTTTGCGATCATCGCTGGCCTTGCCGCGAACCGTGGCGAGGCGTACCGCTACCCCTTCAACTGGCGGATCGTGAAGTAACTCAGGGTCAATCCCTGAGGAACCTCGGGGCCCCAAATCGGTCGTCAGGCCGATGCGGGGCCCCGAGTCGTTTTGTCACAGTGATGTCATGACAGAGAACACCTCTTTCCCCGCACCGGACACGCCACCCGCGTCGACGGCAATCACTCCGCAGCCCATGCTTGAATCCGAGGCGCGCACGTGGGCGATGCTCGCCCACATCCTCGCGGTCGTCGCCGCCCTCTTCTCCGGTGGCACCATCGCGTTCATCGCGCCGCTCATGGTCTGGCTCATCTACAAAGAGCGCTCAGCCCTTGTTGCGCACCACGGCAAGGACAATCTCAATCTGCAGATCACCGTGCTCGTCGGTGGCGTCGCCGCGGTGCTCCTCGGCCTCCTCATGATGGTGATCGGCCTGTTCATCACGCTGCCGCTATGGGGCCTGTACGCGCTCTACGCGTTCATCATGATGATCGTCGCCGGGGTCAAGGCGAACCAGGGCGAGTACTACTCGATCCCCTTCAAGTTCAACTTCATCAAGTAGCGGTTCTAGGCCAAGGCACGGATCGCGGCGTCCGCAAGGAGCCGCCCGCGCCTCGTCAACACGAGCCGCCCACGCAGGGCCGACGCCCCGTCCACCACGCCATCGGCGATAAGGCGGGCAATCGCGTCGGCCTTGTCCGCTCCCACCGCGTCTCGCTCGAGCCCTTCCGCCAACCGCAGGCCAAGCATGATGCGTTC
>JAEYUX010000035.1 GCA_023432235.1 Actinomycetes bacterium
GCCTGGCCGTCCCAGTAACGCAGCTGGGTCGCGTCTTCGGGGTCGTCGTACCAGGCCGCGGGAGTTGAATTGGTTCCGTTAGACACGGAAAACCCCTCTCAAGAATGTGGCTAGCGTCCTCAGCCAGCGCAGTGTCACAACTTTCCCACAGGCATGCGGCCCGCGTCACGGTCGACGGGGACGTCATGGGGACCTTTCCCCATCGCGCACCCCACCATCCCCGCCCGTTCCGCCCCACCCCTGGCCGTTCCGCCCCTCCCCAGCCCTGCCCCGTCGCGCGAGGGGCGGGGCCGCGACGCGGGTGGGGCGAAGGCGCACGGGAGGGACGGAGGTGCACGGGAGCACGTGCACGCCTTCCACGATGTGCGCAAGGGGCCGACGTCAGTCGGAGTTTCGCACACTTGTGTGTACGATCTTCGAGATGCCCGGGAAACGCCGGGCACCTCGATCAAGGACTGATACATCGTGTCGCAAGACAGAGTATGGATGACGGTCGGGGCCTACGAGCGCCTTCAAGCCGAACTGGCGGAGCTCACGGCCGCCGGCACCACCGCGGACGCCGCTGCGCTCAGCCGTGCCGTGGAGTTGCGCGACCTGTTGAGCCGAGCACAGACCGGCCAGATGCCCGACGACGGACTCGTCGAGCCCGGCATGCTGGTGACGGTGCGCTTTGACGACGATCAGTCCGAGCTCACTTTTGTTCTTGGCGACCGCGTTCTGCTGACCCTGGACGAGTCGCTTGATGTTCCGGTGTATTCACCGACCTCGCCCCTCGGTGCCGCCATCAATGGCATCAATGTGGGAGATCAGATCGTGTTCAGCGCACCGCGCGGGGACCGGCGATTGACAGTCATTGAGGCCCGCCCGGTCTCGTAGCGCTTACGAGCCGGGATGCGGACCGGCTCGATACCGGCGGTCCTTCCTGGCTTGAGCCTGGAAAGGACACACCATGGAAAACCTGGACCCGCGACTCATTCCCGTCTTTGACGAGGTGGTTCGGCGCAACCCTGCGGAGCCGGAGTTTCACCAAGCCGTGCGCGAGGTGCTCGAAAGCCTCAAGCCGGTTGTGGGGAAGCACCCGCAGTACGCGGAGGCCGAGATCATCCGCCGCCTCTGCGAACCCGAGCGTCAGATCATCTTCCGTGTGCCGTGGGTAGACGATGCTGGTCAGGTTCGCATCAACCGCGGCTTCCGCGTTGAGTTCAGTTCGGTGCTGGGACCGTACAAGGGTGGCCTGCGCTTCCACCCGAGCGTGTACTTGGGAATCGTCAAGTTCCTCGGCTTCGAGCAGATCTTCAAGAACTCCCTCACCGGAATGCCCATTGGTGGCGGTAAGGGTGGCTCGGACTTTGACCCCCGCGGCAAGTCCGACGCCGAGGTCATGCGCTTCTGCCAGTCCTTCATGACGGAGCTGTACCGCAACCTTGGCGAGTACACGGACGTGCCTGCGGGTGACACCGGTGTGGGTGGCCGCGAGCTCGGCTTCCTCTTTGGACAGTACAAGCGCATCACCAACCGTTACGAATCCGGCGTGCTGACCGGTAAGGGCGTGGGCTGGGGCGGTTCGCAGGTGCGCACCGAGGCCACCGGCTTTGGCACCGTTTACTTCGTCGAGCGGATGCTCGCACAGGTTGGCGAGGGCCTCGACGGCCGCCGCGTCGTGGTGTCTGGTTCAGGCAACGTCGCTGTCCACGCTGCGCAGAAGGCTCAGGAGCTCGGCGCGAACGTGGTGGCCGTGTCCGACTCCGGCGGCTACATCGTTCACGAGTCCGGCATTGACGTTGACCTCCTCAAGGAGCTGAAGTTCGAGAAGCGTGCGCGCCTCGACGAATACGCACGTCTCACTGGTGCCACCTACGTCACCGACGGTTCGGTGTGGGACGTCAACGCCGACGTTGCGTTGCCGTGTGCCACGCAGAACGAGATCGACAAGAAGCGCGCAGAGAACATGGTGCGGATGGGTGTGCGGGCGGTCGCAGAGGGCGCCAACATGCCATCGACCCCCGAGGCCGTGCGCGTGTTCCGTGATGCAGGAGTGCTCTTCGCTCCCGGCAAGGCGGCCAACGCAGGTGGCGTTGTCACGTCCGCGCTGGAGATGCAGCAGAACGCTTCGCGCGACTCGTGGACCTTTGAGTACACGGACCAGCGCCTCCACGAGGCGATGGCACACATCCACGACACGTGCGTTTCGGTGGCCGACGAGTACGGCACCCCTGGCGATTACGTGTCGGGCGCGAACATCGCTGGCTTCATTCGTGTGGCCGACGCGATGCTCGCCTTTGGCGTGATCTAAGAGTCGCGTTCGTCGATCGCGGTGGCACGCATGTCGAGCCATCGTGACACCGCGACGACGGCGCCGAGCGTGACGAGCCCGAGGCAGGCACCGGCCATGACGTCGGTGACAAAGTGGTAGCCGAGATAGAGGCGTGACCCGCCCACGAGGACGATGACCACCGTCGCCGTCGCTGCCCAAACGGCGAGCGCGCGCTTGCCGTGGCGTCGGCGCCATGAGAGGTACGCGACCACCATGACGAGCGTCGCCGCTCCCGTTGTATGGCCCGACGGGAACGAGAACGACGTCTCAAAACCGGGCACCACTTGCAGCGCTTCCGCCGGGCGCGGCCTTTCGACGATGATCTTCACCAACGCCGCAATGGCCGTCGACAACACCATGGCGCCGGCAAGCAAGGCGGGGCCGCGCACGTCTCGAGAGCGCAGGTACCACGCCAGGCAGCCGACGCTGATGATGGCGGGGAGGATGACCGGGCCAAAGGCGTGGGTCACCCATGTGAGCAGCGTGGTGAGCCAGGGTGTGCGAGCCTCGGCGAGGAACTCGAGCACGGGTTGGTCGACCACGTAGAGGTCATCGCGCTCGAGAAATTGATCGAGGACGCCCGCAAAGGCGATCACTCCCGCCACCGAGATGAGCACACCAGGCGCGAGCGCACGGACCCACGCGGGCAACAGCTCCTTCAGTGCACCGCCTCTCATAGCGCAAGGTTACGTGCCGTCCTCCGGGCGCAAGAACTGGGTCGCCATCATCGGCGCGCCATGACACCATGGGCTCATGTCTGCCCACGACACCAATGACTACCGGCACGAGCCCGATTCGTCGGTAGATGACGCGATCGTTGTGCCGCCCGTTGACGAGTCGCAGATCCGTCTTGAAGAGGTGCATGAGTCGTACGGTCGCACGGGGATCGGCGCGATGGAGCCGACCACCGAGGCGATCGCGACAGCCTCCTCGGAAGAGACGTTCCCGGTGCCGATGCTGCCGTTGCCGAGCGAGCCCGATCACGACGCTCCCGAGGGTCTTCCCGAGGATCGTTTCCTTGATCGCGAGCTCAGTTGGCTTGCGTTCAATGAGCGCGTCCTCGAACTCGCGGAAGATGACACGACGCCGCTCCTTGAGCGCGCCCGTTTCCTTGCCATTTTTGCCTCCAACCTGGACGAGTTCTTCATGGTTCGCGTGGCTGGCCTCAAGCGCCGCCTTGCGGCGGGTTTCGCAGTCCCGAGCGCCACCGGGATGAGCGCGACGCGCCTCATCGACACGTTGATCGAGCGCGCCCATGAACTGATGGACCGGCACGCAGACGTCTTTCATGACGTCGTGCGGCCGGCCTTGGCGGACGAGGGCATCCATTTGGTGCGTCTCGATGAACTCGGCGACGATGAGCAAAATCGCCTCCGCAAGCTCTTCCGTTCCGACATCTTCCCGGTGCTGACGCCGCTCGCGGTGGACCCGGCCCACCCGTTCCCGTACATCTCGGGCCTGTCTCTCAACCTCGCGGTTGAGATTCGCGACCCCGACACTGGCAAGGACTACTTCGCTCGTGTGAAGGTGCCGGAGACTCTGCCGCGTTTCATGAGTGTTGACGCTCACGGCAAGGCGTCGCAGGTGACCGACGCGTCGGCACTCGACGACGAGCCGCGCAGCTTTGTGCCGATCGAGGATGTCATCGCCGCTCACCTCGACTACCTCTTTCCCGGCATGGACGTGGTCAATCACTACACGTTCCGCGTCACGCGCAATGAGGACGTGGAGGTGGAGGAGGACGACGCAGAGAACCTTCTCAAGGCGATGGAGAAGGAGTTGCTACGCCGCCGCTTTGGCCCAGCCGTGCGCCTTGAGGTCGCGGAGGACCTCAGCCCTCGTGTGCGCGAGTTCCTCGTGAGAGAGCTCGGTATCTCGGAGGCGGATGTCTACCACCTGCCCGCGCCGCTTGATTTGCGTGGTCTCGATGTGGTGGCTGATCTCGACCGGCCGCGCCTTCAGTTCCCGGCGTTCCGCCCCACCACGCACCACAAGTTGGCACCGGTCGAAACGGCCGAGGAGCAGGACATTTTCCAAGCGATCTCGCGCTCGGACGTGCTCTTGCACCACCCATACGACTCGTTCTCCACTTCGGTTCAGGCGTTTCTCACTCAAGCAGCGAATGACCCGCAGGTGCTCGCGATCAAGCAGACGCTGTATCGAACGTCAGGTGACAGCCCCATTGTGGATGCGCTCATCGAGGCGGCTCGCAATGGCAAGCAGGTGCTTGCGCTCGTCGAGATCAAGGCGCGCTTTGACGAGAAGCGCAACATCTCGTGGGCACGCAAACTTGAGCAGGCCGGCGTTCACGTGGTCTACGGCCTTGTGGGTCTCAAGACGCACTGCAAGTTGCTCTTGGTGGTGCGCCAAGAAGATGACGGGCTACACCGCTATTGCCATATCGGCACGGGCAACTATCACCCGCGCACGGCCCGCATGTACGAGGACTACGGACTGCTCACCAAGGATCCGGATGTGGGCTCGGACCTCACCAAACTGTTCAACCAGCTCTCGGGTTACGCGCCAAAGGCGAAGTTCCGCCGCCTCCTTGTCGCACCGACGTCGGTGCGCGCTGGCCTCATCGATCTCATCGACGCCGAAGCGGACCGTGCCCGCGCGGGTGGCGAAGCGTGGATCAAGATCAAGGTGAACTCGGTGGTCGATGAACGCACCATCGACGCGCTGTACCGCGCCTCCCAGTCCGGCGTAAAGGTCGACATGCTCGTGCGCGGTATCTGTGCGTTGCGCCCAGGTGTCCCCGGACTCAGCGACAACATCCGAGTCCGCTCCGTATTGGGCCGGTTCCTCGAGCACTCGCGCGTTTATGCCTTCCGCGGCGAGGACGATCCGGTTGTCTTTATCGGATCGGCCGATCTCATGCACCGCAACCTTGACCGGCGCATCGAGGCTCTCATTTCCATCCCGGCGGGCAACCAGGTGGAGCACCTGCTCGAGAACATCGACCTCGCGATGGCGGCAGATGTGTCCGCGTGGGAGCTCGACGCCGAGGGCGAGTGGCACCGTTCGACCGTTGGACCTGACGGAGAGCGCCTGCGCGACCTTCAGAGCATCTACATCGAACGGCAGCCGGAGCGCAGGGCCAGACGCTCGTGAAAGAAGATGAGAAGGACGTCGTCCTCGCGGCCGGCGCCCTCGTATGGCGCGTGTCCGAGGCGGGCGAGCTTGAGGTGCTTGCTGTTCACCGCCCGCGCTACAACGACTGGTCGTGGCCCAAGGGAAAACTCGACAAGGGCGAGACGTTGCCCGCGTGCGCAGTACGTGAGGTGGCCGAGGAAACGCGAGTTCACGTTGAGCTCGGCCCTCCCCTGCCAACGTTGCGTTATCCCGTTGGCGGCGGCCGCACCAAAGTGGTGAAGTACTGGACGGCGCGCGTTCTCGACAAGGACGCGATCCCCGTCACCGCTCGCGCCAAGGTGAAGCGCGCGTCAAAGAATGAGATCGATGAGGTCCGCTGGCTGACAGTCGCTGAAGCGAAGGCGCTCATCACGCTCGCGGAAGACTTGCGTCTTCTCAAGCGGCTCGTTGCAATGCATGAAAAGGGCCGCCTCAAGACCCGCACGTTCATCGTTGCTCGTCACGCCCGAGCCAAGCGCCGCAAGGGCTGGACAGCGAAGGACGTCCGCCGACCAATCACCAAGGGCGGGCAGGTTCGCGCGGCGCAGTTGGTGGGCTTGTTCGCCGCTTTTGGTGTCACTCGGGTGGCATCGTCGACGGCACTTCGCTGCGTCCAAACGGTCCACCCGTACGCGGAGGCCGCGGGGATTCCGGTACGCGGTTTCGGCACCTTGCGTGAGCAGGCGTTCGCGGACAAGCCCGACGCGACGGTCTCCACGTTCGAGGAACTCGTGCGGAAAAAGCGCAGCCGCGTGGTGTGTGTTCACAGGCCCACACTGCCCGCACTCATGGACGTGCTCCGGCGCTTCGTCGCGGACTCCACGGCAGGGTCGCTCCCGCACAAGATGCCGTTTCTTCCGGCGGGCGGAGTGCTCGTCCTCCACGTGGTCAACGGGGGCGCCGAGCCCGAAATCGTCGCGGTCGAGAAGCATTTCCTCAAGCCGCGTCGCAAGTAGAGGAACGCGAGAACGCGCGGGCTGCGTTGCTTTGCGCGGGCATGAAAATGACGCCGGACCGGGAGCGCCAGTCGGCGCTAAGGCCGCTCTTGGCGGCTGGTGTTGGAGCCCGGGGCTACCACGGTCCGACGCCACCTCTAGGATACGTGACCGCTCGCCTT